>JAERTF010000035.1 GCA_016845105.1 Bacteroidota bacterium | reverse complement strand
AATAACCTTTTCTATTATTTCATTTAAATAAATTAGCAAAAAAAAGGATGCCCCTTTCGAAGCATCCTTATATCATTTTGATTTTTGCTATTTGGTATAATCCATACTAGCTAATCTTTGATAGTTTCTATATCTCCACTTGGCATCTTCTTCCGATTCAGCAAACAACTTACGTGCTTCCATTGGGAAAGATTTTTTAAGTGATGCATATCTAACCTCATTGGCAAGAAATTCCTGGAATTTTGTCCAGTCAGGTTCTTTGGAGTCAAGTGTAAATGGATTTTTACCTTCTGCCTCTACCAATGGATTGTAACGATATGTATGCCAGTATCCAGCCTCAACAGCAAACTTTTCTTCTTGCTGAGCTCCACTCATACCACCTTTAATACCGTGCGCAATACATGGTGAATAGGCTATTACAAGAGAAGGACCAGGATAAGCTTCGGCCTCTTTAATAGCTTTAAAGGCTTGTGCCTGACTTGCTCCCATTGCAATTTGAGCTACGTAAACATAACCATATGTCATAGCCATTGCTCCAAGGTCCTTCTTTCTGATTTTCTTTCCAGAAGCTGCAAACTTAGCCACAGAGCCAGTTGGTGTTGCTTTTGAAGCCTGACCACCAGTGTTTGAATAAACCTCAGTATCCATAACCAATACATTTACATCATCTCCTGATGCCAATACATGATCAAGTCCACCAAATCCAATGTCGTAAGCCCAACCGTCACCTCCAAATATCCACTGCGACTTCTTAACCATATATTGTTCAAGGTCGAGAATTTCTTTTGCAAGTGGACTTTTTTCATCTTTAAGGGCGATAACTACCTCTTTTGAAGCATTCACAGAAGCATTTGCCAGATCTTTATTCTCAATCCAGTTTTTCATTGCTTCTTTGGATTTGTCAGTAAATCCATTTTCGATAGCTTCGCTCATCTTAATGGCTAAACGCTCTCTAAGTTTTTCAACTCCCAATGCCATACCAAAACCAAACTCAGCATTATCTTCAAATAGTGAATTTGCCCAAGCTGGTCCTTTTCCACTTTCTTCGTGCTTGCAATATGGTGTTGCAGGTGCCGATCCTCCGTAAATGGATGAACAACCAGTTGCATTGGCAATCATCATTCTCTCACCAAATAACTGAGTAATCGTTTTTATATATGGTGTTTCACCACAACCAGCACAAGCACCTGAGAACTCAAATAATGGTTGAGCAAACTGGCTATTCTTAACACTTTTATCTTTAGGTACTATATCTTCTTTATACCCTACTTTTTCGTGCATGTAATTCCATCTGTCGATTTCATCGAGCTGTGTACCTATTGCTTCCATAACAAGTGATTTCTCTTTGGATGGACAAACCTCAACACAAACTCCACAACCTGTACAATCAAGAGCACTTACCTGGATTCTATATTTGAATGCTTTTAGAGGACCTGCTCCCTGTATAACTTTTGTTCCTTCCGGAGCATTTGCAGCTTCTTCGTCAGTTAGCAAGAAAGGACGAATTGCAGCATGAGGACATACATGTGAACATTGATTACATTGTATACAATTTTCTTCCTGCCATTCAGGAACACTTGTTGCAATACCACGTTTTTCAAAAGCAGTTGTTCCATTTGGGAATGTACCATCTTCGCGACCATTGAAAGTACTAACTGGCAGTGAATCTCCTTTTTGGCTATTAATTGGATCAACAACATTTCTAATGAATTCTGGTAGATTTTTGTCATCCTCTTTGGGTACAACAACTATGTCTTTCCATTCTGATGGGATCTCAACTTTTACAACTTCGCCACCGTTATCAACTGCGGCATAGTTCATATTTACAATCTCTTCTCCTTTATTACCATAGGTTTTATGAATGGCTGTTTTCATTTCCTTAACAGCATCTTCGTAAGGAATAACCTCAGCTACTTTAAAGAAAGCAGATTGCATAATTGTATTGGTACGATTGCCTAATCCAATTTCATCAGCAATTTTTGTTGCATTTATGATATACATCTGAATATCATTTTCAGCAAGATATTTCTTCATATGATCCGGAAGACGATTTTTTGTTTCATCTGCATCCCAGATACTATTTAATAAAAATGTACCACCTTTTCTGAGACCTTTAAGCATATCATATTTTTCGAGATATGCTGGAACATGACAAGCTACGAAGTTTGGAGTTCCAACAAGGTAATGTGATCTAATGGGATTGTCCCCAAATCTTAAATGGCTAATTGTAATACCACCCGATTTTTTTGAATCATAAGAGAAATATGCTTGACAATATTTATCGGTTGACCCACCAATTATCTTAATGGAGTTTTTATTCGCACCCACAGTACCATCAGCACCTAAGCCATAAAATTTAGCTTCATAAGTACTTGCAGGAGCAACACTGATTTCTGGTAATAATGGTAAAGATGTATGTTTAACATCATCAACAATACCCACTGTAAACCCATTCTTAGGTTTTGATGCTGCAAGGTTATCATAAACTGACATAATCATGGCAGGAGTAGTATCCTTTGAACTAAGGCCATAACGACCACCTATAATCATTGGTGAATTATCTTTTTCATAGAATAAATCTCTTATATCAAGATAAAGAGGTTCGCCATTTGCACCAATTTCTTTGGTTCTATCAAGAACTGCAACACGTTTTGCAGTTTTAGGGAATACTTTCATGAAGTATTTTTCAGAAAACGGACGATAGAGGTGTACAGTTATTAATCCTACATTTTCACCATTGGCATTTTTGAAATCAACTACTTCTTTAATTACCTCGGTAATTGAACCAATTGCAACAATAATATTTTCCGCATCCTCGGCACCATAATATGTAAAAGGATGATACTCGCGTCCAGTAATTTTATATACTTCCTGCATATAGTCTTCAACCATATCCGGAATCAAATCATAAAATTTAGCTGCTGCTTCTCTTGATTGGAAATAAATATCAGGATTTTGAGCAGTTCCCCTGGTTACAGGATGTTCAGGATTAAGGGCATTATCTCTAAATCGCTGCAGTGCGTCATAATCAACCAATTTTGCCATTTCATCCTGATCCATAGCTTCTACTTTCATTAACTCATGAGAAGTTCTAAAACCATCGAAGAAATGTATAAACGGGATTCGTGATTTAATTGCGGTTAGGTGAGCTATACCTGCAATATCCATTATTTCCTGAGCACTACTGGTAGCAAGCATTGCAAAACCAGTTTGACGTGTACTCATAACATCACTATGATCACCAAAAATAGAAAGAGCTTGGGCTGCAAGACTACGAGCACTAACATGGAAAACAGCTGGCAACAACTCACCAGACATTTTATACATATTTGGAATCATTAGTAGTAATCCTTGTGATGCAGTATAAGTACTAGTTAATGCACCAGCTTGTAATGAACCGTGCACGGCACCTGAGGCACCACCTTCTGACTGCATTTCTGCAACTTTAACTGTTTCGCCAAAAATATTTTTCTTTCCGTTGGCAGCCCATTGGTCAATGTACTCAGCCATATCGGATGATGGGGTAATAGGATAAATAGCTGCAACCTCGCTAAACATATATGCAATATATGATGCTGCGTAGTTACCTTCACATGTAATAAAATTTTTCTTTCTGTTCATGATTTATATATTTAGAAAGTAGTAAATATGTTCTTATTTTTCAATTGTCGCGAAATTACTCATTTCAGCAAATTTACCCCCATATTTTAGTCATTTAGTTGGGTCTAAATATGCAATTTAAAATCAATTTAGATTGTAAGAAGTTAAAAAGGAAATGAAAATATCGTAATTTTACAGCCAACAAAAATAATGTCTAAAAAAAGTTAATATGGACCTCTCGACAAAATACCTAGGACTCGAATTAAAAAACCCTATAGTAGTTGGAGCAAGCAATCTTGTAACCGACCTCGATACAATAAAAAAACTTGAAGATGCCGGTGCATCAGCTATAGTTTACAAATCATTGTTTGAAGAACAAATTCACTTGGAAAACCTTGAAATGGATCAAACAATGAAAGGTAATAATGAACGACATGCAGAAATGTCATCGGGTTTTAACGATAGTTTCGATGCTGGTCCTGAAGATTTCTTAATGAATTTTGCAGATGCCAAAGACGCTGTTGATATCCCTGTGATAGCAAGTTTAAATGCCATATATGATGACACTTGGGAAGAGTATTCAAAAAAACTTGAAGAAGCTGGTGCTGATGCACTTGAGCTAAACTTTTATAATAACCCAAAGGATTTTGAATTGGAAGGTAGATCTATCCTAAATTCAGAACTCGATATCATTGAAAAGGTAAAAGCTGCAGTTAAAATTCCTGTAAGTGTTAAGTTAAGCCCGTTTTATACCAATCCTCTTTATACATTTAAAGAAATGGATCGTAAAGGTGCTGATGGTTTTGTATTATTTAATCGTCTTTTCCATCCTGATATTAATATCAATCTGGAAAAAATGACATTCCCATATAACCTTAGCTCAGAATATGATGCACGATTGCCATTGCGTTATGTAGGTTTACTTTATGATAATATTAATGCTGATATTTGTGCCAACCGCGGTATTTTTACTGGTGAAGATGTTATTAAAATGATATTGGCCGGAGCAAATGTTGTTGAAGTTGTTAGTGCTATTTATAAGCATGGCCCACAACAAATTACAAAGATGCTTGAAGATATGGAGATTTGGATGGCTAACAAGCAATATGAAACATTAGAAGATTTTAGAGGAAACCTAAGTAAGAAGAACATTAAGGATCCTTATGCATATCGCAGAGCACAATACGTTGATATACTTATGAAATCAGCTGAGATTTTTAAGGATTATCCGATATAATGTAAAGGATACAAGAGTCAAGATACAAGAGCCAAGATTTATGATGTTCAATAGTAGAACTCATAATCTTGGTTTTTTTTATTGTTGTTTCTACTGATACAATTAATTCTGCTAATTCAGTTGGTATCAAAAATGCAACTTATGATAATCAAAGGTTTGATTGCTACGGTAGCTATTGATTTTAGCAGCTAGTACTGTAAATATTTTCAAGTCGTTATCATTAAACCATGCAATTGCTTCAGGTTTTTCATTTACTGCATCGGCGAAAACCACCAAAAAAAAGAATTCATGTTTTTGAAGCCAGGCATAAGCATCGGGCTTATTGTCAATTGCTCCATCCAATGCCGCCAGTTGGGGATAATTGTTTTTGATCAACCAATTTACAGCTTCGTCACTTCCTCTAATTCCACTGCTAAGTGCTGCTAACTCTGGGTAACCATTCTCCATTAGCCAACTATGAAATTCTTCCCAATCATGTGAAAAAGTTTCACCAAATGCAAGCAGTATTTTTGGAGGATAGTCAGTCATTACTTTAAGTTAAAGAGTGATATGGTTTTTAGTTAATGGAGTATTGTTTATTTGATAGCTAACCCAATACTCCATTATACTAATTTAATTTTAATACCTATCAATACAATTTAATTCTTCAAATGCTCTTTTTAATCTTTCTACCATCGATTGTTCACCAGCCCTAAGCCATTTTCTAGGATCATAATATTTTTTATTTGGCACATCATCACCATCAGGATTCCCAATCTGTCCCTGAAGATAATCATGATATTTTGCTTCATATTCGCGAACACCATCCCATGCAGCCCATTGGGTATCGGTATCAATGTTCATTTTAATAACTCCATATGATATTGCCTCCTTAATTTTTGCAGGTTCTGATCCTGAACCACCATGGAATACAAAGTTTACTGAATTATAATCCTTATTGTATTTATCACTTATATATGCCTGAGAGTTTTTAAGGATTGCAGGCTCAAGTTTTACATTACCAGGTTTATATACGCCATGTACATTACCAAAAGCTGCAGCAATTGTAAAGTTATTACTAACTTCCGAAAGAACTTCATATGCTCTGGCAACTTCCTCTGGTTGTGTATAAAGTTTTGAGCTATCAATATCTGTATTATCAACACCATCTTCTTCACCACCTGTAATCCCAAGTTCTATCTCAAGTGTCATTCCCATTTTGTTCATTCTCTCAAGATACTTCTTGCATATTTCAAGGTTTTCTTCAAGAGGCTCCTCACTTAAATCAAGCATATGGGAACTAAATAATGGCTTGCCTGTTTCCTTAAAATACTCTTCTCCTGCATCTAGTAGTCCGTCAATCCATGGTAATAGCTTTTTAGCTGCATGGTCAGTATGAAGAATAATCGGAATTCCATATAACTCCGCAAGCTTATGAACATGTAGTGCTCCTGAAACTGATCCTGCAATGGCTGCTTTCTCACCATCATTAGTTAATCCTTTTCCGGCATAAAAAGCTCCACCACCATTTGAAAATTGGATAATAACCGGTGAATTAACATCTTTTGCTGCTTCCATTACAGCATTTGACGAATCTGTTCCAACCACATTTACTGCTGGAAGAGCGAAACTATTTTTTTTAGCAATATCAAATATTGTATTTAGGTCTTCGCCATAAACAAATCCTGGCTTAACCTTATCAGAAATTCTTAGTGTCATCGTTATAGTATTTTTGATTTAAATAACAGTCTACAAATTTATATTTATTTATCAACTTTAGTATAAGAATTTATAGTGGTAACCTAATATATTTGAATATCTTTTGGGATTTTGGCCAGTATTAAAACACAGTGCAATCGTTTGACTATTGTTTTTTAATCAATTCCAATTGCTTTTGTATCATTGTTATTAATTCGTTTTTATTGATTGGTTTAGATATGTAATCGTTAAAACCTGCATCTAAATATAAATCTTTATCACCAGACATAGCATATGCTGTTTGCGCGATAAAGGGAGTATTATTCATATGGGGGAATCTTCTCCTTATTTCCTGCAAAAGCTTAACCCCATCCCATGGGGCAGGCAAATTAATATCAACAAGTATTACATCATAATAACAAGAAGATGAGCATTTCTTTTGTAGTTTATTTAATGCTTCTTTTCCATCAGATGAAGTAGTAACATCGCCAGTTTTCTTGAGCATTTTTTCAATCACCATACGGTTCATTCTATCATCTTCAACAACAAAAACCTTAAGTCTACCTAATTCTGGGGCACTAACTATTGACGCATTATGAGAATCGGATGAATTACTACCCATGTTGCTGCTACTTTCCGATGAACAAGGCAATTTTATTTTAACCGAAGTTCCAACTCCTTGCTTTGAATTAAGCACAAGAGTTCCGTTCATTAGGGTTACTAATCTATGTGCAAGTATTAATCCCAACCCATGTCCTTTGTATGTTAATGAACTACCATGCTTTGTATAATCAAATGAATCAACTAGCATTTTCATGGTGTCTTTATCAATGCTAATTCCCTTATCTTTTACTTCAATTATAGCTTTGTTTAATTTGGAATCATACGTGGTTGATAGTGTAACAAAGCCCTTGGGTGTGTACTGAATTGCATTATCCATTACAACATTCAAAACTTTTTCAAGATTAACTCTGTCAATTTCCAATTCTGGCAATCCGGCATCAAGTTTTGTTTTAAATATCAGTCCCTTTTCCCTAGCCTTTGAAATATACTTTTTTTCAATATCACTAACCAATTCATTGATATTACATTCTGAAATATTCAATTCTAATATATTTGCCTCAATACTTGAGATATCAATAATATTAGTTATCAAGCTCATTAATTTCTCACCAGCTTCTTGAATATTTTTGGCAAACTCATAAAGATCTTCGTTACCTTTTAAAGCAAGTTCGGTTTCAAGCATATCCGAAAACCCCATTATACCACTTAAAGGAGTCCTTATTTTATGACTCATTGTTCCAAGAAATGCATTTTTTAGATAATTAGATTCTTCAGCTTTTTTAAGAGACTTTCGTAATTCAACAATATCATTGCTAGTTTTCTCTAATTCAATGGCTCGTTCATATGTATTTTCCATTATAGCTTGTTGCAATTCATCTTTAAACTTTTGAAGTTTTATGTTCGCTTGCTCAAGCTCAGAATTTTTTACCGCTACTTCTTTTTGAAATTTATTTTTTGAAATAAAAAAGTAAATGATCAGAGCAAATATTGCTATTAACAACACTAAGATGATCAAAAAATTAAAAATTCCGAATCCAAGAATCGTTTTTCCATCATTATCATTCAGTAAAGCATGCAAATATTTGCTTTTCAAACTCTCATTCTTCTCAATCTGAAAATCCTCAATTAACATGCTTTGCAGATTCATATAGTAGTAACTAGAATCAATATTTTGTTGTGTTTGATATATCTGTGCCAGCAAACTGTATATATCATTGAGTTTAACTGATGAATGTGGATTGTTATTATTAATAAATTGATGGGCATATGAAATTGCCTGCTCATGATCAATTTGGGCGTAAAGTATGGCTAATTCATATAGCAAATTACTTTTATTAATTTCAGTTGAAGTTGAAACTACTTGCTCAAGACTGTCTATTATTATAGCAAGTCTGGCATTTGAGTATTTTTTAATTTCATTGGGTTGCCCAAAACTCAATATAGTGAACAGAAATGCCGGTATAATAAATATGATTTTCACTATTCTCATTTCTGTTCGATTGAATAACAATCAAAGATAAGATATTTGATTAGTAAATTACATGTAGTATTTAGCATATTTTCATATTTTTATATCTTTACGCGTTCAACAACACAATGGCAGATTATTAAATCGCCTGTAATCCTGTGTTTTAAAGTAAATTTTATGATTAAAAAGATACTTGTTGCCAATAGGGGAGAGATTGCCATAAGGGTTATCCGAAGCTGTAGGGAAATGGGAATTGAGTCTGTAGCGGTATATTCAGATGCCGACAGAACTTCGATGCATGTTCGATTTGCTGATGAAGCATACAATATTGGCCCTGCTCCATCAAATGAGAGCTACCTTGTTATTGATAATATTATTGATGCTGCCAAAAAAAGTGGTGCAGATGCGATTCACCCCGGTTATGGATTTCTATCAGAGAATGCAGAGTTTTCAGATAGATGCAAGAAAGAAGGAATTATTTTTATTGGACCTTCATCCTATGCCATAGATACAATGGGTGACAAAATAACTGCCCGAAAAAAAATGCAAAGTGCCGATGTTCCTGTTGTACCGGGTACAACCGAACCAATAGTAGATATTGATAAAGCTATCGAAGTAATTAAAGAAATCGGCTTGCCTGTTATGATAAAAGCAAGTGCAGGCGGTGGAGGTAAAGGCATGAGGTTAGTAACAAAAGAAGATGATATAGTTTCTGCAGTTACTTCTGCGAAATCTGAAGCTAAATCGTCTTTTTCAAACGATGCTGTTTACATTGAGAAATACATTAGCTCACCACACCATATTGAATTTCAAATAGTCGCAGATAATCATGGCAATTGCGTTCACTTGTTTGAACGTGAATGCTCGGTACAACGACGTCATCAAAAAGTTGTTGAAGAAACCCCATCACCATTAATGACAGAAAAAGTAAGAATGGAAATGGGTAATCATGCTGTAGCTGCTGCCAAGGCTGTTAATTACTCTGGTGCAGGTACCATAGAGTTCATTGTTGATGATGATCTAAATTATTATTTCCTTGAAATGAATACACGGCTTCAGGTTGAGCATCCTATTACCGAACGTGTTGTGGGTGTTGATTTGGTTAAAACACAAATAAACATTGCCGATAATAAAGAACTTGATTTCAAGCAAGAAGACCTACAACAAAAAGGACATGCAATTGAAGTTAGGATTTATGCTGAAGATCCAGATAATAATTTCATGCCAAATCCTGGTAAAATAGAGCATATGACTGAGCCTTTGGGACTAGGAGTACGTCACGATGGTTATGTTTATACTGGCTATGAAATTCCCATTTACTATGATCCGATGATTTCAAAGTTAATTGTTTGGGCGCTTACTCGTCAAGAGGCTATTGACAGACTAAAACGTGCTCTGTACGCGTATAAAATTACAGGTATTAAAACTACCATTCCTTTCTTAAGTCGTATACTTGATGTACCTGATTTTGTAAATGGAAAATATAATACTCATTTCATTCAGGATAATGAGAAATATTTAGTGCCGAATAAAAAATCACCTCAGAGAGTTAAAGATATGTCGGCAATTGCTGTTTTTGTTGACCATTTGAACAATTTGGAAAAGTTTAAAGAACAAAGGTACTGCAAACCAACTGATGGAAATTGGAAAGCTTTTGGCAGAAAAAGAAATGTAACACGTTTGTAATCTGATTGTAATATTAAGATATGGGATACGAAATTAAAGTTGAGGATAGTACCTCGAATATAGAATTGATAAGCAGAGATGGTAATATTATGGAAATATCTGTGGACAATCGGACTTATAAAGTTGATATTGTTGAGGTAGAAAAGGGAGTTTATTCATTATTGTATGATGGGATTTCTTACAATATCGAATTAATAACCAAGGATAATAAATCCTACCATGCCACTACACTTTACAATTCATTCGACATTGATGTTATTGATGCAGAAACAAGGTATAAGAATAGCAGAAAAAAATCAGAAGATGATGATCATGCATTCATTTCTACACCTATGCCTGGCAAAGTGGTTAAAGTACTCGTAAAAGAAGGAGATAGGGTAAAAGGCGGAGAAACGGTTATTGTAGTTTCAGCCATGAAAATGGAAAGTGAATATAAGGTAGTTAAAGACAGATTAATTACAAAAGTTCTTGTTAAAGAAGGTGACAACATTGAAGGAGACCAACCCTTAATAATGCTTGAATAGCAAACAGTATCAAAGTCATTGTGCCGCTTTCATTTACTAAATTAAATAATAAAATAGATATGTCACTAAAATCGAAAATAGAAATACTAGAGGAAAAAAGTCAATTAGCTGAACTTGGTGGAGGTCAACAACGAATTGACAAACAACATAAAGCCGGACGACTGACTGCTAGAGAACGAATCAGTCATCTTTTTGATGAAGGTACTTTTGTGGAAATAGATAAATTTGTTACACATCGTTGTACCGACTTTGGTATGGAAAAAAATAAGCCTCTGGGTGATGGTGTTGTTACTGGTTATGGCAAAATTGATGGCCGATTAATGTATGTTTTTGCACAGGACTTTACAGTAGCAGGTGGATCATTAAGTCGTGCAAATGCAGATAAGATTGTTAAGGTTATGGACTTAGCAATGAAAATGGGAGCACCAGTAATCGGATTAAACGATTCGGGTGGAGCACGTATTCAGGAAGGAGTAGAGAGTTTAGCCGGATATGCTGATATTTTTTATAGAAATGTTAGAAGTTCAGGTGTAATACCTCAAATCTCAGCCATACTTGGTCCATGCGCAGGTGGTGCAGTTTACTCACCAGCAATTACCGATTTTATCCTAATGGTAAAAGAAACATCATTTATGTTTGTGACCGGACCTGATGTGATAAAAACCGTTACCAATGAAGATGTTACAATGGAAGATCTTGGTGGTGCCATGTCGCATAACAAAAAATCAGGTGTAGCACACTTTACTGCTGATAATGATGAACAAGCTGTAATGATGATTAGGGAGTTAATGAGCTTTATTCCATCTAATAATATGGAAGATCCACCACAAAAGGTATGTACTGATGATCTTGAACGTATTGAGCCAAAGCTTGATAGTATAATACCACAGGACCCGAACAAACCATATAATATGTTCGACATTATTATGCCAGTTATCGACAATAATCATTTTCTTGAAGTTCAACCTCATTATGCACAAAATATTATAGTTGGTTTTGCACGAATTGCTGGAAAACCTGTTGGAATAGTTGCTAATCAGCCAGCTGTACTAGCGGGGGTACTGGATATTGCAAGTTCTACGAAGGCAGCAAGGTTTGTTCGTTTTTGTGATGCATTTAATATACCGTTAATAACCTTTGAAGATGTACCAGGTTTCTTACCTGGAACAGCGCAGGAATTTGGTGGAATTATAAAACATGGTGCAAAGTTGCTATATGCTTTTGCAGAAGCAACAGTTCCAAAAATTACTATCATAACTCGTAAGGCATATGGTGGAGCATATGATGTTATGTCGAGTAAACATATTGGTGCTGACGTAAATTATGCATATCCTTCTGCAGAAATAGCTGTTATGGGACCAGATGGTGCAGTTAATATTATTTATCGAAATATTCCGGAAGAAGAAAGAAAAGATAAAGTAGTTGAATACCGCAAAAACTTTGCAAGTCCATATAAAGCTGCAGCTTTGGGTTATATTGATGAAATAATTTATCCCCAAGAAACAAGAAAGAAAATTGTTCAGGCTTTAGATATGACTAAGAATAAAACTGATAACACACCTCCTAAAAAACATGGAAATATACCATTATAAAAATCATAAACCGAAACAAAAAAGAGCCGTTAGTTTAGTTTAACGACTCTTTTTTTTTATTTTCCAATCAGTGTTTACAACTGATTCATTATCAATTCAAATTTTATAAAAATTAAGCTATTTGATCACAATAAATTTTTGGGTGGCATAAACAGTATTCTCAGAACTAATGCTTATAAAATATTGCCCCTCCTTCATATCCTTAACATCAAACTTATGAGTATGCATTGTACCATTTCCAATGCCATTGCTTGTTTTTAATTCCTGTCCCTGTAAGCTATATATTGATATAGTATATTCTTCATTATTTACCATACTAAAATCTACAATCAAGACATCTGCAACCGGATTAGGAAAAATATTCATCTCCGAAGATATAATTTCGTTAATTCCGGTACAATCATCAATAGTAATATCTAATTCTTCGGAGCTACCGGTACAATCATCTCCGGCAGTTTCTTCAACATATACTGTTCCTAAACCAGGATTACCCCATAAAACTGTTATTAAATGAGTGCCTGTTCCTGCAATTATTTCACCACCCGTTACTGTCCATGCGTATGAGCTTCCAGTGTTATTACTAGTTGAATATTCAGTCTCTTCTTCATCACATACCATTGATAAACCTGTTATTTCAGGAGTTGGTATTTGTGAGATTGTTATTTCAAGAGGATCAGACTCACTTCCTATACCACAGTCATTACTTCCCATCGTAGTTAAACTAGCTATTCCTGAAAACTCAATGTTCCATTCAATGGAAATACTTTCACCACTACCAACTATAATTCCCGCTTCAATTGGTAATAATGTCCATATAATTGTATCAGCTGCAAAAAGAGGCTCAACGTTATAATCAGTTACCGATCCGGAACATGCTGAAACAGGTCCTTCCGGTGTATTTCCTTGTTCAGGTGCAAATTCAACGAATATATAGGGTGTTCCAACCATGTTTTCATCACATGTCGCGGTAAATCCAACTACAGTATATATACCCTGATCTGTTTGTTCACCAAATGAAATTGGGCTCCCTGTTCCAGCAACTATAATACCGGTAGATGTTGCATCATAGAATAATTCATAATCTACTCCTGTTTCTGATCCATCAAGTGTGATTTCTATTCCAGGATCTCCTGAGCAATATCCCCCACCCTCACTTAATACAAAAGCTGTGGGATTAAAATTCAAAGCACAACTTAATTCAGTTGACCATGGGCCATAACCACACATATTTGTTGCCTTTACTTTTACAGTGTATGAACCTATCCAGTTATTATCAGAAACAAATGTACCCTCGGTTCCCGATCCGGTTATTGTTCCAGCATCCGATGGTGATACTTCCCAATAATAAGAATCTGCACCAGCAACAGCTTGGGTTGTATAAATCTCCGTTTCTCCAGCACATATTGTTGTGATACCAATAGGTTCATCTGGTGCAATTGGATTTTCAATTACGGTTATCATATCTTCAACCAACATGGTATTTGTATTGGCACCATTTGAAACCTCAAGTGTAACATCATAAACACCAATGGCATTGTAGGTTACAGTAGGGTTTTGTGCTGTTGAAGTAGCAGGATTACCGCCTTCAAATGTCCAGTTCCATGAAATAATCCCTCCCAATGAAAGATCAGTAAAGTTAATATCATTGCCTACACATACACTATCATTGCTAGCTTCAAAATTTGCACCAAATACTGGAGCTTTATTAATTATAGTTCCTTGTGATCCGCAGGTAAATAAATTTCCATCTGCGGTCTCTTTTATTCTATACAAACTTGAGGTACCTCCACCATTATGTTCCATTGACCATGAAACTCCATAATCTGTAGTAATATAAATATTCTCATCAGTACCTCCTATATATCCAGTACCATCAGAAAATGCCAATGCTCCATAAAAATTCTCGTAACCTGTTGTATATGTTGTCCAGGTAGAGCCACCATCATTGGTTGCAAACATTTTTTCTTCACCACCAACTACTCCAAAACTTGCATCAGCAAAGTCAACTCCAAATAACATTGCAGGTAAAGTATAAACTACAGTCCAATTATGACCACCATCAGTGGATTTATTCACTTTACCATCTGTTCCCACAGCAAAAATTGTGTTTTGATTTGCATATGAAACTCCCATAATATTAACATTAGCTCCTGATGTTGCTGGAACCCACGTATTTCCACCATCACTAGTAATAAATATTGCCTGATCAGATCCGCTATTCATACTAGCTGCAGCTACCCCATTACTTGAATCCCAAAACTCAACATCAACATAATACCAAACATTTGTCCCACATGTAACTGGTGTCCAAGTAGTACCTCCATCAACTGTTTTAATAAAATAATTATTCCATCCCCCAGCAAAACCTGTATTGTCGTCAATAAACCATATACCCTGAAGACCATCAATATCACCAGAAGTAGGCAAAACAGTAACCCAATTGTCTCCCCCATCGGTGGTTTTTATTATAACCCCGTCAGCATTATAGGTATACTCCATTCCACATGCATATCCAATTGTGCTTTGCGCAGGCGGAAATGACATACCATATAGTATAAATGATGTTCCTGTACTATTCACATAGTTCCATCCTTGTGCAGATATTTGAACTACACAAAAAAGAATAATTGATAAAGTCGTTAAAATTCGTTTCATGATATTATTGTTTTTGATTTGGTTTCTCTTTACTACTCTTTTTGTTTTCCTCAAAAGACTCAAATATTTTCTTTAGGGCACTTGATTCATCCTTTTTCGTTTCAATTAGCTTTTCGAGTTTATCACTAATCGATTCTTCTATATTTTTTTCTTTTGCCATGATTTGCAATGGAGGTTTATTTTCAATACAAATAAATCATACATTTATGGATAGATAGAAATACGTAGAGCCTACAATTGCTGTACAGAGCCATTACAACACCCATACATATCAATATAACATATTGTATATGTTTACATTAAACTATTTCGATAAAAAATGTGAAACTGATATAATTTGTAAAAAATGTGGATATAGATCTACATTTTAGTAAGAAAGGCAACTAAATTTTCATCTGATGTGATACCAAGTTTTTTTCTAAGCCTATATCTGGCAACAGTAATACTATTGATCGACTGATATGTAATAGCTGCTATTTCCTTTGTAGTCATATTTAGTCTAAAGAAAGCACATAACCTCATTTCATTTGGTGATAAATCAGGATATTCAATATTTAATTTCTTGTAAAAACCGGTATATACTTGTTGGAACCTCACTTCAAATTCCTCCCATGAAATCATAGTAGAATTAGATTCAAGTTCTTTAATGAGTTCGGTCATTATCTTTTTATTTTCGGTTTTTGCCTCAAGTCGGGCAACTTTTAACTTTTCGGCTATACTTATTATAAACTCATTTTTTCGTAGCAAATACATGACATAAGTTGTCAACTCTTTATTAGTATGTTCCAGTTTAGATGATAGGTTATCTTTTTCAAGTTCAGCTTTTCTCTTACCAGTTTTCTCCAGTTTTAACAATAAGCCAACTATTATCAGCAGTAAAAAAAGACCGACACTGATTATTATGTAAATTAAGTTTTTTCGTCGCTCCTTTTGAATTTCAATTTTACGCTCTAATTCTTCCTCCTTTAGTTTTGTATTAAACTCAAGCTGCATTTCCACTTGAGCTAAGTTGCGTATACTTTCTTCATTTAAACTAGAATCAGAGTATTGTTTAAATATCTGAAAATACTCCAAAGCATCTCTATACTTTTCTTTATTCTGCAACAGACGGCTTATATTTTCTGATGCCAAAGCAATTAACCTGTATTGATTAGCATTTTTCGCAATATTGTATCCTGTTATGAGGTTAATTTCTGCATCTGTCAATAGATCCAAACTGAGTAATGCAATACCTAGATTAATATATGTTTCTGCCAAAAAAAACGATTTAGATCCCGAATATATAACTTCTAATTCCTTTTGTATTTCAAGACTGGAGGTCAGGTGTTTTTGAGCCTCCAAATAGTTATGATTAAGCAACCCTAGTAATCCTAGTTTTAATTGCGAATGCGCCATACCCTCAAGACTTCCAATACTTTCAAAAAGCTCATAGCCTGACTGATAATATGTTTCTGCTATTTCATTTTGCCCCAGCTGAATATATATAGATCCAATATTTGTAGTTGTGCCAGCAACATTCATTGTATCACCTTGTTCCTTAAATAATTGGAGAGCTTTGGAATAATAATTAAGAGCTTTTTGTGTATTATTTGTATTCAAGAAAACAATACCAAGGTTATTATATAGATTTGGTAATTTTTGTTCAAAACCATATTTTTCACAAAGATTAATCCCTTCTGTATAATATTTCATGGCTTCAGCATAGTTATCCTTTTCCACATACCTATTACCAATGGATAGATGGATAACTATTAGTTCATTGGGATTTCCATTTTCAAGTAAATGGAATTTGGCTTTTATAAAATAATCCTCACCCATATCAATGCTATCTTGAAGAATTGAATACTCTCCCAAGTATGCGTAAATAGTTCCAAGATTTATATTTGAATTTGTTCCTTTTGCTAAGGTTAAAGCCATATTAGCATATTGAATAGCTTTGTTAATGTCTGTGTTTACAATATCTTTACTTAATTTTAAATAGATATCTATTTTATCATTGATATCATGTGAACTTTCAAGCTCCTTGATTAAACTATCGTTGATATTCTGAGCATCTAGAATATCAAAGCTAGAAATCAGCATAACCAACAATAATACTTTCAATAATACTTTCATTTTTTTGAATATCCTTTCAATCCAAAAATACTCATAATTATCTAATTCTGTTTTAAAGAAGCATTATCATTATACAACAGTAGACTATAATACATTTAATCAATAATACTGTAAAACATTACAAACTGTGTCCTGACCACTAATGTATTATGTATGGTATAAATATGTATGCATAAAAAAAGGGTTCACAGTCAAACTGCGAACCCTTTATTACACCTAATGAATAATAAAATTACTCTTCTTCTTTTTGTGATTCTTCATATGCTTTCAACAGTTGATCCTGAACATCAGAAGGTACCTGTTGATATTGATCATATGTAGATTTAAATGTTCCTCTTCCGGAAGTAATCGCACTTAATGAAGTTGCATACCTTGTCATTTCTGCAGCTGGCACTTTAGCTCTAATAATTTGATTTTTTCCATCAGCATCCATTCCCATAATAATACCACGACGTCCCTGAAGATCCGTCATAACTGCACCCATCATATCTTCTGGCATACTAATTTCAACATCATTGATAGGCTCCATAATTTTTGGCCCAGCAGCTTTAAAAGCAGTACTAAATGCATGACGACCTGCTAACTTAAATGATATCTCATTTGAATCAACGGGGTGCATCTTACCATCATATATGAACACAACAATATCACGTGCATATGATCCTGTTAATGGTCCTTCATTCATACGTTCCATCAAACCCTTTAATATGGCTGGTAAAAAACGTGCATCAATTGCACCACCAACGATACAGTTATTAAATACTAATTTACCACCCCATGGCATATCATGAACATCGGTACCACGAACAGGAATATCAGTTGGATTCTTATACCCTTCAGTATAAGGCATAATTCTTAAGTGAACTTCACCAAATTGACCTGATCCACCAGATTGTTTTTTATGGCGATAATCTGCATTAGCAGTTTTAGTAATTGTTTCACGATAGGGTATTTTTGGAGCTACAGTTTCAACCTCAATCTTATGAACATTATTCAAGTACCATTTTATTGTATTTAAATGGAATTCACCCTGTGTTTTAACCAACATTTGTTTTAACTCTCTTGAGTATTCAACAACAATTGTTGGGTCTGTTCTATGCATTTCATTTAGTATAGAACCTATTTTTTCATCATCAGAACTATTTACTGCACTCATGGCAACAGTAAAAATATCAACAGGAAGTGGTGTAGGCTTAAAACCAGCTGATGCTGCTTTGGGATCCATTAAAGAATCACCGGTTCTTACATCTTTAAGTTTAATTGTAACTGCTATATCTCCTGCAACAATTCTATCAACTTTTTCACGGTTTTTACCATTTAAAATGAAAAACTGTGATAATCTTTCTTTGTTTCCTGTACGAGGATTTATAAGATCAACACCCTCAGCTACTGTACCACCATATACTTTAAAAAATGATACTTCACCAAGATGTTGCTCGATGGAAGTTTTAAAAACAAACAATGCAGTTGTGTCATTAGGATCACATTTAAATCCTTTTCCTTCGGTTGTTTTTCTTTCCTCTATATCGTCAGGTGCCGGGCATGAATTTGTAATGAAATCCATAATCCTAGTAGCTCCTATGCCATGCTTTGCTGATGAGCACATTACAGGAAAAATTGACCTGCTTATTAAACCTAGTCGAACACCCTCTCTCATCTCTTCCAAGGTAAGGGTATCATTTTCAAAATATTTTTCCATTAAAGCTTCATCACCTTCAGCAGCATTTTCAACAAGTGCAAGATGTAATTCTTCAGCCTTATCTTTTTCTGAATCCGGGATATCTGAAATCTCTGGTTCTCCACCTTCTTCATTAAACTTTAATTGTTTCATCAAGATAAGGTCGATAACAGTATTAAAACCTTCGCCTGAATTAACAGGATATTGAACAACTGTTACTTTATCGCCAAAATAATCTTTTAATGAAGTAATGGTCTCGTTAAAATTTGCTCCTTGATGATCAAGTTGGTTTATTGCAAAAAAAGTAGGACACCCATCAATTTCTGTTTGTCTCCATGCAGTTTCGGTAGTAGCCTCAACACCGCTTTGACCATTAATCATAAATAAAGCAGTATCGCATACATTTAGAGCTGCTGCTGTATCTCCAACAAAATCAGAAAATCCCGGAACATCAATAATGTTAATTTTCTTATTGTTATAAACTGAGTATAGTAATGAAGAATGAACAGAGTGCTGACGATCTATTTCGATTGGTCTGTAGTCTGAAACAGTATTTGTGTCATCTACACTACCTCTTCTGTTAATTATTTTTCCTTCAAACACCATAGCTTCTGCCATGGTTGTTTTACCTGATTTTGCTCCTCCAATTAGGGCAATATTTCTAATGTCTTTAGTTTCGTAAACCTTCATCCTTCAGTTATTATTACGAGTGAATTAATATTTTTTGTCTCTAAAGTAAGTACACAGAGAATAGTTAATATAGTTCTGTTATACTGTAAAATTCAAATTGCTAGCTAGTTAGCACATTTCAAATTTAGGTGCGCAAATGTAGCAAAATTAATCAAACATGCATAAAAATGAGCATTATTTATAGTGGGTCTAATGAGCAGATCTTATCGTTATAGTGTTAGTTACTACAGAATAAGATAAAATTGATACTACGGTCATAAATTATAGTTGTTCAACAATTTTAACCCAACCTTCTTTGGATATTTTAGCTCCAATTGTACCAATAACAGTAGATGCTAAAAGTGAGCCTATTTCACCTGATTTTTTAAAATCAAACCCACTAATTAAACCAAATAAAAAACCTGACGCATACAAATCCCCAGCCCCTGTAGTGTCAATCGGGTTAATTTGCTCAACTCCTACTGTAACTATCTCATCACCTTGCTTAATCATTGACCCTTGTCCGCCTACTTTAACAATGGCGATGTTACATACTTTTGACATTTCATGGAGAGCTTCCATAGGTTCCAAACCAGTAAAAGCTTTCGCTTCTTCTTCATTGGCAAAAACAATATCAACATATTTTTCAACCATCTCCTTTAAGAAATCGATATTATCTTCAACAACATTATAACTGGCAAGATCGATAGATACTTGTAGTCCATTTTTCTTGGCAGTAACCAAAATAGCTTCAAGTAGCTCATGATTTTGAACTAAATACCCCTCAACATGAAGTATATTGTAACCTACAAACTGATCGTCATTTAAACTATCAGCTGTTAACTCAATGGCGGCACCCAAGAAAGTACCGAAAGTACGCTCACCATCCTTACTTATCATTGCATTTGATATCCCCGAAGGTGAATCACTTTTAATTAAATGTGGTACTATATTATTTTTTACTAAATCGTTATGGAAGAAATCACCAGTTTCATCCTTCCCAACAGTGCCAATAAATGCTGTCTCAACTCCAAGTTTAGCAAGTCCGTGAATAGTATTTGCTGCAGATCCACCAGAAGCCATTTTCTTATTAAGGTTTTTACTTTGCTCCTGAATTTGTGAAGACTTATCAGCATCAACTAGCTGCATACTTCCTTTTGGTAGTTTAAGTTCAATTAATAACTCATCGTTATCAAGTTGTGTTAATACATCAACCAATGCATTACCAATTCCTAATATTTTTGTCATGGAAAAAATTTTGGTGCAAAAATAACAATTATTTAAGGATAATTTTAGCTGTTGTAACCCCTTTTGGAGTTGCTATTTTAAGAAAATAGAATCCCGAAGGAACACCACGTAAATCAACATCAATATTACAGTCTTTATCACATGATAAATTATCTTTTTTGTAAAATACATTACCCTGAAGATTAGTAATACTTATATCAATGTGTTTTTCGACACTACTAAACTTAATGTAAAATCTTCCAAGATTTGGATTCGGGTATATTTGCAAGTTTTGAATGCTCTCGTCCAAATAACCATCTGGATTTTCAAATGTAATATTTACACTTCCTCTTGTTGAACATCCATGAATTACTCCCATAACTGCATATTCATACACTCCGGGAGGTTTTGCTGTTCCCAGAACAGTGATTATTCGAGATGTTTCCCCTGTAGTCCAGAAGTAACTATCAAATCCACCTCCTGCATCAAGTAATTTACTCTCATTCAATTGCAATGTAAAGTCCTCTCCCAAATCAATTTCACCTCCGCTGCCATAGACTGTAGTTACAACTGTGTCTCTACCAGTACAGTTTTCAACATTAGTAAATGAATAAACAATACTATGTTCACCAGCTCCAGCACTTACCGGATAGAATTTATCACCAACTATTCCGCTTCCGGAAAAAGTCCCATCAACGGGAGTGCCGACAAGATCCACGGGTTCATCATTTTCACAAAAAACTGGCAGCAAGCCCGTGAAGCTTACAATCGGAGCAGGCTTAGTATAGAAAGTTAGGCTATCAATAGCGTAACAACCATTGTTATTTGCTCCGGTTAAATATATTGTTGTTGTGTCAAGAATTTGAAATGTGTGCATTTCATTGGTATCACCTCCAGGCATCCATATGTAATGATCAGCGCCACTGGCTCCAATTTCAACATATTCGTACGAACATACAACATTTGTGTCGTATGACATTGCTAATGGTATTGAATCATATACATAAATAGTTACTGTGTCAGAACTATAGCATCCATCAACGGAATATGCTGTTTGTCCAATAAACTCTCTAGTTACCTTTGGGCTGACAGTTATTTCAGGATCAGTAGATATTGTGTCATTTCCAGCTATCCATCTAAAAAATTCGCCTCCAGAAACACTTATTGACGTTGAATCACCAAAACAAATTGTATCATTATTACTTACTATAATTGGTGGACATTGCACGACGTTAAGATATATACTATCAGTAGCATTGCAACCATTTTCTGATTGAACAATTGAATATATATAACTTGATACCTCAACATTTTCAAAAGTTATGGTATTTGTAAATGTTATTGTGTCAAAATCATTGTATCTCCAGGCAAATACTACTACATCATCACTTGTGTTTACAGTGAGTTCAATATCTTCATTATAGGACCCCTGTATTGTATCATTATCAAAATATACAATGGGCTTATCTATTGTAAAAATCATTATACTATCTTCGGCTGAAGCCCCTAAGGAATCAACTACCTGCAATAGATATTTTGTTGTATCTGTTGGGCATGGATATATTTTACGTTCCGAACTATAATAAATATCGTTAGCGTACCATGTATAAACTTCCATACTATCAGGACCAATAATAGAATCACAATTTCCAGAGCAAAGAATTCGGTTGGGTCCTAGGTCGAATTCTAAAGAATCAATATCAACAAAAATGCTGTCTTCCCCTGAACATCCATATACATTAGTAGCTATATGATCAAAAAGAGTTGGTTGAATTTGACAAGTATCTATATTTTGATCAGTACTAACAAGTGTATCATTAACAAACCACTCCCATGTATAGCTACCTTCGGCTCCAAATAATTCAATACAAGCTCCTTCTTTTATAATTGTATCATTTTGAAGACTAAAAACAGGAGTTGGATATATATTTATGGTAATACTATCACTAGCTGTATTACCAAAATTATCTAAAACATAAAGAGTATACATTGTAGTATCAAGCGGACATGGGTTAATGATCTGATTAATGGAATCATATATTGTGTCAGCAACATACCAGTAGTATTCAACCATATCTGGAGGCCCGGTTAGGGTAACACATTCACCCAAACAAATTGAAGTATCAGGGCCTAAATCGAAGCTTAAATAATTGATATTTACCATTACGCTATCTTCACCCGAGCATCCATATATATTGGTTGCAATATGGTTATATTGAGTTGTATCCACTGGCCACCTGGTGATATTTTGAGTACTATCTATAATTGAGTCACCAATGTACCATTGCCAGGTATAATTTCCCATGGCACCATAGAGTACGATACTGTCACCCAGGGTAATTGTTGTATCAGCAGGCTGAAGATCAACAATTGGAGTTGGTAATACATTTATTTGTATTGTATCTCTGTCGGAATTTCCATTGATATCAATTGCCAAAAGTGAGTACTGAGTAGTATCTACCGGGCATGGCTCAATACTTTGATTTGAACTGTAAAACACACCATCTTCATACCAAACATATGTTACCATGTCGGGTGGTCCTTCTAAATAAACACAATTACCTTCACAAATTGTAGTATCGGGTCCCAAATCAAGAGTTAAAAAGTTTATACTAACTGTTACACTATCAGAGTTACTGCATCCATATGAGTTTGATGCAATTAAATTATACTGCGTAGTGTCTACCGGGCATACTGTTGTGTCTTTTGAAGTACTAAACAATGAATCACCAATATACCAACTATAATCATAGTAACCTGGAGGACCAATTAATTCAGTACAGTTGCCAAGTTTTATTGTTGTATCATTTGTTTGAATTGTAAAATTTGGTACCGGTAACGCATTAATTACCAGACTATCTTCAGCAGTTGCCCCAATTTGATCTTCAACTCTGAGCAGAAATTGCGTTGTATCATTAACAACAGGCTCAATTTCCTGTCCAATATCAAATAATGTATCACTAACAAACCAATTGTATTCAATCATATTTGGTGGCCCCAGGATGGTAATAAAATCTCCTTCACAAATTGATGAATCGGGTCCTAAATCTATGTTTAGATTATGTACATTTACCATTAGGCTATCACTAGCAGGGCAACCATAGTTATTAGTAGCCACAAGGTTATATTGTAATGTATCAATCGGACATGAAGTTACACTTTGCATTGTTCCTATTAATGAATCATCAATATACCATTGATAGGTATAATCGCCACTTGGCCCGTTTAAAGTGATGCAATCGTTTAAAATAATTGTGGTATCGGTAAGTAATAAGCTACCATCACAAATACAGAAACCATCATCGTATACTGTGTTTGGAATATTACAAAGTACTTGGCGAAGCGAATCTTTATGTTGACCATTTTCCATGGTTATTACATAATCCATTGCAACCCAGCAGTCATATTGTGTTTGTGAAGTACTTGCAATTAAAACCATTGAATCAGCCAGTTCACCAGCTGAAATAATATTTTTTCCATCCCAATTTAAATTAATCAGAGAACTGGAAGTACCTATACCATTTCTTGTATAATCACTAGTACCATCAACAATAATATCAGTAATTATTGCATCACTTTCAATTACAATTGAAGATGAATAGTATTTCAGGTTATCAACAACCTCTCCATCAAAAGTTATCCATAGCAAGTTTCCATTAATTCCGTAATTTACATCGATGGCATCTCTAACAATAAGGTAGTCTTGAATTTCCTCGTCTGTGGTCATTAGTATATTATCCAACCCACCTTCTCCATATGTATTCGCTACATATGTAAAATCAGAAACAAATGAATTAAAAGGATATTGCCCATTTGATTTTATTGAATGTGTGAAAATTGGGCACCAATAATTGGCTCCATTTGTACTTGAAGCTGCCAAACCATCAACAAAGCTAGGTACATTAATATCATCTGCGGTTCTTCGCATCAAACTATAGGGTAGAGTCCAATCTATTCCTGATGCATTTACATCTCCTCCATTATTACCTATTGGAAATGTTTCATGTTGGTTTAATGCACTAATATTTCCAAGGGCAAATGAAGGTGCAGTCCATGGTTGACTTCCGTTGGGATTAACAAAAACATTAGGGATAACACCACCTTCAGTGGTATTATACAAGTTTCTTCTTATATAACTTCGATTCCGTCTAATCGAATAATTAATAAATGAAGATTGGGTATTGGCATTACCATTGACACCATGATTCAAAATTCCCCAACCATGACTATATAGTGTATCTAGTTGTGCCCATGAAACTTGTGAATAACTGTTATCGATATGTACATCCTGCCCATTTTCGTTATTGCTATTGAATACATAGGTAGCTGCACTCATTTTAAAGCTGTGTAAATTTCCACAACCATCAGAATAATAAAATCCCGGATATGTAGTACCATTGTAGTCACCGCCTTCAAAAACAGGAAATCCATGAGTATATATGGAAATATTTGCATCATCAATTTGCATGCTAAAAGCAAAATCCTTGTTGTACTTTAATGGTGCTTTATATACAGTTATATTGTTTGGAGGATTATCAAAATTAACCAAAATAAAGTTAATGCCAACAGGTGATGTTCCTGGTTGAGCAACCACAGCGTTTGATACTATTATGATTAGTATTAAAATAGATATTGTATGTAATACTGATCTAAACATTAATTTCTTTTATAATTAAAATTCTTTACATCAGGATATTCTACACTGCGTGATTTTCTGCTTCTTCCTCTTTTGCCAGAACTATTTTCCTTTGTTTCAAAATAATTATCACCAGTGAAGTTGAATCTATATCCTATTGTTATTTCATGCGAGCCTCCGGATCCCTTATTTATATTTCCAATACCAATTTCGTATGAGTAATTAAATACAAAACCTTTATAAACATGTGCTCCAATATTAATGGCAAGAACACCACCATTTCGGTAGAGCATACCTCCCCAAAAACGGCCTTTATATATTGACATAGCAGATAACTCAATAGTTGCGGGCTGATTACCAGTTTTCCTAAAAACACCAATAGTTTGCAATTGCCATTGATAATTTAGATCAAACATGTATGATGAATGAATTTGGAATTGTCGCTGCACCTTATACTTAAAACCTGTATTTTGAGCATACTCATCATTACTCCCAAACATAGTAGGCATGCTAAATCCTAGATTAAAACTATTCCAGTTATAATTAATTCCAAAACCAGCATTTAATGCAGAACTATTTAATTTGCTGCTATTTAAAATAATGGGATCGTTGGGATCGATTCCTATGGCATTTCCTGTATTAACTGAGGCCTGGTAGTATGTTGTCCAAATTCCAAAATATAAATACTGGTTATTCTCAAGTTGTAACTTATAGGTCCAACTTAAATTTGCCTTAAATACAGAGAAAATGTCTGTTTTATCGGCCATTATCTCTCCTCCAACCCACATTTTTTCTTTATACACATTCCCAAACCCATTAGCACTAAATGTTCTTGGACTACCATCAATTTTTGTCCAATCATTCCTGTAGTTTAAAAACGCTTCGGAGTATCCTGTATATCCAGCAAATGTGGGAGTAAGTGCATATGGATTAACTAAATAATGTGTACTTGTTGGTAGTTGCTGAGCATATATCAAATCACACCCACAAATTAGTGTAACAATGATTATATATTTATACAACTTCAACATAGGTTATCTTATTATAGTAACAGCTCCTTTAAAGGATTTACCATCTTTATCTTCAATAATATAATAGTATGTAGCCTGTGGTAGTGGGTTTCCATTATACTGACCATCCCATGTATTTTGGTAATTATCATTAGTATAAACAGTTCGTCCGCTTCTATTATAAATAACCACAGAAATAGGAAACACTATACTTGCATCATTAACAATCCACTGATCGTTAAACCCATCCCCATTTGGAGTAAAAAGGTTCATAATTTCATCTCCAGTAGGTTGAGGTGTATTACCCCATAAAGTAGTGAAACTATGTTTAGCTTCACAACCATTGCTATAGGCATTAACAAAGAAGCTGCCCTCTTCAGCAATTGTAACCGACTCTGATCGATTATCATCAAACCAAATTACAGAATCGTAACTAGTAAAGTTTTCAATTGTTATTGTGGTTGTTTGACCTTCATTAAAATAAACAGTATCACCAATTCCAATAACACTATCGTTGGGAGCTAATAATACAATACTTGGTGATTGAATTATTTCAATTTGTTTTTGAACAGAATCACTACACCCAATAGAAGTCCACACTTGTAGGGTTGCAGTATAACTTCCCGGCTCAGAATAAAAGTTGCTTGTATTCTGAAAACTATCTGTTTTACCATCTCCAAATTTCCAAAACCAACTATCAATTTCACCGATACTTACGGTTGATTTATCATTAAAAATTGTGGTTGATCCATAACAATTATTCGAATAATCAAAGTTAACATTTGGCATATCACCTATGGGAATAGCATTGTAAATAACATCCATTGGGCTATGCTTAAAATACACCCTCATACCTACTAAATGATCACCTCCAGTTGCGAAGGTATAGGTAACTACCTCACCTTCTGCATCATCAAAATAAGTATCCCCATTAAGATCCCAAAGGATTTTCGAAATTGTATCGTTAACAAGAGAAGTATTCATAATTGTAGTGGTTTGCCCCAAACAAACTGTATCATATGTGAATTCAAGAAAATTACCTACAATAACATCGAACTCCAGTTCTTGAACTGTATCTGTTCCCACCTGAACATAAAGTGTATATATTGTTGATTCATCAGGATCTACAATTATATAATTCTCAGTTGATCCTGTACTCCATAAGGGTGAAGCTTCTTCCACCAGCTCAACCCATAAACTATCTGGCTCACCAATACTATGTTTAACCTCGAGGGGAGAATTATTTGTAATGTAACTATTGACAGTAAAAACAACTATGGTGTCACTAACAATATTACCATATTTAGTTTCTGAGGTTACCCAGTACTTTGTGTCTACTGTTGGAGATATTGTTATTGTACGAGTAAGATCACCAGTACTCCAGAGATAGCTCTCGAGCATTTCTGTTGCAACTAAATCACCAGTAAATCCTTTTACTATAACACTATCACCTGTTATTAGTACAGAATTTGGATAACCACTTTCACAAAAACCCTCATCATAAGGTGCCCCGGGTATACTTGTGCAAAGGGTTTCAACTAGATTGAGTTTCTCTTCCCCATAGTCGAGTACCGAAATATAGTCCATTGCAATAAGTGCATCGTAATCAGTTTGAGTATTAGTGGCTTTTTCAATATAAGTATTTGCAAGTTCAATATTTGTTGGTACCACTTTCCCATTCCATCCAAAATTTATTAATCCATATAAGGATCCTGTTTCGCTATGGGTAAAATCATCCGTTCCGCTAATTGAAATATCTGTGATCTCAACATTTGAATTAACAACCAATGATAAATCATAGAATAACAAATAGTCAGGGAAACTTCCGCTAAAAGCAAGGGTTACTTCATTATCTATAATTGTCTGATTTACAGTAACAGCATCGCGTAACAATAAATAATTAAGTATTTCTTCGTCTGAAGTCACCAGAATATTATCGGCTGCTTCTGCTCCGTAAGTACTGTATATATAATTGAAATCTTGTTCAAAAGTTGAAAAGCTATAATCACCATTAATTGAACTAGTATAAATTGGACACCAGAAATTAGAATCCCCCACACTTAATGTTGACAATTCATCGGTAAGAGTAGGAATGCTTGTTGATTCTGCTTTTACCCTATACAAGTTATATTTTTCATTATACCAATCAATTCCCGAGGCATTTACATTCCCTCCAGTTGCACCCAAAGGAAAAATGCTACTACCATTAAATGCCCCTATACTACCCAATGTAAATGCGGGATCAGACCACCCTACTTTGCCGCCTGGATTCACAAATATGTTTGATAAAGTTTTTCCCGGGTTTACACTAATCATCTTTCGTCTACAATAGCTAGTGTTTCTTGCAATAGAATAATCCATAAATTCGGCAACAGTACTTTTATTCCCATTTAGTCCTTTATTTTCAATACCCCATTGATTATTGTAAAGTTCAATAAGCTCAGTCCAAGTGACAATATTTGATTGTGGGTCATTATGTACATCATTTCCAGTTATATCATCACCTGAAAGCATATAAATAGCTGATGACATCTTAAATGAGTGTAAATTACCACAACCATCGGAATAAGAAAAACCAGGATAGTCTGTACCATCTATTGTTCCACCTTCAAAAACAGGAAAACCATAATCAATAATAGAACTATTACCATTATCAATTTGCATGCTAAGCGCAAATTGCTTGTCATATTTCAACGGAGCTATTGAAGCATCGAATGTGGCAGTATCACTTTCGAATGTGATCTTTATGGTGATGTCTTCAATATTTTGAGCAACTAAGTTCAATGAAAATACAACCAAGCAAGCTATAAATAAGCGTTTTAATAAAATAACTATAATGCCCGAAGTTTTATTCATCCTTTGTTTTTACAAAAAATCACTCGAAATGATTTGCATAACTGGTAAAAATACACGAAATCACTGCTATTATTAGTAATATAGACAATTAGTTTTTCACAAATTGTTAAAAAATCATACCTTGTTCAGACTAAAAAAATGCTGAATTATGGTTCAATAATTACGAGCACAAAAAAAAGTTAGAAAAATAATTGCTCAATTAAAATATTATTTATCTTTGCGCCTCCAAATTAAAGAAACAGTCCTCCTTAGCTCAGCTGGTTAGAGCATCTGACTGTTAATCAGAGGGTCCTTGGTTCGAGTCCAAGAGGAGGAGCAAAAAACGATCGTTTATTTAGCGATCGTTTTTTTATGCATTGCTTTCTGCTCAATAATATTTTATTTTTAGAGACAGAAATTACCAAGCAACAAAATATTTTTTAACCTTAAGGTAGGTATATAAAAGTATAAATTATCTTAGCATTATATTAATCACAAAAAATTATAGATGAAAAAGACATTATTACTATTATCAATGTTTGCAATAATCTTCGGAAGCTATGCTCAAAAGATTAAACAAACAAAGGGAAAGTTGGCTTTTCTCAAGGGTCAAACTGAGTTATCTGTTAGTTTTGAGCAATCCAAGGACTTAAAAGTAGGAAAGTACACTCAGGAGAAATATATCAAAGTAAAGGTTGATAAAGCTAATGATAAAGAGCCTGGAGCAGGAGAAAAATGGCTTAGTTCATGGAATGCAGATCCCGAAAAAAATTATTATCCAAAGTTTATGGAGCTGATAAACGAAGTCCTTAACAAAGATGGAATAACTGTAAGTGAGAACAACAGTAAAGCAAAATATGAAATGATAGTTGTTACAACATTTATTGAACCTGGATATAATGTTGGAGTATCAAGAAAGAATGCATATACAAATTTGGAAGTAAAATTTGTTGAAATTGATAGTCCGGATAATATACTAGCTATGTTCACAATACAAAAATCACCTGGAAGAACAGCTTTTGGGTCTGATTTTGATACAGGTACCAGAATTGCTGAATCATATGCAAAAGCAGCAAAAGAACTTGGTCAATACCTAATTAAGAAAAAAGCATTTTAGGTTTATACTCTAGTTTTACTTTTGTGAAAACTATATTTTCAATACCGATGAAAGCATCAACCTTAATTGATTTTTCATCCGTATTTTTTATATTTATCTTAATCTCTAGTCCAGGATATTCCTGAGGAACAATTGGAATGAGATATTTTGCTTGAATTATATAAACCATTATCAAGTCCACATTGAGGCTTGTTTCTAGTATTTCCTTTACAATTTGTAATTGTATAACACCCGGAACAATGGGCTGGTTAGGAAAATGCCCCCTGTAAACCTCATGATCTAAATTGAGTTTTACTTTGGTGTTTAGATTATGTCCATCAGATATAACCTCACCAACAGTATAAAAATCTTCTATCAACATTATTTACCAAGCAATATTAAACTATGATTTATGTTTCTAAAATGATTGTATATTAATATATTACGTATTTTTTCATTTTGTTTTCCTGATAACAAAATAGATGCAGGAATTTTGTTTTCTTTTATAATTCTAGCACCAAGCCACATTGCAAAGGCCGAAGATGTGTCATATTCACCACAAATATGTTTATATCTCACAGTTGCATTATTTAAAAATAATCCATTTTGCAGATCTGTATATATATGGTCGAATTTATTATCACCGTTATTACCTAAAATAACAAGATCAATATCACTCAATTCAAGTGAATTTTTACATAAGAATCCTGAAATCCTATCTTCAATATTTTCTTGTCCTACTGGTCGAAAAAACATATATACATCACGTACTCTTGCATAAACATTTTCAGTTTTCTTAGTTGATAATACGAAGAATGAACTTCCTTCTCCTGCTTGAGCACCTTTTTGGTTATCATTATAAATATCTGAATTGACAACAGGTTCTTTCTTATAATGATTAATCTTTGATTTTATTAACCAACTTTCTTCTGTAATTTCATCAAACCCACCAAGAAGTATATTCCTTTGTTCATTTTCTTTAAGAAGAAGCAATCCATCGAGTAAAGCACTTTCAAAGCTGAAAGTTCGATGTACATAAGTTAGGTTGTAATTATGATTCTGTATACCAAGTGCAATCGATCCCCCAACCGTATTATGCGTAGATTGGATAAAAGATGTTGGAGTTAAAAGTCCTTCTCTGTTTTCTATCATTGAATTAAGAAACTTTTCAGTATCAATTTGGCAACCCATTCCGGTACCTGTTAATATTGCATCAGGATTTGTGATACCTGCATCTTTCATTGCTTGTGATGCACTTACAATGCCCATTCGGACAATCTTGCTCATGCGTCTAAGCAGTTTAGGAGCTATGTATTCTCTATAATTTGGTTTTAGTATCTGTAAAAACTTATCATTTCCTACTTCAACCTTATCAAGAAAAAATTCGTCTTCCAATGTGTTTTGCGGAGATATTGTCGAAGCACCAATTATATATACAGGTTTTGCTTCATTAGAATTTAAATTTGATTTATTTGATTCCTTTTTATTTTCAAATGACGAAAAAACAACAGAAGAATCGTTGCCACCAAAACCAAATGAATTGGTAAGAACATGATTAAAACTATCTAGTTTAATGATAGTAGTAACCGGATTTAAACCAATCTCATCTATTGGTGTAGAAAAATTTATATTAGGTGGAACTGTTTTATTTTTAAGTGACAAAATGGATATAACCGATTCAATTACGCCCGCAGCACCAAGTGTGTGTCCGGTAAAAGCTTTGGTAGAACTAAATAATGGAACTTTATCACCAAATAGACGCAATAAGGCCTTGCCTTCTGTTAAGTCATTATTATCGGTTCCAGTACCATGTACATTTATATAATCAATATCGGGAGGGCTAAGTTTTGCACTAACTAATGCACGACTCATGGCAAGATAAGGACCTTCACCATTTTCGGAAGAGGCTGTCTGATGATGTGCATCATTGGAATTTGCATAACCACTTACTTCGGCATATATATGTTTACCGGATAATATGGCCGACTCTTTTTCCTCCAGAACTAAAAAAGCAGCTCCCTCACCTAGGTTTAACCCCATACGTGAGCTATCAAATGGGCGACATAATTCCTTATCAAGAATCATTAATGTATTAAATCCGTTTAAAGTAAACTTTGATAGGGCATCAGTACCCCCAACTATAGCAGAATTGGTAATCCCATTTTTAATCAGTCTTGCACCAAACATTATGCTATTTAGCGAGGATGAACAAGCAGTACTAATGGTAGTAATCAACCCACCTACTCCTGTTTGCTCAGCAATCATCTCAGTACTATTTCCAGCGTGATGGCTGTCTATATACTTACTATGAATTGCATCGGTTAAAAAATCTTTATAGAAGATTTCACTTCTGTCCATTCCTCCCACAGTACTTGCCGAAACCAAAGCAGTATCGTTAGGAATTATTTGGGCATCTTTAATTGCCTGTTTTGTTGCAATAACTCCTAGTAATGCGGTTCTTGTCCAAGGGAAAGAGGGATCAACTTTTGCTTTTTTAATCAACTCATCATTGGAAAGCTTAACTTCACCAAGTAAAAATTCATCCTTATGCAAAGTATCAAGAATATCAATCTTACCGATACCACTCTTTTGCTTAATCAGGGAACTATAGGTTTCGTGAATGTTATTACCAATTGAGCTTATAATCCCAATTCCTGTTACAACAACCTTGGTCATTATTTTTGATTCTCTTTTATGAATTCTGCCATTGTATTTAATGAAAAGAATATTTTCTGCCCATCCTTAGGGTTCTGAATTTTTATACCATATTCCTTTTCAAGAAGTACAATTAACTCAAGTGCATCTATCGAATCAAGTCCTAGTCCATCTCCAAACAGAGGTTCGTCGGGATCAATATCCTCAGGTTCCATATCTTCTAGGTTCAATTGATCTATTAGTTGTACCTTCAATTTCTCAACAATATCTTTCATCTTAAATCTCGTTCATATTATTATATAAATAATTTATTTCTAATGCATTATGGTCGATCAACCCTACATCAGATGTCAAATACAAAAATGCCTCATAATTCCAACGTGATTGATTTACCCATCCCCCAATAAACACTTTTGATTTATTCTCCAAAAATAGGTTATTGATATGATTGGCAATTAATTCTGCATTAAAATTTTCAACAATAAAAAAAGCGTTCTCTCCTTGTAATTTATGTCGTATGGATATTTCACCAATCATAATATTTGGTAATGTATACACAAAAATTGATGGACTTGGGAAAAAGTTTTTGTAATCGGCAATCGTATCTTGGTGCTTTTGATCAGTTACTAAAGTGGATTCAGAATTAGACAGCACTACAGAAACATCATCACTAACTACAGTTGACAAATCAGCATCTTTTAACAATAATTCTGCTGCTAGAAAACCAAGCCTACTAATATCATCCATCTTAAAAAACTTGCTGTAAGAAGACTTTATCGCACGATAAAGGGATTTTGAAAATGCCTTTAGGTTGGTAGACTTAATGTCTTCAAAAATAAGTTTACCATTAACAAATGCCTCATTATCTTTAATATGGCAATATTGGCTTATTTTCAAATTCGACATATTATAAATTAATTTTTGAAATAACTAATGCAGCATTGCTACCACCAAAACCTGATGCCATTTTTAGGCAACAAACTAAATCTTTATCTATAATTTTATTGGCAATTTTTATTGGTTTACTCACACCATGCTCAAAATATCCCAGTGATTTCAAAATAACATTCTGTTTCATTTCCTCAAGTAGGATAGCAGTTTCAACAATACCCGCAGCACCAAGTGTATGTCCAATTACTCCTTTAATACTGTTAACAATAGCATTATTCATCCCATGACGATAGATTGCTTTACTTTCCATCTCGTCATTATATGGTGTAGCTGTACCATGAGCCGAAATATGATCAATTTGCATAGATTTAACATTGGCTTCAGTAATGGCTTTTTTTATTGCAATAAAAGAACCTTCACCATCCCGCGAAGGTCCTGATATATGATTCGCATCATTGGCAGAAGAACCACCACTAAAAATAAAATTAGTAGTACTGGCAATTGGTATATTACTCAAAATAATTGTACCAGATGCTTCTCCAAGAGAAAGCCCACAGCGCTGTTTATCAAAGGGTTTGCAAGGAACGGGGCTTAATGACAAAAAAGACATAAAGCCACTCACAACAAAACGGCTTACTATATCTCCACCAGTTACAACAACATTATCATATTTCCCACTTTTAATGTACGAGGACGCTGTATTTAATGCCACAACACCTGAAACACATGCGTTTGAGACTACTATTGCATCATTGGGGTTTCCAAAAAATTTACTAACTACTCTCCCTAAACTCCATAAAAAAGCACGCTCTTTTTCAATCTTATTACTATAGGAACTAGATAATATATCGATATTCCCTTTGGTTGTAGAAATTACTATTGCTGTTCTTAATGATGAAATATCTATATTGGTAGTCATAATTGCATAATGTACCGACATTATAATCATCTTTTCAAGCTTTGTGAAATAATCAAATTTTGTATAATTCTTTGCAAGTACTGAGAATTTTTCTTCCAGAATATTCTCATTTATCATCGATGCCAGAAAAGGCTCATGATAAATATCTTGGTTCTCAATTTTGGATATGCCTATATTGCCATCATAAATGGACTGGAAATTATCTTCCGTTCCAAAACCTAGTGATGAAATAATATTGCTGGACTTAAAATATACCATTTACGATTTAATATTATAGTCCAACTTTCTTTTTCCAATCAATTACAAACTGAGGGGGATAGAGCACCATTTCACGATTCATATCTATAAATACTTGAGTGCTTTCTGCTGTTGCAACTAACTCCATGTTTGATTTTCTATAAATGCAAAATTTGAAAATAATTTTAGCGGCCGGATTATTTACAAATTCGGTTTCAACAACAAGTATATCACCATATTCAACCTGCTTTTTAAAATCAATATTCATATTTACAACAGGTGCCATCACATTATTGGCATAAATATCTAGATATGATATTCCGTATTTTTTTCCAAATGACTCTCGCCCTTCTTCAATGTACTTCACATAATTCCCATGCCAAACAATCCCCATTGAATCAACTTCTCCAAATCGCACTTTTACTTCTACTTGATCTTTGAGTACTTTTTCCATTCTTTAATAATAGCGTACAAAAGTATGGAATTTGATAGTTAGTTGAAAAAAAATTGACTTTGTATTTCTTCTAAAACTCGATCTTCCTTAATTCTTCAAGCTGATGATCAGAAATACCCTGTGGCAAAATACCTGTTTGTGCACACAAAAAATATATACGTGCTGATTTCGAAACAATATCTAGCAAATCATAACAATCGTGCAAAGTAGGAGCTATACTAAAAACACCATGCTTTTCCCACAATGCAATTGGGTGATTGTTAAGCGCTTCTATGGTCGCTTCTGCAATCTTTGCAGAACCGGGTATTTCAAATGGAACAAATCCTATGCCTTTGGGCAAAAACATAATTGTTTCAGGGTGCATTTTCCATAGTAGTTTATTAATATTGTCTTCGTTACAATAAGATTCATTATGTGTTAATGCAATAAGCTCGGTTACGTGTGAATGTACAACTGCCGATTCACAGCTCCCACGCTCTGCGATCATATTATGTATGCCTAAATGAGTTGTGAGCTCCGAAGTTGGAACTATGGCATCAGTAAGTAGAGCATACGCATCACCCATAGAATTAATACGTAGAACAACAGTATTATTTTCAGGATATACTGCAATATCCCTCATACGTTTCCCTTTGCCAGTTACAACAAACTCTAAATTGCTAAGTTTGGGATAAGTGGTTGATAATGGTATCTCGTTGTAAATCCTGTTACCTAATTCTGATTTTACACGAATTGAAAAATTACCTGCGTTTTTTTCAGCCCAGCCTTTATTTTGAAGTAGTTGTGCTACCTGGGATATTTCATTATAAATATTTGCAATTGAAGACATTGGAATTACTAATTTGAAAACTAATTTGATTTATGGTTGGCTAAGTTAAGTAGTTTAAATTAACTTCATAAATATGTATAATGTGTCCTAGTATGATTTCCTGGTACTATTAAATCTCCAGGCAATACCTAAACAAAGTACAAAAAAGGACAGCAGGGATATCAAACTGGGTAGTATTTCAAAGGTATTAGAATTTCTCAATAATACATCATAATAACCTCTCAATGCCCAATTAAGTGGAGATATCATACTCACTTTTTGCATTATATCGCTCATAATAAATACAGGCACCCATATACCACCAATTGCTGCTAGTATGACAACGGATATTGATCCAAATATTGACGATTGTTCTTGTGAATTCGCAATTGACCCAATAACAACCCCATAACCTGATGCTGCCAATGAAACAAGAGCCGTTAATAGTATTAAAGCTATTATATTACTTCCAAGAATTAATTGTGGTAACCCAAGCAATGGCAATACCCAGACCCCTACCGCTAACATTGAAACCGCTTGTAATATACCAACAAAAAAATATGTTGTTACTTTCCCCAAAATAATAGGTAGGGTTGATCCGGAAACTACTTTTAGGCGTTGTGAAATTCCAGTTTCCCTTTCCTTAATAATATTTCCAGCAAGAGGAATAACAATAAAAAACATAGCAAAAATAGTCCATGCAGGAACATTATGCTGAACTGAGTTTGGCACAGTCATCTGCCCATCGTTGGTTGCATATAGGGTTTCTATATCTACTAATTTTTTAAAACCACCTTCATTATTCATATCCATATCCAATAATTCCTTAAAAAGAGATGAATAAACATTAAATAATACTTTGGCCTCAACACCTGAAGAAAACTCATTCAAAGCACTAGTTATTGATTGCTTAAATGAATTTTTTGTAATGGGATCAAAATAAATTTCAATCTTTGGCTTATCTTTCCTTTGGATTGACATTTCCCCAAAAAAAAGTGAGTCCTCTTCGGGTAATTGCTTAATTATATTGTATCTGATATTATTTCTAAGGCGATTTGAAGCATCACTTTTTATTATAATTCCAATTTGAAACTCTCCAGATGCAACTCTTTTTTTTAGAGAGCCAACTGGATCCTGACTATTCTCTTCTTGGGCAATAACTGAAAAAAAACTTGATGAACTCAACCCTTCGTATATATTGATTCCGAAAGTATCCTGATCCATATTTAGTATTAAAATCGGAAGCTTCCTTTCTTCAAGAGCCTTGAAAGTGGAATCCTGTAGCAAAGTCATAATTATGATTAGGGCAACAGGCATAATAAACAGCATTGCTAATCCTCCTCTGTCTCTTGTAAGCAGTATTATTTCCTTAAGGGTTGATGCTAGATATTTTAACATTTGCTAAAGTATATTTCCATTTACCTGTTAATAATTGTAAACTCTAAAAATTATTGCACAAGTAATATTTCGTTATAATCATTGCTAATCACGTAAACTTCTTCCAGTGGTTTCAATAAATATATCTTCCAGATTATTACAATTATCATACTTTTCAATCATATTATTGGGTTTACCATGCACAATTATTTTTCCAAAATCAATTATAGCAACTCTATCACAAAACTTTTCTGCTTCTTCCATATGATGTGAAGAATAAACAATAGTCATACCTACTTGCTTTAGAGTCATTAAATATTCCATAATAACTTTTCGTGATTGGACATCAATCCCAACGGTTGGCTCATCAAGAAACAAAATTTTTGGAGCATGAAGAATTCCCGCAATAAGATTTACACGCCTCTTCATACCACCTGAGAACGTATTAACTTTCTGTTTTGCCTTTTGTTCTAATCCAAAAATGCCTAACAACTCAGATATTCTATGCTTTAAATGGGTTCCTTTTATTCCCTGCATATTACCAAAAAACCTAAGGTTTTCATATGCCGTAAGATTTGGATAAAGAGCAATGTCTTGAGGTACTATACCAATTATTTTTTTTATACTGTCAGAATGAGTTATTGAATTCATTCCACCAATAATCACCTCTCCTTTAGTACTTTGAAGTAACCCACATAAAATGGATATTGTTGTTGTTTTTCCAGCTCCATTGGGACCCAACAAGCCAAACATCTCTCCCTCTTCAATGCTAAAACTAATGTCATCAACGGCCAGAGTACTAGTATTCTTATACTCCTTTGATAATTTTATTACATCTATGGCTACATCCATTTTAGCTAGTTAACAGCACTTTTAAGGTCTTTAAAAAATGATTCCTCTCGATCTGCAATTACCAATAATAAATCAGCAGCTTTATCGTAACTTTCATCTGCTTTGTTCCTATTTTTAACGATTCTTCCAGTAATAACTGCAAATTCACGCCAAAGGTCACCAATTTCTGCAATATCATAGGATAGTTTTTTCAATTGGTCATTTTTTAGGATTGCCGATGCCTCGTGCAAAAATGCACCATACATATATCTAAATCCAGCTCCTCCGGTACCTATCTCTTCTTGTGCCCTAACAATTTGGCCGGTAAATGAAGCCGCTTTTCTAGCACCTAGTTTTTGTGGGTATCTCCTAACTTTTTTTGATAAAAATCTAATCCCCTTTACTCCAAACATAGGAATAGGAATAGTTAACATATCTTTACAAGTATGCTTAATTCCTTTAACTATCGCACTTTTTAGATCGATATTTTCTGGTATTTCTTCGGCCCAATACATATGCCCTTTTGGTGCAAAAAGACCTTTGGCATAGCGAACGCGTTTCAATTCATTATATGTAAGTCTCTCATAACTACTCATTATAGGATCACTTATAATATATTGATCATCTTTTTTACCACATACAACAATGTTATGAGCATTGAAATGAAATCTATACGGATCAGGAAAATAGGTAAGATGATACACACCAACCAACATCCCTGTTGGAATATTATTTTTTAAATTTTCATCAAGCGCTTCCATTGCCTTTTGGGGCTTTGAGTACTTATGTTTTTTAAACTTAAGACCAAGTCGTTTTGATGTTCTTTTAAAAATTATTCCCGGAATGGGTCGAAAAGATGTAACTGGTATCCCTCCAATTTTCAGAAAAGGCATATGCGAGAAGAATAATCCTGACCCAATTCCAAATACCATTGGCTCACTAAGTGCAACACCATAATATCCAAGAAGGTTTGAAACTACGCCATTTTCGCAGTGGGCTGATTGTTTATGAGTAAACTTTAAGTCTATATCTATTTGTTTTTTAGTCATTTAATCTGCAGTTTGATGACGATTATTTGTCATCTAATTCAATGTTAACGAGTTGTTCAACAGTAATATTAAACACTTCAGCATATTTATTAAGAGTGCTGGTTTTTAACTTTTTGAAATTATTTGGTTTAAGATGTCGTTTTACAGTTAACCTCCATATTCCCATATATTTGGCTACTAACCCAATATCCATTATATTTTTTTCAATGTAATATGCTATTGGGCTTTTCTCTCCCGAAATAACCTGTTGTTTTGCAATTTCAATCTTATTATGTACAACATCCCAAGCTTCTTTCATAACCTCATTTTTAGGATCCCATCCTACAGAAGGTATGGTTTTAAAATTTCCATCAGCATCTATTGAATAAACTGGTTCCTTAAACTTGCCTTGTAGCATATTTGCATCATCCTGGGGTACATCAGTAGTTTTCATATAGTTAAGATTGTAGAAAAATATTCAATTCACCTTCAGCTATTAAACTAGACCCAACAGAAATCTCTCCTACTATAACTAATACATTCATAAGACTTGTTAATACACTAATTTTGGTTGTTAGTTTATCATTGTCACGTGGCAATTTGTAGATTCTCATTTTTTTTAAAGAACCAATATATCCAATGCTGGGAGATTCTTCATTTAAATAAACATTATATCCTGATCGCAATGCGGCAGTTTGTGCAATATTCTCCACAAGTCCAGGTTCATGAAAATACCCATCTTTACAAAATATATTTTCTTTTGATAAAGTTAGTGTAGATATAGTCGACTCTTCATCATTAAAAACCAATCCATCAACCATAATCATTGGATTATCTTGAGGAATAAGCTTTTTTACAAGTGTTTTATCAGCGAGCATATATCGTTGTTCATTTGCAACAAAAATATAAAGATATTTAGATTGATCACATTAAACTACGGTGAGCAAAGCATATGTGTAAGAGAATCTGGCACTCTCAGGAACCATAATTAGAATCTTTTCTCCAACCTTAAGTTTACCATTGTTAAAAAGAGCTTCAACCATTAACATCCCTGATGCTGCCCCAACGTTACCAATTTTTGGTAGATTCATAAACCACTTATTTTCCGGTATATCCAAACCAAGTTTTACTAATCCGTCTTGAGCTTGCTTCTTAAAAAACATTGAAGAAAGATGTGGTAAAAAATAATCAATCTTATTTGCATCAAATTTACGTTTCTCAATGATACTCTTAAGATGTTCCATTCCTTTGGCAATAATATGTTGCTGTAATAATTTAGCATCCTGCTTAAGCGAGAATGGAGATGTAGATATTTGGTCTTCAGTAGCTAATTCTCTCCAACCTGTAATTGATCCATCTTTATTCTTAATACATCCGGCAAACATACATGATTCAATTTCATTTGCAAATGATTTAACATCAATCCAATCGATCTTTAGCGAAATTCCAATTGGATTTGGAGTAGCTTGTAATAATGTAGCAACAGCACCATCAGAAAGCATCCATCTTAAAAAATCTTTTTCAAAAGCAATAAAGGGGTTCGATTCAATTTCTTTTCGTTTATCAATTTCTGATGTGAAATTTTGCGCTCTCATCCATGATGACATTGTTTCAGAAGCAACGCTTATGGCATTTTTAACTTGACAAGATAAAATAGATAAATATGCATATTTCAGTGATAACATGCCTGCATTACAAGTACCGTGTGCTGACATAGCTTCCAAGTTATGATCACCGCCTAATTCTCCGTGAACCAATAACGCATGTGAGGGTTGTATTGCGTCAGGTGATGAAGTTCCAGCTGTAAGCAACTCTATATCTTGTAATTGAATTTCATTATCAAATAATTTTTCTACAGCTAATGATGCTAATTTTGCATTTGTATGCGTTATATTACCCTTTTTATCAAGTGCATAATATCTATTCGTTATCCCATTATTTCTTAAAATAAGACGTCTGCTTTTAGAAGGATTTTCATTTATCAATCCTAATATTGATTCCATTTCATCGTTTGAAACAGGATCGTTAGGAAAAACTTTATCAATCTTATTTATATACACTTCACACATCACAAATCAACTTTTTAATTCCACCCCACTGTAATACTTCTTCTTTTTCATAATCCTAAAAAATAGTAATGGCCATGTTAAGTAGAAAATCAGTGTAGCTATCGGTGAAATAAAAAAGATAACAAACATCAGATAATACTTAAACATCTTTAGTCGAGTGACCCTTTGCGGTGATCCTACCCCTCCTTTTTTTAGAATAAATTTTGCCCAAATCTTAAATATTCTCTTCCCCTTTTCTTCAATAGAAATTATGCTTGGAGATAGCTCAACTGATTTTAAATCCAAAAGTTTCTGTTGTAACCCGATAAAGGAGTTATTCGAAACAGCATTAGAAATTACAGTTGAAAATCTGTTAGACTCAGATATATCCTTATTGGAAACGCCAGGTTTAGGGAATATTCCAAGATACTTTTCCTTTTTTCCAGTTACCATCCAATAAATAATCGTAACAACACTAGTTAGGTTATAATGTCTATCATGCAAAGCAATATTGCCAACCAGTTTACCACTATTATGAGAAATCATTTTTTTTATCTCCTCTTGCGCCATTACCCACATATTACGAGCACCAATTACTGTTATAACAGGAATATTATTCATTACTAACCTTGCTTCGTTTGTTTTAAGAAACGTAGTGATTGGTATCGGTGGTGATAAAAACCAAATTGGATAACCCAAAATTATTAAGTCAAATTTGTCTTTCGGATTAAAAGTAACTTGTTTAATCTTGGATGGAGTCATGGTTACCGACTCAGGCATAGCATCATAAAATGATATTCCTTTCCAAGGGAAAGGGAATGTTGGTATACTAATCAATTTCTCATGATATATATTAATATCCTTCGAAAATTCACTTGTAACCCTAGATACAATATCATCCAACTGACCTGACTGTGAATATGTTATAACTAATACCTTCTTCATTGAGCAAAATGGTCGACAAATTTATAAATATATTCTAAGAATGATTGCATGTATTTAGAAAATGATTTATATGAAAATTATTGCATGGTGAGTTACTTATTGAAGCAAGAAGATTGATTACAATCTACAAATCATGCTTCAATTGTTTCATAACTATTTCAAATTTTGTAGCCATTTTCTGAATATATAAACTCAAACTACCCTCGGTATTATTTTCTCGAGCTAAATGTTCAATTTTTTTTATATCATCAAGTATATCATACATTGCAAAAACCTCAAAAGATGGTTTAATTCTATGAGCTAATTTATAAACATCTAACCATTGCTCTTTCTCTGTTAGTTTTTGTAATTCGGTTATTTCCGGAGGTACCGTTTCCAAGAAAATATTGATCATCTCCTTAATCTGTACTTCATCATCACCAACATATTGAGCTAATTTCTCAATACTATATAACTCTCCTGCCTTCATCAACTACAACTCCTTATTCTTTAACATCCTATAAATAGTTGATTTTCCAATATCAAGCTTCTTGGCAGATAGAACAACATTTCCATCATATTTGTTCAGAAAATACTTAATAATTCGTCGATTATATTCGGACAAACTACATTCATCAATTAAAAAATTAGATACTGAATCGGATGAGCTGAAATTAATATCATCAATATTTATTTCATTACTATCCGTCATTACCACAGCAAGTTCAATAACGGCTTTTAACTCTCTTACATTTCCTGGATAGCTGTATTTCATGAGCTTATCCTGCGCTTCAAGTGATATCTTTTTAGGGCTTATGTTGTTTTCTTTACAAAATTCATCTATGAAGTATTTTGCCAGAAAAATAATATCATTTCCTCTAGATCGTAAGGGAGGTAACTCGATTGGTAATCCCAATAACCTATAATACAAATCTTCTCTAAAAGTTCCTTTTCTTACTTCTTCGCTCAGGTTACGGTTTGTAGAAACTATTATTCTTGAATCAAGAGATATTACTTCATTACCACCAACCCTAGTTAGCTCTTTTTCTTGCAAAACCCTAAGTAACTTGGCTTGCATATTCAAATCCATTTCACCTATCTCGTCTAAAAACAATGTACCTGTATTGGCTTGTTCAAATTTTCCAATCTTTCGTGTTGTTGCACCAGTAAATGCACCTTTTTCGTATCCAAACAACTCACTTTCAATAAGTTCAGCAGGAACTGCAGATACATTAATAGCAACAAAAGGAGTTTTATTTCTATTCGAATTGTAGTGAATTGCCTTGGCCACCAACTCTTTACCTGTACCAGTTTCACCCGTTATTGAAACTGTAATTCTGGTTTTAAGAGCTTTGTCTAATAATTTAAAAACATTTTTAATGGCCTGACTATTTCCTTTTATATTTGAGAAGTTATATTTCTTTCCAACTTCTTCCTTAAGAACATCAATTTCTGTAATTAATTTTTCCTTTTCCCTAAGCTTATTAATCAAGTTCCAAAGTCTGTCTTTTGTATCATTATCCTTAACAAAATAATCATATGCTCCCTCTTTCAATAAATCGAGAGCTGTTTTAACATCCTCTTGACCTGATACTATAACTATTGGTAAATTAGGATAATCTATGTGTACCTTTTTCATAACCTCATATCCAGATAAATCTGGTAAACGATAATCAAGTGATATTAAATCAGGATTTAAATGGAGGTTTTCCAAACATTCTTTCCCATCCTTAAACAGAAAGACATCATTGTCTGGGTTAAGTAGTAGGTGTCTTTTCAACAATTCACCATAAAAAGGATCATCTTCAACAATAAACAACTTAAAGTAGTTCATATGGAATGTTTTAAATGTAGACGGATTTGAGTATTTTATAGTACAAATATAGTAATTTTTCCAAAATACGGAATTTTTCCAAAAACTTGCATACCACACACACATGAACTGGAATTTTATAGTTTTGTAAACTTTATTATTATATAAAGTGGCACGATAATCATACAATGTTATATTCAAAAAAATATTCGAATAATGTAATTTATCTTATCATTATCTCAACAATAATAAGAGGTCTACTTGCAGGTTTTCTGGAGCTTGGTAATGATGAAGTGTATTATCGTCTTTATGCTCTTTATCCTGATTGGTCGCATTTTGATCATCCATTATTGGTTGGCATTTTAATGCAAATTACTACTCTAAATATGCTGTTGCAAAGTGAATTCTATTTACGACTAGGGTCAGTTATAATTGGGGCCATAAACATTTGGATAATTTTTAAAATTGGCACTGAGATAAAAGATGCAAGAACAGGATATTTTGCATCGTTACTTTACATAGGCTCGGTTTATTCAACTATTATTACCGGAATATTTATCCTTCCCGATACACCTCAAGGTTTATTTTGGTTATTGGCATTATATCTCATGATAAAAACCATACCAAGTTGCCCACGATTACCAATGTCTGGGTTAAATATGCTGAAAATAGGTGCATTAATTGGACTAGGTATTCTTTCAAAATATACTGCAATATTTTTATGGCTCAGCATTGGGATTTATATATTGCTATTTAATCGCGAATGGCTTAAAAGCAAATGGTTATATATTTCTATCTTAACAACTGTAGTTATATCATCACCTATATTGATATGGAATATACAAAATGATTTTATCAGTTTTACTTTTCATTCTGATCGGGTTGATATGATTGGCTATTCAATTGATCTAGACTATTTTCTTACGGAATTATTTGGTGAAATACTATACAATAATCCTGTAAACTATATTCTTATTATTTTCACGCTTTTTGCTGCAATAATGGGCAAACTTGATATTAAAAAAGAACATCTCAGAATAATTCTAACTACTGGGATACCTTTAATTGTAACTTTTCTGGCATTTTCTCTTTTCAGAAGAACACTCCCACACTGGACAGCTCCAGGTTTCACATCATTGTTGCCAATTGCAGCTGTATTTGTAGCACAACACTATTCAATTAAAAAAAGAGGACTACCAACTGCAATTATATTGTCACTGTCTATTATTATTTTAACAATTACCATTGGTGTTGCTCAAATAAACTTTGGATTAGTTCAAATTGATAATACAGAAGACTATAATAGAATAGGCAAGAAGGATCCTTCGTTAGACATGTATGGTTATAAGCAAGCTGGAGATAAATTTAGAAAAATAGTTTCAAGAGATATAAATAGCGGAGCCATGTCAAAAAACTCAATTTTGATTGGAAATAACTGGTTCCCGCTTGCTAATTTCGATTATTACGCTGCAACACCTGTTGGAATGAAAAGCTTTGGGTTGGGTAAATTAGTTGATATACATAAATATGCATGGACAAATATCACGCAAGGAGGATTTAAGCTTGGAATGGATGCTTATTATTTAACTGACAGCAGAGAATACCATAAACCTGACAATATTTTCCATATTCATTTTAATGAAGTGTTTTTAGCAGATACAATTCAAATAACAAGGGGTGGCAAAACTGTCAAAAGAGTTTTTGTTTATCGAATGAAAAACTTAAAATCAATCCCTTCGGATGTGTTGGAAATATCAAACTAACATGTCAAATGAATATCCAAAAATATCAGTAATACTACCATATTACAATTCTGAGACTACTCTTAAAAGAGCCATTGAAAGTATATTAAGCCAATCACATACTGATTTTGAACTGATATTAATTGATAACAACTCCACAGACAACAGCCTAAACATTGCAACTTCATATGCAAATTTAGATCATAGGATTATTCTCATTAGTGAAAAACAACAAGGAGTAATGTATGCTTCTAACAAAGGGTGGGAAAATAGCAAAGGAGATTATATTGCTAGGATGGATTCGGATGACTGGTCTCATCCCCATAGATTAGAAATGCAAAAAGAGTTTCTAGATAAAAACCCTACCCATGGAGCTGTTGGAACTCAGGTTAGACACATTAGTCATTCCGAATTCACTGGAGGTATGGCTAGGTTTGTTAGCTGGAGCAATTCATTAATTACTGACGACCAAATCTCGAATAATAGATTTGTTGAATTACCTATCGTAAATCCAAGTGCAATGTGGCGACGAAAGGTTGCTCATAAATTTGGCATGTATTTATGTGGTGAATTCCCCGAAGATTATGAAATGTGGCTTAGGTGGATGGAAAAAAAAGTTAAGATTGCTAAAATAAACAAGATACTTCTCGACTGGTATGATTCTGATACGAGAATCTCTCGAAACCATTCAATTTATAGTGATAAATCTTTCTATAAAATAAAAACACATTATTTGGCAAGATGGCTTAAGGAGAATAATCCATTTCATCCCGATGTTGCAATATGGGGAGCAAGTAAAATATCAAGAAGAAGAGCTAAATTACTTGAGAAATACGGAATTAAAATTAGCTGTTATATAGACACAAAACAAAACAAAAGACAATTGGACAAGAAAGTTTACTTCTATAAAGACATTCCTTCATCAAAGGAGATTTTTGTTCTTACATATATAAAACAAATGGATGCAAGAGAACAAACCAAAGACTTCTTATCTAAAAAAGGTTATAAAGATGGAGTTAGTTTTTTATCCGTTTCCTAGAGTTCACGGTGTTTGCTATCACACCTTGCTCCCTTCTCACTATGTCTGCACATACACCACGGAAATATTTGCTTTTCAGTAATCACTACTTTTTCAGGCCTAAAACTAGTTCCTTTATGCGATCCATCGCAAAATGGTTGCTTTTTACTTGCTCCACAAGCACACCATAGATATGTACCTGATTCCATTTCAAGTTTTAATGACTTTTTCTGAACAATAATTGGTTTTTCCATAGTTGATAAGATTTGTCAATTATTTGAAAATACTTTTGGTCAGTCCATATAATTATTCGGTGCAATACAAACAAGTTTTGGTCTAATCTAGATCATTTTTGAAGGATCAACCAACTCTGTAAATTTTGCATCATCAAGAAATCCTAATTCCAGAGTTGCTTCTCGTAAAGTTGTACCTTCTGCATGTGCTTTTTTAGCAATTTTAGCCGCTTTTTCATATCCAATATGAGTATTTAAAGCGGTTACAAGCATCAATGAATTTTCTAGTTTTTCCTGAGCAATTGCATGGTTTGGTTCAATCCCAACCACAGCATTCTTTGTAAATGAAACACAAGCATCACCTAAAAGTCGAGCTGCCTGGAGTAAATTTGATATCATAACAGGTTTAAAAACATTTAATTGAAAATGTCCTTGCATACCACCAACTGTAATTGCAGCATCATTACCTATTACCTGTGCACATACCATAGTAATTGCCTCGTTTTGTGTTGGATTTACTTTCCCTGGCATTATACTAGATCCGGGTTCATTTGCAGGCAATTGTATCTCACCAATACTGCATCTTGGACCCGATGCCAACATACGTATATTATTCCCAATATGCATTAAACTTACTGCCAATTGTTTAAGAGCACCTGATGTTTCAACAATTGCGTCATGTGCTGACAAAGCCTCAAATTTATTTTGAGCAGTAATAAAAGGGTATCCTGTTAATTTTGCAATTTGAGAAGCTACGAGTGAATCATAATTGGGTGGTGTATTAAGCCCAGTTCCAACAGCAGTTCCACCCAATGCAAGTTCCGTTAAGTGTGGAAGAGTATTTGATAAAGCTACTAGTCCAAAATTCAATTGTGTAACATAACCTGAAAATTCTTGACCTAGAGTTAAAGGTGTTGCATCCATTAAATGTGTTCGTCCTGTTTTAACAACACTTTCAAACTCTTTTGCTTTTTTGTCTAACTCATCTCTCAACATTTCAACACCAGGTATGGTATTTTCTACTATAAGTTTGTATGCAGCTATATGCATAGCCGTTGGAAATGTATCGTTTGACGATTGCGACTTGTTAACATCATCATTGGGGTGCAATGATTTTTTATCATCAGCCAGTGATCCTCCGTTAATTACATGACCGCGGTTTGCTATAACCTCATTCATATTCATATTTGACTGTGTGCCCGATCCAGTCTGCCAGATTACAAGAGGAAAATTACCGTCTAGTTTTCCTTCAAGAATTTCATCACAAGCTAAGCCAATCAAATCCGACTTTTCTTTTGGAAGTACTCCAAGTTCAGCATTCGTTATTGCGGCGGCCTTCTTTAAATATGCAAAAGCATGAATAATTTCCTCGGGCATTGATCCTTCAGGTCCAATTTGAAAATTCATTTTCGACCTTTGCGTTTGTGCTCCCCAATAACTATCAGCAGGAACTTGTACTTCACCCATTGTGTCGTGTTCTATTCTATATTTCATTTTATTTTTATTTAATGAATTTGTTAATATGTATTCTTATTTATAATTAGATAATAACTATACAAATGTGGAATCAAAAATATCTAGAAGAGTTCATCCAATGCCTCTACAGGCACTCCCCAAATTGCTTTATATCTGTTTGCTACTATTGGACGCTTTATTAGTTTAGGATTTTCAATTAGTATTTTAATCCATTCATCATCTGTGAATTTCTTTCCTTTATAATCCGATTTATATATTGCTTCCTGGGTACGGACTAAATCATGTGGTTTAGTATTAAGTTTCATGATAAGCATTTTCAAACTTTCTTCGCTAAACTGCTCTTTCAGATACTCAACTACTTTATAATCTTTAGTATGTTCCTGCACATACTTCAATCCTGCTCGTGATTTGCTACAGCGAGGATTATGGTAAATCTCTATCATGGTCATAATAATTAAGTGTCAAATTTAATGAATAAAAAAAACCTGACTGCCATTACAATCAGGTTTTAATTAAAAAATAAATTGTATGTCCGTAAACACTAATAATTCAATATAAATACTTATCTTTGAGGAAAATAGAGATGATGAATATATTTAGCTTTACAGCACATTTTGATAGCGAAGAATCTTGTAGAAATCATTTTAAATCAGAGCGAGATAA
>JAERTF010000034.1 GCA_016845105.1 Bacteroidota bacterium | reverse complement strand
ATGAAGTATCAACACCAACCTTTCCTCTAGTAACAGCAACATACAATAATCTCACTTCCTCAGGATTAAGTTGATAATAACCATTTTCATCTTGTTTAGGTCTGGAGAAGTCATTACCCAATCGAACAAAATCCCATTCTCGACCTTTAGCTTTATGAACGGTACTGATAATAACATCAGCTGTATTTTCATTGTTATGGCAAAAGGAAAGTTTCTTAAGAAGTTCCTGGTCCCCATAGTTCTTAACCATGTTTACAAAACTCCTTATGCCTTCACCCTCTGGTGATTCTGAAAACTCAATCACCTCATCCCAGTTTGAGAATCCGATGAAGTCAGGGTGATTGGAATATTCTCCATTCTTTAATCTGGCAACTTCCATCAACAGACCCTTCAGGTCATACGTCGATCCTATAATATGTGGTCTTTTCCCAGTTTCAACGGCAGAAAACAGTTCACCCATCACTCCAAAATTGGTTCTGCATAATACAGTATGGTTTTGAGCGAAACAGGTAGACATCAAGGTTTTCCGTGGGTCTCCTTTAACTAAATTACGTTCTCCAAGAAGTGTAAGAAAATGATTTGCCACTGAAGCAATATTAGGACCAAATCTGAATGAATATGATAATTGTGACGTCAATGGTGTGTTGATCTTTTCCATAGCATTAACAGCTCCGCGCCAGGCATAAATTTGCTGGTACTTGTCACCGACATAGACGACCTGAATATTTTGTTTCTGTAACAAATCAAGCACAACAGTATTGGAATCCTGTGCTTCATCTAAAAGGACAAAATCAAATGGCAGTTTCGGATCTGTAAGTGCCCACATTTTCAGATATCCATTATGTCCCAAGGGGGTAGTATCATTCGGATCAATCATTTTGTACCAGATTTCATTGGCCCAGTGAATAAGTTGTTGGCGTAGATATTCCAGGTATTTATCTGGAACCGCGGTCAATTTTCCATAAAGAGGAATGTGTTCGCTGTTCAATTTCCGGTCCGCACTGTTTAAAAAAGTATCGATAGTCTTACCAATAAGAAATCCTAAAGACCGTGGTTGCAATAAGAATCCTTTCATTATCTCTACTGGTTGAAGGTTGAGTGACGTGACAATATGGTGACTTTTAAGTGTACCAAATACTTTATCCTTGTTTGCAGTATACGCAGCAGGTGTCGCATTTAACGCAAGACCGTGAATTGTTTTACACCAAACATTGGATGGAAATTTATCTGCAGCATCATCCACAATACCTCTGTTGAACGCCAGATATATTCCGGTTCTATTTGTACTGTGAGCCATGAAATAAAGAGTCGTTGTTTTACCCGTTCCGGCAAAAGCGTTTAATCTCAAACTTTCATGAGTATTAAAATATTCAATAGCTTGTTGTTGTTCAGTTGTAAGTGGTGGGAACATTATTATCTCCAATAAAAGTTGAAAATTCATGTTGAAGGCGAACTACTCCCGTCGTAGCGGACAGGAGTAGTCGCCGCCGTTAGATATTAAGATTGAAATAAAGGATGACGAAAAAAGCGTCGGTGATTATGAAGCAACCACCCACGCTATAGAGAAAAGATTTTGAATTATTTATATTCCGGTAAATAATATTCAAGTTCAGGAATAATATCTGGTTCAGTATTGAAGACCACCTTTTTAACATCGTATGAAGGTGGATTATCTCCGAGATTGACATCTCCGAGACTGTTATCTCCAATACCTATTTTAAACAATGATTGGAGTGGATGGACTTTGAAACATTTCGAGTCATCATCAATATACCTTGAGATGATTTTCCTTAAATCCTTCATATTCGTGGTATCTTGAAGTTGTTTCTTCAGTGATTCCATCTGAGAATCCGTAATATGCATACATTGATTCGTCAATTTACTGAGAATTGCTTCTTGATCATAAGTGTAGAATTTAATGTGGTCAAGAATCTGATCCGTTTCTGATTCAGTGTCTCTGAATACGCCTATTCCAGTTTTGCTATTTGGATAGGTGATAACGATATTAAGCCGAATGATCGGTTCGGAGTCAGCAATTTCACAGGTCTCCACATAGACATGAATATTTTCATATTCAGTGCTATTAAGCTTAAGTTCAATAGATTCGGTAATGAGTTCTTCTAAATATCCTTGATTCTTTGATTCAAAATCAAATACATATTTAACTTTCTTAATAAAGAATTCATCGTACTGAAAATAGTCGCGCATTAAATCTTCTATAAAATAGGAACGCATTCCCTTAAATCTTGCAACCGCTCTATAACCGTCTTCAAGCTGATAGTTGGACAGATAAACTTCAAAATGATCACCATTATCCCAATCGGGATCCGGATCGGGATCCACCGGATCGGCATATTTTACTGTTGTACATAAAGGGCAATCGCATTTATCAGTTCTGTTTGTGGGCAACAAACTATAATGTTTATTGCTCCACTGTGCCAGTGCAGACTGAATTCTATAATTTGTCCTGAAATAAACATCAAAAAAACCGATATACGGTGTTACTGTAAACTCAGGTACCGTTAGTTCTTTTTTACTACTTTGTTTCTCTTTCATACTAAAACCTCATATTAAAAATTAATTGTTTAACGATTGTATAATGTAGATTTCAACTGCTCCTGGAGCACCTCCTTTTGCAGGAGCAGTGGTTTAATGGTTTGCATCTAAACCCTTTATATCTTTACAAAATTTGATGTATGGGTTCTTTGATGGGACCCAATATTGATGCTGGATTTCTTAAGAAGGGTCCAAGAATATCGTTTAACTGAGGGATGATTTTTGGTGGTCATCTGAAGGGAGAAGAAAAATTGTAAACACAGGATATGATGCTTGAGAACACGATCCTGGCGTTAAAATGGAAAATTGAAATATAATTTAATCTTGATGAGATAATTGAGACCAACGGATGATAATTGAAGTGGATAAAAGGTCTATACTGGACATGCCTCCATTGAAATTTATACGGCAGCAGTGTCTTCAACAGTATCTCCTGAGTATTTCCCCGGGCCTGTAATAGATATAAATCAGAACTTTTATAGAACAGGTGTTTTTTATAACTCATTTTTTATTGATAACAGCGTTAGTAAAGATTACTGGTTTTGCTGATGTCACCGATTGTGATTTCAACTTCTTCTTCTCAAAATAAACAAAACTACCAGGACGGCGTCGTTAACCGAAATAACTATCGATAAGCCGTTCAAGAAGAAAAAAATAGCAGACACAGCAACCAGTTTAATAGAAACCCAATTGCTGCCACAGCAGGATAATGAACCAGGATAAACAGAATTTAAATTTATAATTAATAATTAT
>JAERTF010000033.1 GCA_016845105.1 Bacteroidota bacterium | reverse complement strand
GACATAAATAATGTATTGCAAATTTTTGATGAAATTATTAAACAACCAAATAGTGTAAAAGATATTGGATTTAGAGTTAAACACAAAACTGGTGTTTGGAAAGATATTGAAGGAACAGGAAAGAATATGCTAAACTTTCCTCGAATCAATGGCATTGTTTTTAACTATCGGGATGTAACCGAGTATAAAGAGAGTATTATAAATAGAGTAGAAACTGATCGAAAATTACAAACGCTTATTAATAATCTAAATGGTATAGTTTTTAGATGTAAGAATGATTCTCATTGGACAATGGAATATCTTGGTGATGGAGTTGAAGAAATTACGGGATACAAAGTTGAGGACTTATTACAGAACAAGAAAATATCCTTTGCGGATATAATAGTTCCTGAAGATAGGGCACGCGTTTGGGAAGAAGTACAAAGTGCAATTAAGAAAAGGGTTCCGTACAATATAAAATACAACATTTTAACTGCCTCAAAAGAAATTATCTATGTACGTGAAAGCGCAGATGCAGTATATAGTACGGATAATAAAAGTGTAATTGGGATTGAAGGATATATATCAAATATCACTTCAGAAGTAAAAGTAAAAGAAGCATTAAAAGGAAGTGAAGAATTAGTGCGATCGATAACCCACTCGGCAGCAGATGCTATTATTGCAACTGATTCTCACGGGAAAGTATTTTTCTGGAACAAGTCTGCTGAGAATATTTTTGGATTCTCAGCAAAAGAAATGATAAATAATACTCTTCATAAGATAATTCCTGAACATTATCAATTACAACATGACAATAGTTTAAAAAAGCACCAGAGTAAAGAGAAAGATAAGAGGATTCAACGAATTATTAAGATAACAGCAACCAGGAAAAATGGGGAGGAATTCCCAATCGAATTATCATTATCGAGTTGGGAAAATAATAATAAAAAATACTTTACCGCTATTATTAGAGATATAAGTGAACGAATAAAATCTGAAAAAGAATTCACAAGACTTTCTACAGCAGTAGAACAAAGCCCATCGGTAATTGTAATTACAAATACTAAAGGAGTTATAGATTATGTTAACCCTAAATTTTCTCAATTAACCGGTTATACATTTGAAGAAGCTGTTGGGCAAAAATCTAATATACTAAAATCAGGTCATCAATCAGACGAGGTATACAAAAAACTTTGGAAAACAATACTAGCCGGACAAGAATGGAGAGGCGAGTTTCATAATAAAAAAAAGGATGGAAGTTATTTTTGGGAATCAGCTACCATATCGCCAATTATTGATAAAGACGGCAAAACCATCAACTATATTAAAGTAGCCGAAGATATTACTGATCAAAAACAATCCCAATATGCGCTTAAAGAAAGTGAAAATAAATATAAAAAAGTAATTGAAACTTCTTCGGAAGGTTTTTGGTTAATCGATACAGTTGGTGTTACACTTGATGTTAATATGGCCCTGTGTAATATGTTAGGATATGATAAGGATGAATTATTGGGAAAAACACCATTCGATTTTGTTGATGAAGATAACCTTGTAATTTTTAAAGAACAAATAGCAAAAGCAAATAGTGAAATCCAAAGTAATTATGAAGTTAGCTTAATGTCAAAAAGTGGGGAAAATATTCAAACGTTGTTCAATGCAACTTCAGTGGCCGATAATAATGGCAAATTTGCTGGTTCATTTGCATTTGTCTCAAATATTTCAGCACGAAAGCGATCAGAACAAATTCAGAGAGTACTGTATAATATATCAAATGCTGTATTAACTACCACCAATTTAAAAGACCTTATAGGATTAATACAAGAAGAATTAGGTAGTATTATTGACACAAGAAACTTTTTCGTTGCTCTTTATGATAAAGAAACAAACATGTTATCTCTCCCCTTCTTTACGGATGAGAAAGATGAAATTGTCACTATTCCTGCCGGTAAATCACTAACTGATTATGTTATTAAGAGTAAAAAGTCGCTGTTGGCAAACCAAAAAGATAAAGATAAACTTGAAAAAGAAGGAAAAATAGAAAGATTTGGATCCAACTCTAAAATATGGTTAGGCGTTCCGCTAAAAATTGAAAATGAGGTGATTGGAGCTCTAGTTGTTCAAAGCCACACAGATGTGAATGCCTTTAATAAATCGGATATGAAGTTACTCGAATTTGTTTCGGATCAAGTTAGTATTTCAATTAAACGCAAACAAGATCAGGAAGATATACTCAATGCTCTAGACAAATCAACAGAATCCGATAGACTAAAAACAGCCTTTTTACAAAATATTAGTCATGAAATTCGTACACCAATGAATGGAATAATGGGATTTACAAGCCTTCTAAAAGATACTGAAATATCAGCTGAAGAAAGTCAATCCTACCTTGATGTTATCATGATAAGTGGTAAAAGGATGTTAAATACTCTTAATGATCTAATGGACATTTCAATGCTGGAAACCGATCAGGTGAAAATAAATATATGCGATACTAATATAAATGACGAGATAATAAGTTTATATCATTTTTTCAAGCTAGAAGTTGAAAATAAAGGAATGTCAATCAATTACTCAAATGCATTACCACCTAACGAAGCTGTGGTAAAAACAGATAGAGATAAATTCTATGCCGTACTCTCAAATCTTATAAAAAATGCAATCAAATACTCACATGAAGGAAGTATTAAATTTGGATACAACTTAAAAAATGAATTCATTGAAATATTTGTAGAAGATACAGGAATAGGAATACCTGAAAATAGGATTAACGCAATTTTTGAGCGATTTGTACAAGCCGACATTGAAGATGTAAAGGTATATGAAGGAAGTGGGCTTGGTCTTTCAATTTCAAAAGCATATGTAGAACTATTGGGAGGCGAAATATGGGTTAACTCGGAAACCGATAAGGGTTCCACATTTTATTTTACTATTCCTTATGAAAGAGTATTAGTAGATGATACACCTGTTGCACAGATAGCTAATGAAGATATAAACAAACCATTATCTAAAAACTTAACCATACTGATTGCTGAAGACGAAGAGGTTGCACTTGAATATCTTGGAATAATACTGGAACTATCGGGAGCAAACCTATTGTATGCTAAAAATGGAATCGAAGCGGTGGAGATGTGTAAAAATAATCCCAATATTGATATAATTCTAATGGACATTAAAATGCCAGTAATGAGTGGGTATGAAGCAACAAAAATCATTAGAGAGACAAATAAGGAGGTTATAATAATTGCACAAACAGCCTATGCATTAGCAGGTGATAGGGAAAAAGCTATTCAGGCAGGGTGCAACGATTATATATCAAAACCCATTGATAGTGTGAAATTACTTGATATGATTGGTAAGTACTTCAAATAGTATTAATAGATATTATGAATTTAAATAAAATACGAGTTTACTATATTGACTATTACAAAATTGCGAATTAAATTGACACTTAAATATGGAAGAAGCCATTAATCAGTTGGAAGCCGCCCTGCTTTCTGTAGATAGTATATCTAGCGAGGAGATCCTCAATAAACACAGGAATATTCCCCCCATTGAATTAATAGAGCAACTGGTAATGCCAGTACTGGATCGTATTGGATCTGGATGGGAAAAAGGAACCGTAGCCCTTTCTCAAGTATACATGAGTGGTAAATTTATTGAAGAATGGGTAGATACTATACTCCCATCAGGGGATCCAAATCGAAAATACCAACCCAAATTAGCCATAGCTGTACTCGAAGATTATCATATGCTTGGTAAACGTATTGTTTATTCTGTATTAAGGGCTAGCAGTTTCGATTTAAAAGATTATGGGCATATATCTGTACGTGAACTAGTTACCAAGGTAAAAGAAGACAAAATTGAAGTGTTACTAATTTCAACTCTTATGTTACCTTCAGCTTTAAAAGTAAGGGAGCTTAAAGATGAATTGATTAAAACAAACTCGAAAGTAAAAATAATTGTTGGTGGAGCACCATTCAGGTTTGATGATAAGTTATGGAATGAAGTTGGTGCTGATGCTATGGCACTAGATGCCTATGATTCAATCAATATCATTGAAAAAATAATGGAGGAGAAAAAATGACAACTAAAACAACCTCACTTGAAAGAGTATTAACAACGCTCGGTTTTAAAGAACCTGATCGTGTACCATTATTTCTATTATTGTCGATGCATGGCGCTAAAGAGCTTGACCTATCCATTGAAGATTACTTTTCAAAGGCTGAAAATGTGGTAGAAGGACAATTAAGATTAAGAAAAAAGTACAGAAACGACTGTATATATACTTTCTTCTATGCATCAATAGAAGTTGAAGCAATGGGTGGTGAAGTTATTTATACTTCTGATGGCCCTCCAAATGCTGGCAAACCAATAATAGAGAATCGAAAACAAATAGAAAGTATAACCTCTATTTCTATTAAGGACTCAAGCTGTTTAAATAAAGTACTAAAAGCAACAAAACTACTTAAGGATAAAGTAGGTAATGATGTTCCAATAATTGGTGTGGCAATGTCACCCTTCTCAATTCCTGTTATGCAACTTGGGTTTAGTAGTTACATTGATTTAATGTACGACGACCCCATTTTATTCAATAAGCTCATAAGTATTAATGAAACCTTCTGTGTTGAATGGGCAAATGCACAGCTTGAGGCTGGAGCAACAGCTATTTGCTATTTTGATCCTATATCATCTTCAACTATCATACCACGAGATAAATTTTTAGAAACAGGGTATGAAATTGGAAAACGAACTATTGCTCAAATAAACGGTCCCGTTGCACTTCACCTTGCTTCAGGAATAAGTTTACCCATTGCAGATGAATTAACCAATATGGGAGCTGCTGTATTGGGTGTAAGCTGTGATGAGGATCTTGGCAAATTAAAAAACAAATACTATAATAAAATTAATTTGCTTGGAAATTTAAACGGTATTGAAATGAGGCGATGGACTGTAAATGAGGCTGAGAGTAAAGTCAAAGAAGCAATTAAAAAAGCAGCACCAGGTGGCGGCTTTATATTATCAGATAACCACGGCGAAATTCCATATCAAGTTACTGATGAAGTTCTTATGGCTATATCCAAAGCGGTGCACAAATGGGGAACTTACCCAATTAGTTTATAATATTGAAAGAAAAGATAAATATATTTATTTGCAGATACTTCTCAAAAGAAGTATCAACCATAGTTAAATCAAACTTTTTAGTTGATGTTGTCGTAACTGTTTTTCCATCAAATTGCGGTAAACCACCACTACATGAGGCCGATTACAAAACTCTTGCGAAAGACAAAAACTGTAATCAAAATTGTATATTAGGAAGTGTTTGCATTAACAATCTCAATAATTCTGATGAATCTACCTTTACAATGAGTTATGATAGTTGTTTTGAATTGGTATTAAATAAACCACTTGTTAATCACTATATCTCAAAGGGATATTACCTGGTAACTCCGGGTTGGATAATTAATTGGAATAATGAAATTAATAATTGGGGATTTGATAAAGAAACTGCTCGAGATTTTTTTGATGAATCTTGTTCAAAAATATTATTACTCGATACTGGAATTGAAGATAATATTGGAGACAATCTAATGGAATTCTCATCATTCATTAATAAACCTTACGAATCAATTCCTATAGGACTTGATATATTAGAATTAAACCTTAGAAAAGCCATATCGAGAATTGAAGAGAATAATGAGCTTGAAGAGAAAAGGGAAGTTACTGATTATGCAATGATGATGGATTTATTAAATGATCTGGCTGAGAGTTTAAGTGAAAAAGAAGTTCTTGAAAAAATAATTCAACTATTCTCGATATTGTTTGCCCCAGAATCCCTGCATTTTTTATCCATAGATAATGATAAACCTGGAAATCTAATTTCACAACCAACAACAAACAACCCTAAAAATATTAATAAGCTATTGGATAGAAGTAAAAAGACGAATTTATCAAATACCGGTTTTTGTTATAGTTTAACTCATAAAGATCAGTTAGTTGGTATTATTGAAATAGAAAATGTTGCCTTTCCACAATATCTTAAACACTACAAGAATCTGGCTAATTCTGTGCTTAAAATATGTTCACTTGTAATTTCCAATGCAAGAACATATGAGTTAATAACCAATCAAAGAGATCAGTTAGAGAGTGCACTAAAAAAACTAAAAGAAACTCAGGATCTCTTAATTGAATCGGAAAAAATGGCTGCATTGGGGAACTTAGTTGCTGGTGTTGCTCACGAAATCAACACACCGGTTAGCATTGGTATAACTGCTACAACTGGATTTTTGAATAAAGTTTCAAATCTACAACAGTTAACAAAAGAAGGTAAGCTTACGAAAAACACTCTCGAAAAAACAGTAACCGATTTCTATCTAGCTGGTGAATTAATACTAAGAAATTTAAATAGAACCGGTGAGTTGATAAACAGTTTTAAAAGAGTATCTGTAGATGAGACCTCTGAGAAACCAAGAGAGTTCAATTTAAGATCCTACATATCTGATATTGTGGCTAGCTTGGAACCTCAACTTAGGAAGAAGAAGATTATTACCAGCATTACATGCTCAAAATATATATATATGAAGAGCTACCCTGGTGCTTTGGCTCAGATTATGACAAACCTATTTCTAAACTCCTTAAAACATGCATTTAAGGTAGTATCAAATAATACAATAAATATAAATGCTAAAAATAATGAGGGATTAATTACCATTGAAGTTACTGATAATGGGATAGGAATAGCCGAAAATGATATATCGAAAATATTCGATCCATTTTTTACGACAGATAAACAAGAAGGGTCGGGTTTAGGGCTGCATATTGCTTATAATTTGGTAACACAAAAATTAAAAGGTGACATTACTTGTAGAAGTTATGTGGGAAAAGGAGCAAAATTTACTATAAATATACCTTTATCAATAATAGAGATAGAATAAATGACGAATAATCATTTTAAATGTAAACAAAATGATAGAAGATACAAATTATGACTTTTTTGCAGATGAAGAATCTTCATCTGCTAATGAATCAGGTCAGGAACCAAAGAAAAAAATTCTCATTGTTGATGACGAGAAAGATATTCATATTGTCACAAAAATGGCGATGGATGATTTTGTTTACGAAGGAAAAACCATTGAAATTTTAAGCGCTTATTCAGCTGATGAAGCTAAAAACTTACTTAGATTACACCAAGATATTTCTCTTGTTCTACTAGATGTTGTGATGGAAACAGAAACTTCTGGTCTTGACCTTGTTAGCTATATACGTAACAATCTTAACAATAAGAATATCAGAATTATTCTCAGAACCGGGCAACCTGGTGTAATAACTGAAAAAACAGCTATAGAGGAATATGATATAGATGATTATCGAACAAAAACTGAATTAACAGCTGATCGATTATTTTCTGTAGTAAAAACAGGTATAAATACATTTGTTTTAATGAAACAAATGGAGGCTAAATTGAAGGAAAGCCAGAAAAGATACAAACTGATATTTGATCACTCACCGCTTTCTTTTCACTCGTTAAGTTTAGATGGTAAAATACTAGATGTTAATCCAATGTGGCTTTCAACATTGGGATACACAAAAAAAGAAATAATAGGCACTCAATTTGAAAACCTAATCCATCCCGAAAATAATGAGTATTTCCAGGAGCACTTTTTAAAATTTAAAAAACAGGGTCAAATACAAGATGTAATACTGCGCCTTCGAAAAAAAGATTCAAGCTATATCAATGTTGTACTCGAAGGTGATATTGGATTTGATATAGAGGGTGAATCAAAACAAACTTTTTGCATCTTTAAAGATATTACCAAGGAATTAAAGCTGGAAAATGAGCTTAAAGAACTCTATAACAATTATAACGAGGTTGTTTCAAATATAACTACGGCAGTTTGGAAAATTGATTTTGAAGAAGGAGAATCCTTTAAAAATGCATATTTATCACCCGTGATGGATGAATTACTTGGTTTACCAAGAGGCTCCCTTAAAAACGATTGGAAGAAATACATGAGCCATATAAAACCAGAATATTTAAAATTAGTAGGAAAGAGCTTTAAAGAATCTTTTGAAAACCCATCAAAATCAATAGTATGCGAATACGAAGTAATAAAAGCAAATGGAGAACCTGCTTGGTTTCAATCACAAGGTAGATGTTTTATAGAAAATAACAATCCTCACTTTTTTGGATCAACCATAGATATAAGTGAACAAAAACAATCCATTGAAAAATTAAAACAGCAAGAAGAGGCATTGCAAAAATCTGAAGAAAAATATCGCCTTCTTGCGGAAAACTCTGTTGATATTATATGGACTATGGACCAATATCTGAAGTTTACATATTTAAGTCCATCTCTTGAACAATTAACCGGATATAAACCCGAAGAATGGGTAGGTACAAAACTAAGCAAACACTTTACGAAAAAAGAGTTTGTAAAAACCGGAGGAATTGCCTTAAAAGCCATCAAAGAATATAAAACATTCGGACATGTTTCGTTCGAAACTAAAATGTTGGACAAAAACAATAATGAAGTCGAAGTTGAAATTAAGGGATCCGTTCTAAAGGACAGTAATGGTAAACTAATTGGCCTACAAGGCACAACAATTGGCATCCAAGAAAAAAAGAAATCTGAAAAACTGCAGTCGGCAATATATAACATATCGTATGAAGCAAATATTGCTAGCGACCTACCAAAAGTCATCGAAAAAATAAAAAGTGAATTAAATACGATTATCGATACAAGTAATTTCTATGTTGCCTTATATGACGATTCAACTGACACATTTAGCTTGCCATATATGTCTGACGAAAAGAAAACAATAAAATCATTTAAGGCAGCACATACATTATCTAAATATGTAATAGACAAATGTAAACCCGTACTCATAAATAAAAGTGAAATTCACAAACTTGAAAAAAAGGGCATTATAAAAAGTAGTGGACCTGATTGTGAGGTTTGGCTAGGAACACCATTAATAATTGAGAAAAAAGCTATCGGTGTATTAGCTGTGCAAAGTTATAAAGATGAGAATGCATATGCTATAACCGACAAAAAAGTACTTGAGTTTGTATCAGAACAAATAAGTATATCAATTATTAGAAAGAAAAACGAATTGGAATTAAAAAAACAGAATAAGGAATATGAAATTCTGAATGAAGAACTTAAATCAAGTTTAAGCAATATTAATGATATTAATAAAGAACTAGAGGTATCAAGAAAAAAAGCCGAAGAAAGTGATAAACTTAAGTCAGCATTTTTAGCAAATATGAGTCATGAAATCAGAACACCAATGAACGGTATCTTGGGATTTACAGATTTACTATCAAAACCTGGGGTATCTGATCAAAAACAAAATCAGTATATAAAATCATTTCAAAAAGTGGGAAAAGGATGCTGCATACTGTTAATAGCTTAATGGATATTTCTATGATCGAGTCAGGCCAAATGAAAGTTTCTATTTCCAAAACCAATATTGTTGATCAATGCAATAGCCTTTTTAAGTTTTTCAAACCCGAAGCCAACAAAAAAGGATTACAACTTATTCTAAAAAATGAAATTCCCCAAATATATAGTTGGGTGGAAACTGATTCGGAAAAACTATATGCCATTTTAAGTAATCTAATTAAAAATGCAATAAAATATACCCATAAAGGTAAGGTCGAATTCGGTTGTCACAAAAAACAAGACAAAACTGAATTTTATGTTAAAGACACGGGAATAGGTATACCTGGCGATCGAAAAACAGCAGTATTTGACAGACTTGTTCAGGCTGACATTGAGGATAGGGCTGCCTATGAGGGTTCAGGTTTGGGATTGTCAATATCCAAAGCTTACGTTAAAATGCTTGGAGGTCGTATATGGTTAGAGTCAGAAGAAAATATTGGATCTACCTTCTTCTTTTCTATTCCAGCTAATAAAATCATAAAAAATAAAGATACAAATGGAGATACGAAAAACTCGTCTAAACATTCAAAAGTGCTAAACAAACTAAAAATACTGATTGCTGAAGATGAAATATTTGCATTTGAATACTTAAAAATCATTTTAAAACCTTACAATACTGAAATCTTTCATGCAAAGAATGGTTTAGAAGCAGTTGAATTGAGTAAAAACAATCCTGATATTGACATCATACTAATGGACATAAAAATGCCTGTAATGGATGGGTATGATGCCACTAAAATAATTCGGAAAACCAATAAGGAAGTTCTAATAATAGCTCAAACTGCATATGCTCAATCGAAGGATCGTAAACTATCAAAAGAGGCAGGATGTAATGATTACATTTCCAAACCCATTGATAAAGACGTTCTTATAAATATGATTATGGCTAACATTAAATAGTATTACAGTTTGTAAAAATAATTAGACATAAATGAAAGAACTTAAAAACATTAATCACTGAAGATGAAATCATTACAGAGTAGCATCTTTGAGTTGTATAAAAAGATATTTGTTGTAGTACATTACATGCAAAAAATGAGTCAGAGGCCATTTAAATATTCAAGTGTAATTAAAGTATATGAGAATAATAACTGGTATGCATAATAGATTCTGAAGCTTTATAAACTACCACTAATTAACGCAATATGAAAAAAATCCTGGTAATAGATGACAAAACTGACAATCTCACTACCGTTGAAGCTATTATAGTTAGCCAATTAAAGCATTGTAAGGTTTATAAAGCTTCATCAGGAAAAGAAGGAATTAAACTGGCGAAGGAAATACAACCAGATACAATACTTCTGGATATTATAATGCCACAAATGGATGGTTTTGAGACTTGTTCTTTGCTTAAACAAGACATGGCTACGAAACATATTCCGGTTATAATGATTACTGCAATTAAAACCGATTCTAAAAACAGGATAAAAGCCTTGGAACTGGGCGCCGATGCATTTTTAACAAAACCAATTGACCCAGTGGAATTATCAGCACAAATAAGTGCTATGCTTCGTATTAAAGGTGCTGAAGATAAACTTAGAAATGAGAAAGAAGAACTTGAAAATAAAGTTAAAAAGAGAACTTCTCAACTTCTTGAGCAGGATGAGAATTTGAATCAAATCATTTATGGAAGTACAATCGCAACAATAGTAATTGACAAGTATCATAAGATTTCACATTGGAATAAGGCTTGTGAAGAATTACTGGAAATAAATCAAAAAGACCTGATTGGCACAAATAAACAATGGTCCGCATTTTACAAAGAGGAAAGACCAATACTAGCAGATGTAATAATTGATGATAGTCAAACTTATCTTAATAAGTATTATAAAGGTAAAGTAGTAAAATCACAAATTCTTGAAAATGCCTATGAAGGGGAAGATTTTTTTCCTCACCTTGGAGATAATGGTAAATGGTTATTCTTTACTGCCGGACCCCTTTACAATAAAAAAGGAGAAGTAACAGGGGCAATCGAAACAATTCAGGATCGTACTAATGAAAAAATGTATGAGATAAAGTTAAAAGAGAGTGAAGAGAAATATAGAAATCTGGTTGAAAGGGCAAATGATGGAATTTGTATTCTACAAGATAATGTTGTTAAATTTTGTAACACTTGTTTACTAGATATATGGGGCGGTAAAGAAACAAACATACTAAATCGTCCCTTTAGTGATTTTGTATACCCCGACAATATTGATCAATTAACTTCTTATTATAAGAAAAGAATGGCAGGTGAACAGGTTCCTAATATATATGAAACTGTATTACTTCATAGCACTGGCAAAAAAGTATATGTTGAACTTAGTGCGGGTATAATTACTTACCAAGACAAACCCGCTGATTTAATTGTAATTCGGGATATAAGCGACCGCAAAAAAGATGAAAACGAAATAGTTAAGCTTTCAACAGCTGTGGAACAGAGTCCATCAATAATTGTTATAACAGACATAGATGGCACCATAGAATATACAAATCCAATATCATGCACTATAACTGGCTATACTGAAAACGAGCTTGTTGGAAAAAATGCTAGTATTCTCAAATCAGGTGATATGCCACAAAGCTCTTATAAAGAACTTTGGGATATGATACTAGCAGGAAATATCTGGAGAGGTGAATTCCACAACAAGAAAAAAAATGGTGAGTTATTCTGGGAGTCAGCATCAATTTCGCCAATTATCAATAGTGAAGGTATTACTACAAATTATATAAAAGTAGCTGAAGATATTACTGCTAAAAAAAGAAATGAATTAGTTCAAAATGTACTATTTAATATATCTAATGCTTCCCTAACAACTGAAAATTTAAATGAACTTATTGGGATTATTCAAAATGAACTTGGAAAAATACTCGATACATCAAATTTCTTTGTTGCATTTTATAATGAAAAAGATGATTCATTCACGTCACCCTTCTTGAGTGATGAAAAAGATGATTTTGATACCTGGCCAGCCGGCAAAACATTTAGCGCATATGTAGTACGTACTTCAAAGTCATTACTAGTTAATGAGGATATGATTTACAAAATGGCAGATGAAGGAAAAATAGAGATTGTTGGGGCCGTTCCGAAAGCAGGAATAATTGCACCATTGATTTTTGAAGGTGTTACCCAGGGAGTTTTTGCAATTCAGAATTACTATAACGAAAATGCCTATAGCAAAAATGATTTGGAAGTACTTGATTTTGTATCCGATCAAATTAGCATATCTGTAAACCGATTAAAAACTGTTGAGAAAATAGAAATAGCTCTAAAAAAATCAACTGAATCCGACAGATTAAAGACGGCTTTTCTACAAAACATCAGTCATGAAATTCGTACACCAATGAATGGTATTTTTGGGTTTGCCAGCTTACTGAAAGACCCAAATCTATCGGGTGAGGAACAAAAGGAATATATTGATGTTATTATGCAGAGCGGCAACAGAATGCTTAACACACTAAAGGATATAATGGCTATTTCATTGATTGAAACCGAACAGGTAAAGCTAAATATATCAGAAATTAACATCAATGAAAAACTACGTGAACTTCATTCTAACTTCTCAAAAGAGGCAGAAAAACATAACCTATCCATAGGTTTTTCAACATACTTGTCGGATGAAAATGCAATCATTGAAACCGACAAAGAAAAACTTCTTGGAGTTTTATCAAATCTTATAAATAATGCTATAAAATACAGTGAAGATGGAAATATTAATTTCGGGTATATCATAACAAATAATAATATTGAATTCTGTATTAAAGATGAGGGCATTGGGATACCAAAAAATAGATTAGATGCAATATTTAACAGATTTGTACAAGCAGATGTTGATGACATTAAAGTTCAGGAAGGTTCGGGTTTAGGGTTGTCGATTTCAAAAGAGTATGTGCATATGCTTGGTGGTAGAATATGGGTAGAGTCGGAAGAAGGGGTAGGTTCACAGTTTTACTTTACTATTCCGTATAAGCCTATTGAAAATAAAGTTGAACTCCAGTCAGAAGAGGAAAAGGATTCAGAATCGATTCCAGAAAAGGATAAGATATCTGTTCTAATCGCTGAGGATGAAGATTTTGCAGATGAATATTTAAGTATTATATTGGAAGATGTTGCTTCGGTGATTTATCATGCAAAAACTGGAGTTGAGGCTGTTGAGATCTGCAAAAATACTCCTGATCTCGATCTTATAATGATGGATATTAAAATGCCTAAAATGAGTGGCTACGATGCAACAAAAAGAATAAGAGAATTCAACAATGATGTGATAATAATTGCACAAACAGCCTATGCACTGGCCGGAGATCGTGAAAAAGCACTAAATGTGGGATGTAATAACTATATATCAAAACCCATTGATAAAAAAATACTGGAAAATATCATTGGAGAATATTTCAAATAGCAATTAAACACACATCACTGTTTAACAGTTGATTATAACAGATAAATTCATACAATAGCCAATAAAATAATATACAAATATTGAAAACAAAAATATTCAGACTTATTGTATGACTATCATAAACATTTTTGTTTAATCCATGTTAAAATCTTAGTTTTGCGAGCTCGAAATACATAGTATGCAGGTAGGAAAAAATCACCAAATAATAGGAACCATAGCCATCAGTATCTCAGCAATAATGTGGGGTTTTGATGGAGTTGTACTAACTCCACGATTAAATAAACTAGATGTATCATGGGTAGTTTTCATACTTCATGTTATTCCCTTTCTATTGATGAATATTTTTTTATTCAAACAATACAAAAACTTAAAAACCTTTATCAAACAGGATTATATACTATTTCTTTTGGTTGCTGTTTTTGGTGGGGCACTGGGAACTATTTCAATTGTTAAAGCATTGTTCCTAGTTAACTTCCATCATCTATCGGTTGTTGTTCTCTTGCAAAAATTACAACCAATATTTGCAATTTTACTTGCATCTATTCTTTTAAAAGAAAAAATAAAGAAGCACTTTGCCATATGGGCATCCTTGGCAATAGTGGCAAGTTATTTCCTTACTTTTGGTTTTTCAATCCCAGAAATTACTACAGATGATAGTACACTAATGGCTGCTTTATATGCATTACTTGCAGCATTTTCGTTTGGTAGTTCAACTGTTTTTTCGAAAAAAATACTGTTAAATCATAATTTTATAACTGCTACTTTTTATCGTTATGGATTTACCAGTTTATTACTATTGGTATATGTGGTTTTAACAGGCAGTTATGGTCAACTTGAATCAACAACAAAAATTAATTGGATATACTTTGTGATAATTGGATTAACAACCGGATCAGGAGCAATATTTATTTATTACTATGGTTTACGAAGGGTAAAGGCAATTATTGCAACAATTAGCGAGTTATTATTTCCAATCTCTGCCATTTTGTTCGATTATATATTTAATGGTAGTATACTCTCCCCCGTACAAATGTTGAGTGCAGTAATTATGGTTTTTGCCATAATAAAACTAAATACCTAAGTGTTAAACTAATTTTTATTTGCTCCAACACTTCATTGTACTTGCATTATATCCAAAAAATCACTATCTTTATCATTAATTTTGATTAAACGAAACTAAAACACAAAACTATGTCAGACGACTTAAAATTAATTTATACTGGTTCCAGAGTTGAAAGTTTATTTCTGGAAGAAATGCTAGTTGATAATAAAATAGGAGTAATCCGAAGAGACACACTTACTGCTAGTGTGCAAGCTGGTTGGGCAAATGGATCACCAGAAGATGCAGTACGCATGTTTGTTGATCCACATAATTATGATAAGGCGAAGAAAATTCTTGATGAATACTTTGCCACAAGAGATAAGTAGTAATTAGCTTGAAATACATGTTTAAAATTTTAGTTTGAAATCATTGCATTGAACAAACTTCAATATGAAGACTGGCAAGCATCAAAGCAAATATATTGTCCTCAACAACGAAATTATCAATGCTCCAGAGTACGATTTTAGCAAGTTGAATTTGGGTACAAATATTTACGAAGTAATTAGGGTGATTGATGGCAAGCCTTTATTTTTTAATGAGCATTTTGAAAGATTCAGATCCTCAGTTCTTATCAATGGCAACACTCTTAAAATAACCTACAAAGACCTAATTGCAAAAATAGAAGACCTAATAAAAAAAAACCAAGTCAACAATTGTAATATTCGGTATCAAGCTAGCACGAATGAAAAAGAGATTAAATCTTTTTCTGCCTGGTTACAACCTCACTATTATCCAACAAACAAACAATACGAATTAGGGGTAATTGTTGGATTATTAGATACCCAGCGCCAAATTCCAAATCTAAAAATATATCGAGAAGAATATGTAAAGCTTGTATCAAGTGCGCTTACAGCTCCATCAGTGTTCGAAGTATTACTTATAAATGAGCGAAACAATATTACTGAAGGCAGCCGTTCGAATGTTTTTTTTGTAAAAGACGATGGACTCATTACACCCAAGTCGAATCAAGTATTACCAGGTATTACTCGTCAAAAAATAATTGCCTATTGCAAAAAGAACATGATAAGTATTACTGAGGAATCAATTAGTCTAAAATCAATTAAACGATATGAAAGTGCCTTTTTAACAGGTACTTCAATTAAAGTATTACCAATAGCCAGTATTGACAAATTTAATTTTGACACTAGTAATCAATTGCTATGCAGGCTAATTTCAGGTTTCAACAACATTATCGAAGATGACATAATTTCCTTTTCATGGAATAGTTAACTACACTTGGTAATTTTTTATAATTTTACCATGCTATACTGACAAACCATATGCTTATATCAAAATATATATCAACATGTTACAAAACTTTACTAATTGTAACAGTTTTCATGTTTGTTCCTAATATTACTACTAGTCAAAATCTAATTCCGGAAGAATTTTGTTTATCCAACAATGAATTTAACCTATTTGAAAAGGTAAACTTGCTTCGATTGGATTATGAAAAAAGGCAACTTCAACTATCATCATCATTATCGTATGTTGCGAAAGCACATGTTGAAGATCTACAAAATAATAAACCTGATACTAGTATCTGTAATTTATCAAGCTGGTCGGATAAAGGTGACTGGACAGCATGTTGCTATAACAAATATATTCACAATCCTGATTGTATGTGGGATAAACCAAAGGAACTTACACCATATCCCTATCGAGGTTACGAGTTAGTAACATATTTTGAAGAAGGTACACATGTAGATTCAATAATAGATTTATGGTCAGACTCAAAAGAAGTATTAGACATGATACTTACAAGGGGCAATTATAAAAAAAAGAAATGGGTATGTGGTGGTGTTTCAATTGGCCTTAACTATGTATCTCTTTGGTTTGGTCAAAGAAAAGATGTACAAAAACCACCAATACTATGTTTGAACGAACAGTTGATAACCGATACAATACCCACTATTATTACTACAAACGATGGAAATATTTATTACTTGATTTTTGGTAGTTTCCCGAATATGCATCTTGCCAAAGAAGCTTTAAGAGAAGCCAAGAATAATGAATTTAAGTATGCTGACATACTCGACAAAAACAGTAAAATAAGGCTATACTTAAACAAGTTTGGCAACTTAAAGGAAGCCCTTTATGCAAAACAACAATTGCCCTATGAATACAGAGAGGCATGGATACTAAAGGATTAATTTTAGGAAATAAATGGAAAGCACAATAAGCTATATACTAATTGCAATAATCGTTATTGTTTCAGTTATTGTTTATAACTATAAAAAGCAACAAGTAAGGATCTACTTATTATCGGAACAAATATATCCTGAATTAAGGTTAGAAGTAAAAATTAAAAAATTCAAGGGTCTAACTAGTTCTATTCTGATTCATGTACTAGCTTTTGAGGATACTACAATAAAAGATATTCAAGTTGAACTTATTTCTTCAAAAAGAGAGTTTAATAGTTACTCACTTGATGAATTAATTAGTTTAAACCAGCTACCCATAGTATTAAAAAAAGACACAAGTATTGAATACTGTGTTCCTTTTGAGAGTTATAAAGCTTTGCTAAGGGATGGACCCCATCCATTTAGAACTTTTAGGTTTATGATATTATCCAAAAATAACAAGCCTTATAAATCGCACGAAATGGGGTTTAATAAAAAATGGGTAATTTATCGTCCTGATTCGGGAAATTATAATTAATGCATATGTTTAGATTTCACATGATCTAACTATCGTTCATTAGTTCTCTTGCTACGCCCAATGCTGTTTCTGTAACTTTTTTGCTACTAAGCATGGTAGCAATCTCCTCAACTCTGCCATCCTTAGATAGTAAATTCAATGAGGTTGTTGTATTTTTATTAGAAGTAACCTTATAAACCTTATAATGATGATCTGCTTTAGATGCTATCTGAGGTAGATGAGTTATGGAAATAACCTGGTGAGAGTTCGACATTTTTTTTAATATTGATCCAACCTTTCCAGCAATATCTCCAGAAACTCCCGAGTCGATTTCGTCGAAAATAACTGTGGGCATCATTTGCTGATGGTTTATTAATGACTTGATGGCTAACATTAATCGAGATAACTCACCACCAGAAGCTATTTTACTTATCTCACCTTGTGGTATACCTAGGTTTGCATTAAACATAAACTTAACCTTATCAAATCCATATGACCCAAAGCCAGGAAGTTTATCAATTTCTACTCTAAATCCAGCATCCTTCATTCCGAGTGAATACAATACTTTCATGATTGAATCAGCAAATCTACTTCCTCCTCTTTTTCTAACGTCATGCAACAGGCCTGCTTTTTCTTTCAGGTCCTTTTCTAAAATATTCAATTCTTTTTTGACAACATCAATTTCACTCTCCAAGGAGCTTATTTCATTGAGTTTCATATCATAATCATTCCTAACATCTATTAACTCTATAACAGATAGTACATTATGTTTTTTAAACAACGAATAAACCAAATCTAACCTATCATTAATAATTTGGAACTCGACGGCATCAAAATCATCTGTGCTGTTTGCAGATTCAATTTCGGAGGAAATATCCTCCAATTCAATAAGCAAGCTACTAAGTCGCTCTTCTAGGTCAGTTGCAATTGGCAAATAAGATTTAATTCTTCCAACTGATTTAATGACACTAGATATATTGCTTAGCACTGCTGTTTCTTCACCAGTTAATATCGATTCAGCTTCGGATAATGCTTGTTTTATCTCTTCGGCATGTTCCAGAATTCTTGCACGGTTCTCAAGATCTTCAAAGGTCTCAACGTCTAAAGTAGCATTATTTAACTCATCAAATTGAAATCTAAAATAATCCTCATCTTTAATTGCTTTCTCATTTAAAACCGTTAGTTCATTTAGTCTGTTAACTAAACTATTATGTGACCTATAAAACTCCTGATAATTTAATAAGTAATCAGGTTTATCAATAAAATCATCCAGAACATTTAACTGAAATGACGAATCTGACAATCTAAGTGTTTGATTCTGTGAATGAATATTCACAAACTTATTTCCCAAAAAAGCAATAGTTTTGAGGTTAACCGGAGTATCGTTTATAAATGCCCTTGATTTACCCGATGGTAGCAACTCCCTCCTTATTATTGTTTGCTTGTCAATATCCAAATCATTTTGGATAAAGAAATCACTTAAGTCGAGTTTATCATTTCTAAAAACACCTTCTATTACACATTTGCGATTTTTATCTCTAAGAACACCTAAGTCAGCCCTGCCACCCAATATTAAAGAAAGAGCACCAAGAATAATCGATTTTCCAGCTCCTGTTTCACCAGTAATTACGGAAAAACCAGTTAAGAAATTTACTTCAAGTTTGTCAATAAGTGCGTAATTAACTATTGATAAAGACTCTAACATTTTTCGTATTATATTTCAACGAATAACAAAATTAAGATAATAGTTATTCTAACATGAATAATTCATGAACTTTGATTAATTCATAGTTGACTTTTGTTTTAATTAGCATTGTTCATTCGTTTAAATGAACAGCTTAACCAAAACTATTTGTGAGATCAGGCGAATTTAAACTCTCTTGCCAACTTCTTAAAAGCATCCCCTCTATGTTCAAAACTATGAAATTGATCGTAACTAGCTGCTGCAGGAGACAACAAACAAATATCACCATGCTTTGAGACGGTAGAAATATTTTCAAAAACTTCTTCCATCGATTGTGCTTTCTTCAAAACTTTTCCAGAATCCATATTAAAAAGATCAAAGATTCTATCACCTGCTTTTCCTAGTAATATGAAATTAGATATGGTCGATTTTTTAAGATACTCAACCAATCTATGGTAATCAAGTCCTCTGTCCCACCCTCCAAGTATTAGAGTATCAACCTTCACGATTGCATCTATTGCCGCGATTGTTGACTCAGGAATTGTTGATATACTGTCATTTATAAACTTAACACCCCCAAAAACACCAACATTTTCCAAACGATGGGGTAAACATTTAAAAGACTTGATAGAGCTAATAGCTTCACTAACATTTTCACCATATTTTTCAATTGCTAATAATGCAGCATTAATATTTATCATATTATGAATACCCAATAACGGAGAATCTTTAATATTGAATTTATTGCTGGATGTAATACAGTTGGTAATTTGATTTAACTTTGGTAATGCTTCAATTATTGTTTCATTAACAATTAAAGTATCATTTTTAGATTGATTTCGAAAAATATTATGCTTTGCATCTTTGTAACTATTATAATCATCAAAATAATCAAGGTGCTCAGGAAAAATGTTTAACAAAACTGATATACTAGGTGAAACATGTAAAAACTCCAATTGATGAGCGCTTAATTCATAAACAATTATTGTGTTTTTGTCAATCTCGTCAATTTTATCAAATGCAGGAACACCGATGTTACCAAGCAAAATAACTTTCCTATTTGCGGTAACTAGAAAGTGAAAAATTAAACTCACTGTTGTACTTTTACCTTTGGTACCGGTTACACCAATTACCTGATCAGCATAACATTGCAGAAACAAATCAGTTTGTGACGTTATTTTACCTTTTAATGCATTGTCAGTGTCAATAATTTTAACACCAGGAGATTTAATAATCAAATCAAAATTTTTCAATCCTGAATAATAATTTACACCTAACTGCAATTTCAAATTGCTATCTCCCTGTATCAGAATATCATTTGATATACTATCATTTCGATCAGCAACAGTTAACTCAATACTTGGAAAATGCTTTCTAATAAAGGTGTATGAAGACCTTCCTTCTTTTCCAAATCCAAGAATTATAACTTTTGGATTTTCTGAGAAAATGGACTTAAATTTTTCGATCATCTAGCGCATCCTTAATTATTGACTCAAATTCATCTGGTAGTAAATTTTCAGTATTATAATCATTAATTAATTTCTTAAAACTAACAAACCTCTTATTCAATTTCACTGGTTTAAAAACGGATTTATTATTCACTCCTACTTTTGATAACGCTGCAACTACCTCATCTGGTGTACCAACGCACTCAAATGGTTTTACTTCATCTATTCCGGTTAACTCATTATATGACTTTTCCAGACTAATATCTGCTAACATATTCTTATCAAAAATATCTTCTAGCTTTGAAGTTTCTATAAATGGACTTAGTATAATATATGTAAATAAACACTTTGGACATTTACCGCACCAACTATCGTTTTTACTTCCAACATTACAGCTCCTAAAACTCACAAAATGCTGTGGTTGTTTTGAAAATAATTTTGCAATCTGCAATTCATTCAATGGTCGTAAAAAGCTAAAGTAGTTTATATTTTTATTGATGTATTTTTTTACATAGTTATTAAAATCTTCCTCAAACTCAAACGACTTTGAATACTGATGATTAACGTTTGATCCAGGTACTGTTGACTCATTGGCGCTACTTTCATTTGAAAGAGCAACATTAGAAATACCTGAAATGAAACAACACAACGCTCCCGTAAAGGCCAGTAATGCAGAAAATGGTGTATGACCATTTAAAAAACCCTGGTTGTTAAGTTCCAACAAACTACTATCTAATTTACGTGTAACAAATATCGATTGAAGATCAGTAAATCCGGCAATGTTAATTGTACGTGTGCTTGCTTCACGAGGATTTACAACTAATGGTACTACATCAACTTTACTATTTTTTAATAATTCGATTGTTACAACTGAATCTTTACCACCACCAATTGGCACCAACACTTTCGATCGATCCAGATTTGAGTTTGAAGTGTTTAGTTTCCCCCCTTGGGAATCAATTGTCATAAATGAGTCTTGATCAATGTCAATTCCATTTAGATAAAAGAACTCACCTAAACCATTGTAGTATAATTTCTTCCACCACTGTACTTGTTCATAATTAAGAATATGTGACCTAATAATAACCTTTGGTGGGCATGCTGCTTTCCAATAACTTATTAATTCAACCATCCCAATATGGAAAATATAGTTATCCAAACCATTGGCTTCAATGTTATGAGTTGAAAAAAAATCTCTAATTGGGATTATAATACTTGGCCTAAATATTATTCTATTACTAAGATTAAAGCAAAACTCTGCTTCAATACTTCCATTTTTTACACAAAAAGAATAACTTTGATACTCGAAAAAGGGATATTCTCTTCTTAAATCAATGAATTTTTGATGATTATTCCTCACAGTCAAATTAATGGTATATTTTTTGATGTAATTAATTTGTAAAAATAATCGTTTTTAGGATAAAGCATAGATCAAAATGAGTGATGTAGATAAATTTGTTAAGGTGAGCAGCAATAACCTCAGACCAGCCAAGGGAAGGTTATTACTATCTGAACCATTAATGGGTGATTTCTACTTTGGGAGATCTGTTGTTCTTTTGGCAGAACACAATGATGAAGGTTCTTTTGGTCTGGTACTTAATAAACCAGTTGAACAAAACTTTAACGATGTAGTTAAAGATTTTCCTGAATTCAATGGACAATTATTTATTGGAGGCCCGGTAGAAACGAATAGTTTATTTTTTATCCACACAATTGGAGACATTATTGAAGGTTCATTTGAAATAGGGTCGGGAATTTATTGGGGTGGAGATATTGAGATTGTAAAAGAGATGATTTTGCTAAATTCAATTACTCCAAAGGATATTAGGTTCTCAGTTGGTTATTCGGGGTGGTCACCTGAACAGTTAAAAGGTGAGTTAAAGCGTAACTCATGGTTGGTTTCTAAAAATTTGAACAAGAATATTCTGTCGATTAAACCTGATGAACTTTGGGAACAGATGTTAGAACCTCTTGGAGATAATTACAAACATTGGCCAAAGTTTCCTTCAGACCCTGGACTGAATTAATTAATACTCTTAATTACAATAGGCTCTAATCCTCCAGAATTCGCCCCATGGTTCCAACTACAATTTTCATTTCAAATGTTTTGTCATCTACTGTAGGCTCTTCCCATTTTCGTTTATATACCAATAACAAGTTAGTTTGCCCATCACCAATGGTTTGAAATTTAAACGTATATAGACCAGCAGAACCAATTCTATCATCACTTGTTTTATAATCATGTTTTCCCACTTGTTTAATTACAGTAGAGTCATATGAAACAATCTGCCATTCGTAACCAGTGGAAGGATTTCCATTCAATTCAATTTCAAAGGGATCATCATTACCCAAATTAACTGTCGAACCACTATTTTCCATTGTGTAAGGTCCAGCACAAGATGCAATTAGAAATACAACAAGTATTAATATTGGAATATATATCTTATATGTCATTGTTATATGTATTAGAATATTGTTGAGAAAAAATTCTGAATTACATTGGGCACAAGTATTATAGTTAGAACTATACCAAAAACAGCACCCCAAAAATGTGCATTGTGACCTATATTATCAACACCTTTTTTACCCATATAAGCTGAGTAAATAAGATATGCAATTCCAAAAACCCATGATGGCAGAGGAAATGGAATTGGAAAAAGAAAGATACTACCTGAAGGAAACACCAGAATACTTGAGAATACTACAGCAGAAACTGCACCCGAGGCACCAACAGCATTATAGTAAATATCATCTTTGTACTTACCAAAATCCCAAAGAGTTGAAAAAAGAACTCCACCAACATAAAGAAGTATGAAATAAAGATAACCAATTGTACCAAAAAGTGAAATAAACGACTGCTCAACAACTCCACCAAAGGAGTAAAGTACATACATATTAATAATTAAATGCATCCACCCTGAGTGTAGAAGAGCATAGCTAAAAAACCTCCATTTTTCACCTGAATGTTTTATTTGATAAGCGTTGAACTTGAGCCTGGAAAAGAGTTCGATATTATTGAAAGCACTTATGGAGACGAAACCGGTAACTGCTATTATTACAATTGTTAGTATCATTCGTTTATACTTGTTTCAGGTGTACTATCTGCTTCTTTAGTATGATCAATTTCAGACCCCATAACACTGTGCGGGATAGCATATACAAGTAGCATAGCAATCACTGCAATTGTAGGCCAAACCTTATTCTCAGGCTTTCTTCGAAGTACAAACCAAGCGATAACCCAACATATGAAAACAAACAAAGTTTTATTATCAGTTAAATCATGTCCAAATGGCCAACCTGTCCAATAAGCATCAAAAGCATATTTCTGAACAATTGGACCAAGAACCAAGCCTCCAAAGAATAATGTAATAATCACAACGCCTGAGTAATATTTTGTATCTATACCTCTGAAAAATATCTCAAGCCCAACTCTTAATGCAAAAAGCAATGAAATAAACATAAAAAAGATATGAGGATATAAGATTGGTGTTGGAACAGCACCTTTGAATCTAATTACAATTGGCTCTTCCGTAAGGATATATTCTACTCCATTACTAACTAAAGTAATTACATACTCTACTTTTCCGGCAGGTGGTTGATTTGGGATAACTCCAACTAGTTTACCTTGGTTTCGAAACATATCAGAAGTTGCCCATTCATCGAAACTTTTATACCTTTTAAGAGTTATGTGACCTGTAATTTCCTCATTTTCAATATCAATTTCAACCAGTGCATCCTTCTCACCACCAAAAGTTCTTATCAGTTTATAATCAACTATTTCACCATCAATAATTACTTCTCCCCTAACGGGATATGTTGGTCCGGTTGCACGTTGATATATTACCAATGCCATGGTCATTAAGATTGCAATTACCCATAACAAAACATTTTTTAATTTACTACCCATTGTATATTTCTATTATTGATTACTAAGGCTTTATAGCCTCATAAAAAAGTTGATGTATATTAGTTCGGATATCCTTATCCATTAGTATGCTATTACTCATCGTTGGATGCACTCTGTTGGACAAAAATACATAAACAAGTCCAACTTCAGGATCAGCCCATGCATATGTACCCGTAAATCCCGAATGTCCGAAACTACTTGGCGATGCATCCTTACAATTTGTTCTATGTTCTTCATACCTATGCAATGGTTTGTCAAAACCCAAACCTCTCCTATTACTATCTGCAGCAAAATGATAGGATGTAAATAGATCGATTGTTTCAGGTTCAAAAAACTTTTGAAACCCATAAGCACCTCCATTTATAAACATTTGCATTATAACTGCTACATTGTGTGCATTCCCAAAAAGGCCTGCATTACCAGAAACCCCGCCCAACATAGCAGCACCCTGATCATGCACATCTCCAACCAATAATTGATTCCTAAAGATAGTATCATTCTCAGTCGGAATGATTTGATCTACAGCAAAGTAGTCCCTAGGGTTGTATCTTAAATAATTCAAATTTAATGGTTTATACATACTACTATACATATAGTTATCGAGAGATGTATTAGCTATATTCTCAACTAATTGCTTAAACAAATAAAAACCAAGTCCTGAATAATGATAGCTTTTATCCTGAAAAGGTGATTGAATTATACTATCAAAAAGATTATGATCATACCCTTTTTTAATATACATATTTTGGGCTACCCGTGTTGGATATCCTTCGGATATACTGTTGCGGTATATGGATGTATCCCAACCATTTTCATCGATTGTACTTTCGTAAAATGGTATCCAGTTTTGTAATCCTGATTGGTGAGAAAGCACCTCTATAAATTCAAGGCTATCTTTATCAGTATCTTTTAACATAAGAAGATAATCACTGATTTTCCCATTGATATCTATCTTCCCTTCATCACTCATTTTCATTAGTGCTGGTGTAGTTGCCAGTATTTTAGTTAAAGAAGCTAAATCATATACATCATTCCATCGAACCGGTTTTTCATTATCATAGGTATGATATCCAAACGACTTATTGTAAAATATTGCTCCATCCTTAGCCGCCAGTATTTGACAACCAGGGTAAGCGCCAATTTCAATACCATTTATGGCTGTTGAGTCTATTTTCTTCAATATCTCCAAATCTATTCCCATCAAAGAAGGATCATCGAAATATAGTTTCGGCTCACCATATGTTAAACCCCAGCCAGCCTTATACCCAGCGGCATCAACTGGAAGTGTCCCAAATTTTTCAGATCCCTCCATAATTAAATCAGCAGAGGCTATTTGAGCAGAAGGCTTTTCTTGGTAAGAAATAATAATTGTAGGAATGAGCTCGGTGTTAAAAAAGTTTAGTGCGTAAGGACTAGCAAAAATATCAAGTATAACAGTAGTTTCATATGAAAGTTTAGTTACCAATTCAACATCCCCCTTGGAAATTCCAAACCTTCTACTTGCTAGAATATTGGTGTTTAAAATAGACACAATCACTACATCATAATTCTTAAGTTCCGATATCAACTTCTTCCTGGTTCTTTTTTTAGCTTTATGCCCAATATGAAATACATCAACACTATCATACTGATTTATTGCATCTTCTATTTCCAGGTGTTCATTAGTGCCAACAACTAACAAGGCTGTTTTTCGACTTTCACCTTTTCCCAATGGCAATAATGTGTTCTCATCTTTAACTATAGTTATAGCAGCATCCATTAACTTATCAGATGTACTCTTGTACAATGGACTATTTAAATCAGATATAAGATTAGTGGTGTCTATTGTAATATTTTGCCATGCACCAGAAATATACTTACTCCAAAGTATCTTTTTACAGCTAAACTCTATCCTTTCTTCGGATATTGTTCCATCTGAAATAGCATTGCTAACATTTTTAATGGATAATGGAATATTATCGGGAATTAATAGAATATCATTACCAGCCTTAAGTGCCTCAAGAGCTACCATTCCTTCTTTGTAATATTTTGTAACACCCTTCATATCTAAACCATCAGTAACTATTAGCCCATTAAACCCCATGGTATCTATTAAATAGTCTGTTACTATTTTTTTTGATAATGTAGATGGTAAATTTTTGGTATCATCGAGTGCCGGAACCGATAAATGAGCAATCATTACCGAACCAACACCATTGTCAATTAAATACTGAAATGGATAAAGATCATTATTTTTTAGTAAACTAATTGGACTACTCACAATTGGGAGATCCAGATGTGAATCCATATGAGTATTTCCATGTCCTGGAAAATGTTTTGCACTTGCAACTACCCCCCTGCTTTGCATACCTCTCATATAATTATCAGCTTTTACTGCAACTAATTCAGGATTTTGACCAAATGAGCGCATACCAATGACCGGATTTTTTGGGTTACTATTAACATCTACTACAGGAGCAAAGTTTAGTTGTATACCCATTCGTTTACACTGATCCCCAATTTGTTGCCCCATTACATATATTAGATTGTTATCGTTTACAGCACCTAGCGTCATTTGTATAGGGTAGCTAATGGTATTACTCAATCTCATTGCCAACCCCCATTCAGCATCAATTGCAATTGAGAGGGGTGTACGGGCAATTGAATTCCAATGATTTGTTTGTTGAACCTGCGATATGGGATCACCACTAAAAAATACTACACCACCAATATTATAATCCCTAATTAATGTATCAATATATTGTAAATACGGCTTTCGTGCATAGTTGGCTCTAACATATATAAGCTGTGCTATGCGTTGTTCAATCGTAAGTGACTGATAAACTGAGTCAACCCAATGTTTCCCATGATTCTCATTGTTGATACCCTGTGAATAAATTTGAGAAGAAATACCCAATTCAAATAACAATAAAAATAGGAATCCAATGTATAAAGTTTTCTTAATTGATATCATTAGTTCAAAAATTTTGAACAAAACTAATCTTTTTAATAATTTGTTAATAAGTGTACTTAACTACCCTATTAAATAATGTTACTTTTGCCTCGTAAACAAAAATTCTCTATTTTCACACTAAATATTTGTAGCACAAATCGTTAACATGTCAAACATCGATAATTTAGAAAAAATTGCCTCTCAAGTTAGGCGTGATATTGTAAGAATGGTTCATGGTGTACAATCAGGGCATCCAGGTGGGTCATTGGGCTGTACTGATTTTTTAACAGCCATGTATAATGATATAATGGATTATGATAAGAATACATTCAATATGGATGCCCATAACGAAGATGTTCTAATTGTTTCTAACGGACATATTAGCCCAGCATTGTATAGCGTGCTGGCACGATCAGGTCAGATTCCTGTAAATGAGCTTTCTACATTCAGAGTCCTTAATACAAGACTTCAAGGTCATCCAGCTACAATGGAAAACCTTCCCGGAATTCGGATCGCAACGGGCTCACTTGGACAAGGTTTATCAGTTTCAAATGGTATTGCTTTGGGTAAAAAGCTTAATAACGACAAAAGCAAAGTATACTGTTTAATGGGGGATGGAGAGCTTGAAGAAGGACAAGTTTGGGAAGCTGCCATGTATATTGGGTCGCACAATATTAATAATGTTGTGGGAGTTGTTGATTATAATAAGAAGCAAATAGATGGTGCAACAGATGATGTTCTACCATTGGGAGACTTGAAATCAAAATTTGAGTCTTTTGGATGGAATGTAATTGAAATGAATGGTAATAATATGCAAGAGGTTGTAGAAACTATGACTTCAATAAAAAAGCTAACAATTACGAAAAAACCAACAATGGTATTGATGCATACTGAAATGGGCATGGGTGTTGATTTTATGATGGGAACTCACGAATGGCACGGAATTCCACCAAATGATGATCAACTAAAAGCCGCCCTTGAACAATTGGAAGAAACCCTTGGTGATTACAAAATATAAACAAATTGATTTTGTAATTATAATTATGAAAAAATTGACCAAATATTCTATAGTACTTTTGCTAATACTTGTTGGCATTCAGTTAACTGGTCAACCTATTAAAGCCAGTGAAGAAGATTACACAACAACTAGGATATTGTTTGTTATGGATGCTTCTCGCAGCATGACCGGAAAATGGCAAGGAGAAAGCAAGTATTTAATTGCTCGCACAATACTCTCTCAAATACTTGATAGCATTAGAAATATTGATAATGTACAGGTTGCTTTGAGAGTATATGGTCATACCAAGAATTTCCCACCTCAGAACTGTAACGATACCCGTTTGGAGGTGCCCTTTAGTAATGATAATATTGATCAAATAAAATTTAGATTAAAGCAACTTTCACCGCGAGGAACCTCCCCCATTGCCTCCTCCTTATTAAAATCAAAAGAAGACTTTACTGATTGTAATAATTGCCGGAATATTGTTGTTTTGATTACAGATGGAATTGAAGAATGTGATGGTGACATTTGTGATGTTAGCGAACTATTACAAAAGCAAGGAATTATACTAAAACCATTTATTATTGGAATTGGACACGACACACATGAAGCCTATGATTGTGCTGGTCAGTACTATAACGCTGCAAATAAAAAGCAATTTACAAAGGCACTAAAAATCATTATCACAAAAGTACTTAGTAAAACAAGTTTACAAGTAAATTTATTGGATCAATACAACAGACCTACTGAATCGAATGTAAACATGACATTTATTAATAAGCAAAATAATAATGTTGCTTATAATTTTGTTCACACTTTAAATAGCAAAGGTTTACCAGATACGTTAAATATAGACCACCTGGTAGATTATAGAATAATAGTAAACACTATTCCACCAAGGCTAATAGATCCGGTGAATTTAACCGAAGGAAAACATACAACAGTTTCTGTTTCATGCCCCCAAGGAAGTTTGTTGGTTAAATTGCAAGGTCAAACAAAGGCCGACTTTAATCCCGCAATTGTAATTAGATCAAACAATTACAATGAAGCATTAAATATTCAGTATTTAAATGAAAACATTGATTATATCTCGGGCAGATATGAACTTGATATTCAAACTCTACCGCCAATTCACCTAAGTAAAGTAGAAATTGCACCAGATAATCAAACAAAAATTGAGATAGAAAATCCAGGCATACTAGCCATTCAAAAAACCATCAAAGGGTATGGTAGTATATATGCATTGGATGGAAAAAAACAAGTTTGGGTAATAAACATAGGAAGTAATTCAAACCAAACAGAGTCGTTGTATTTACAACCTGGAAACTATCGTTTGGTTTTCAGATCAAAATATGTAATGCAATCGGCAACAACAGTGGAAAAAGAATTTGAGATAAAATCAGAAAAAACAACACGCATTAAATTATAGATGATAATGAGTAAGTATAGTATTATAAACAATAAGGATACCAGATCTGGGTTTGGTGAAGGGCTACTTGAGTTAGGTAAAACAAATCCTAAAGTTGTGGCATTAATTGCTGACTTAACAGGATCATTGAAGATGGGAGATTTTGCATCCTCATTTCCGGATAGATTTTTTCAGATGGGAATTGCAGAAGCAAATATGATTGGTACTGCTGCCGGACTAACTGTTGGAGGGTATATACCTTTTACTGGTACCTTCGCAAACTTTTCTACCGGACGTGTTTATGATCAAATACGACAATCAGTAGCATACTCTGGTAAGAATGTTAAAATTTGTGCTTCACACGCTGGTATAACATTGGGTGAAGATGGTGCAACACATCAAATTTTGGAAGATATTGGTTTAATGAAAATGTTACCTGGCATGACAGTGATCAATACATGTGATTTTAACCAAACTAAACAAGCTACGCTTGCTATCGCCGACTATGAAGGGCCTGTATACCTTAGATTTGGCAGACCAAAAGTCCCAAATTTTATCCCAATGGAGAGTGAGTTCAAAATCGGTAAAGGTATTACACTAAAAGATGGAGCAGATGTAACCATTATCGCAACTGGTCATCTGGTATGGAAAGCCCTTGAAGCAGCCGATGCATTAACCGATAGCGGAATAAATGCTGAAGTTATAAATATCCACACAATTAAACCTCTTGACAGTAGACTTATAATTGAGTCTGTTAAAAAAACTGGATGTGTTGTTACAGCAGAAGAGCATCAGGTTAATGGTGGTTTGGGAGATAGTGTTGCCCAGTTATTATCGCAGCAACTGCCAACTCCAATTGAATTTGTTGCTGTTATGGACAAGTTTGGTCAAAGTGGAAAGCCTGAGCGACTAATGAAACACTACGGTCTTGATACTCCTAATATTATTAGTGCTGCAAAAAAAGCCATTGGCAGAAAATAATTTCTACATTGATATAAGTAACTACTGATTTTTTTACACCAGTAGCAAAACATTATTTGGGTATATTCGCAATTGTAATGTGTAGAAATAATACAATTTGACACAAAGAAGCTCAATAACCATTATTCTTTTAATATGCTCTTTAATTTATAATTCAAGTGCATTATCTCAAGTAGAACAAAATAAATGCGATACTGTTTCCATCATTGCGCCAGCTTATTTAATATTAAACGATACCGCAATTCACGTTAATAAGGATAGTACTGCATTAATTTGTGATAAATATATCGTGCTAACAAAGAAAAATGGCTACTCCCTCTATACAAAACTAGTTGGCGAATCGAGAAAGTATAAACTGGTTGATAAGCTATTTCAACTCTTGATAGCTGCTAGTACACAGGATACCATGTTACTTAAAAATGCTCTTATTGATGCGGAAGATGCCTATAAGCCTTACACTGGAAAAATTATAAAAGACATTAATATTCAGGTATTAAAACCTTTTGGGCCTACAATAAGCGACACAAATCTACCTGTAATATCAAGTTGGGGGAAAGCGCTTAACAAGTCACATATCAACACTAGCAAAAAGGTTATTGAACGAAAATTAATGTTTCATGTAAATGATACAGTAGACCCTTATGAATTGGTTGAAAATGTAAATGAGCTTACAGGTTTACCTTACCTTCAAGATGCTACCATAATAGTTAGTAAATCTCAAGGTGACTCAGTTTCCGTTTTAGTATTAGTAAAAGATAAGTTTCCATGGTTACCTGGAATTAATGTTTACGATATAAATAAGATGACTGGTTATTTAACCAATGTTAATATCCTTGGCCTAGGGCATTCAGTAAAAGCAGGAGTAACAATGGACACAAAGAGCTCCCCATTTGTATACTTATCAGACATTAATTATTACAACGACAACATATACAAGCAAATTAAAGCTGGTGTAAATTACCATATATCAGACAATGACCAAACTTATCAGTTGCAACTACAAAGAGATATTATCCCACTCAGCGTAAGAGCTGGAGGAGGTGCAGAAATAACCCAAAAAGAAGAAAACATAGGTATCGACCCAACTAATATTAACAAGACAGTATGGTATTTTAAATACAGATATTATGAACTTTGGGCATCTTATCTGTTATATGATAGAACGAAAAAAAATCATTTTAAACAAAATGATGTTTATTTTATTCCAGCGTTAGCTGCTTATAAAAAACAATATTTATACCGACCATTTGTTTCGATTGATAGCAATAGTAGGTTTGTTAACTATACGCAGTTATTGGGTAATTTTGCATTGGCAAAACAAAATTATTACAGGACTAACTTTTTACTTAGTTTTGGTAAGGCTGAATATATTCCATATGGTTTCCAGGCAATTATAACAGGTGGATACACATGGTCAGAATATATTAACCTTCCTTATTTAGGAATAGGAATTGCTGCAACCAGATATTTTGAAGATGTCGGTTATATTTTTGGGAATATTGATATTGGTTCGCATTTCTCTGATAAACTAGTGCAAGGTGCAATCAAATTAGACCTTTCATTTCTAACAAGTGTTTTTAAAAAGAATAATTATCGTAACCGGTTTCTTGCATCTATTAACTACACAAATGGTATTAATAGGATTACTGACGACCTACTGTATTTGGGTGAAGATTATGGATTTATAGGTATGAAAGATGATGCATGGTATGGACAAGAACGGATATTCCTCGAATTCTATTCAATAACCTATACACCATGGTACTTCCTAGGTTTTAGATTTGCACTATTTGGATTTGGCAGCGTAGGCGTACTTCCCTACAATAACTTGCCATTGTATAGAAACCAACTTCTTAGCTCATTTGGTGTTGGTATCTATTCCAAAAATGATTTCCTTGCGTTCAACTCATTTCAGGTACGTTTTGCATATTTTCCAATTACACCATCCGGTATATCTCACTTTGGCATAACCTTTTCAACAGTAGGATTAATTGATCAAATTAGTTTTTTAACTACAAAACCAAGTACTGTAACCTACAAATAAACCACTATGCATTGGAAATACTTGTTTTTAAAAAAATCCGTATGAAATTCAAAATAGCGACTCGAAATGGTTAGAAGACAGAAGTCATAAGGTGGAAGAATTACCATGATCCCAACTTCAGTCTTCAAACAAAATATTTAAAAGTATATAGAAACTAAAGTATCTGCAATAATTCCGATGGCTACCGGAAGCAGGGTTTTAACCTTAAACTAGATCATAAAAGGGTGTAAACTAAAACTATACTAGCCTTTATAAAATGGTGGACGCTGAACTATTGCCTTTACCAGCTTGTTTCTTACCTTAATATAAATCTCAGAACCATCCTTCCAGTATGGTTTGGTAATGTATGCCATGCCAATACCTTTCTTAAGCATTGGTGACATTGTTCCAGAAGTAACTTCACCAATGGTATTACCATCTGCATCAGCTACCTCATAATTATGACGAGGTATTGCTCTCTCCTCCATAATAAAGCCCTTTAATCGTTGTGGTACTCCATTATTTTTTTGAGATTCAAATAATTCTCTATCAATAAAATTATTGTTATCAGTAAATTTAGTAATCCAACCTAAGCCTGCAGCAATGGGTGAGGTTGTATCATCAATATCATTACCATATAAGCAAAAACCCGATTCTAGTCTTAATGTATCACGTGCTCCTAAACCAATTGGTTTTATTCCAAACTCTTTACCTGCTTCTAGAACTGCTTTGTAAACTTTATCAGCATCCTGATTTTTCATATATATCTCACATCCTCCCGAACCGGTATAACCAGTGGTTGAGAATACTACATCTCCTACTCCTGCAAATTCAATTATCTTGAAGGTATAATATTCCATATTTTCAACCGGAGCATCGGTTAATTTTTGCATAGCTTTTAATGCCATAGGACCCTGAACTGCCAGTTGACTAAAATCATCTGAGGCATTAGTTAATATTGCACCTACATCATTATTACTAACAATGTTATTCCAGTCTTTTTCAATATTAGAAGCATTTACAACCAGAAGATATTTCTCATCATTAAATTTATAAACCAATAAATCATCAACAATACCACCTTTACCATTTGGGAAACAGCTATATTGAACTTTTCCATCGGTAAGTGCAACTATATCGTTAGTAGTAACCTTTTGAACCAAAGATCCGGCATTGGGTCCCTCAACCCAAAATTCACCCATATGGCTAACATCAAATACTCCTAATTTTGTACGTACAGTTTCATGCTCAATATTAATACCCTCAAATTGAACAGGCATATCAAATCCAACAAATTCAACCATTTTGGCACCCATCTCGCGGTGCATATTATTTAAAGCTGTTTTTTTCATAATAATATTGAATATTTTAAGGGTGCAAAATTAATGAATTCCTTGCCATTATTTGACTTCTGCTTGTGAAAAAAATCACAGGACCATTGTTTTATAAAAATGCAAATTCGATTAAGTTAACTAATTTCATAAACTATTGGACTTTAACAAATCACCGTTACACTGCAGTTCATAATTATACATATCTTTTTTTGTTATAGTTTGTAAAATTCAAATAACCTACATACTTTTACTCCCTTTTATTTCAAGATACTAAATATAATAAGTATGAAAACAAGACTGCTTTTAATAACAATATTGAGTACAATGCTAATAACAGCACAAAGTCAAAAAACCAATAGTATAGTATATCCTGATGCAAAAAAACTAGATAGTGTGGATATCTATTTTGGCAATGAAGTTAAAGATCCATATAGATGGCTTGAGGATGACAATTCAGAAGAAACAGCTCAATGGGTTGCCGAGGAAAACAAAATCACAAAAAACTACCTCGAAAGCATACCATTTAGAAGTTCACTTGAAGAACGATTAACCAAAATATGGAATTATCCAAAATATGGCGTTCCTTTTAACAAGGGAGATAAATATTTCTTTTTCAAAAATGATGGAGTACAAAACCAAAGCGTTCTGTATATTCAAAATAGTTTGGATGATGAGCCTAAAGTACTTCTCGATCCAAATACCTTATCTGAAGATGGTACAGTTGCTTTATCATCAATGGGTATTTCCAAAGACGGGCAATATCTTGCCTACGGTATTTCACGCGGTGGTTCCGACTGGAATGAAATTTATGTTATGAATATCAAAACCGGTGAAACCCTGAAAGACCATATAAACTGGGTTAAGTTTTCTGGAATAAGCTGGAAAGGAGATGGTTTTTTCTACTCTTCCTATGATGAGCCAAAAGAAGGAGATGAGCTGTCGGGCCAGAACCAATTTCACAAAGTATATTATCATACACTAGGAACAACTCAAAATGAAGACCTTCTTATTTTCGAAGATAAAGATAATGCTTTGAGAAACTTCTATGCTTATCTAACCGAAGATGAAAAGTTTTTAATAATTGGTGAAACCGAAAGCACAAGTGGAAATGCCCTATATGCAGCCAAACTTCACCAACTTACCGATATTAAATTCACCAAAATAGCCGAAGGATTTGATTATGATTATAGTGTTATTGATAATATAGGTGATGAATTGTTAATGATAACAAATCACTTAGCACCAAATAAAAAATTAGTAACAACTAGGTTTGACAACGCTGATCCAGAAAAATGGAAAGATATTATTCCCGAAAAAGAAAATGTGTTACAAGGGGCATCTTTAGTTGGAGAATACTTATTTACCCAATACCTTAAAGATGCAAGTTCGAAAGCATATTTTTATACCATTGATGGAAAACTTGTTAGGGAACTTAAGCTGCCGGCAATTGGTACATTGTCAGGGTTTAATGGAGAAAAAAATAAAAATACTGCATTTTATGGTTTTACATCATTTACATTCCCATCAAGTGTATATAAATATGATGTTGCAAAAGGTAATTCAGAGATAATGCACAGTTCAGAAGTTGATTTTTCTCCCGAAAAATATGTCACTGATCAGGTATTCTACGAAAGTAAAGATGGAACAAAGGTACCAATGTTTATTGTTCATAAGAAGGGATTAAAAATGGATGGTTCAAATCCTACTATGCTTTACGCATATGGAGGATTTAATATTAGTCTTACCCCTAGCTTTAGTATTAGTAGATCAGCTTTTATTGAGCAAGGTGGCATTTATGTAATGGCTAACCTGCGAGGTGGTGGTGAGTATGGTGAAGAATGGCATGAAGCTGGTACCAAGCTTAAAAAGCAAAATGTTTTCGACGATTTCATTTATGCTGCGAAATACCTCATTAAAAATAATTATACCTCATCAGAAAAACTTGCAATCATTGGTGGTTCAAATGGAGGACTACTTGTTGGTGCATGTATGACACAGCAACCTGAGTTATTTAAAGTTGCGATACCAATTGTGGGAGTTATGGATATGTTACGCTATCATAATTTTACCATAGGATGGGCCTGGGCTGCTGATTACGGACGTAGTGATGACAGTGAGGAAATGTTTAAATATCTATACGGTTATTCACCCTTGCATAACATAAAAAAAGGGGTTAATTATCCTGCTACGTTAGCCATAACAGCCGATCATGACGATCGTGTTGTTCCTGCACATACTTTCAAATTCATGGCAGAGTTACAAGAAAAGAATGGCGGAAAGAACCCGGTTCTCGTTCGAATCGAAACAAAGGCTGGACACGGTGCCGGAAAACCAACAGCTAAACAAATTAGTGAAGCTGCTGATATGTATAGTTTTATAATGTTTAATTTAGGAATGAAACCAAAATTTTAAATTACTTTTTTTGAGTTCAAATACTATTTAAATGGAAACTATTTATTTGATTATTGTTATTTTACTATTCCTACTTGCGGCATCAGACCTTATTGTAGGAGTGAGTAATGATGCTGTAAATTTTCTTAATTCAGCTGTTGGCTCTAAAGTAGCATCATTTAGAGTTATTATGTTTATTGCAGCCATTGGCATCCTAGTAGGTGCTGTGTTTTCAAGTGGTATGATGGAAGTTGCGCGTAAAGGTATTTTTAACCCTGGTGAATTCTATTTTAGCGAGATAATGATAATATTTATGGCAGTTATGGTAACTGATGTGTTATTGCTTGATGCCTATAACACATGGGGCCTGCCAACATCTACAACAGTTTCCATAGTATTTGAATTATTGGGAGCTGCAGTGGGGATGGCCTCCATTAAATTATTAATGAGTGATGGTGGAATGTCGATCAGCCAATTCATCAATTCTTCAAAAGCTTTAGCTATTATCTCAGGAATCTTACTATCGGTCGGAGTTGCTTTCTCTGTTGGTGCTATAATACAGTATATAACAAGGATCGCCTTCTCATTTAATTTTGAGAAACGAATCAAATACATTGGAGCAATATGGGGAGGAATAGCATTTACTGCCTTAACCTATTTTATTCTAATCAAAGGTGCAAAAGGAGCTTCTTTTATGTCGGGTGACGTAAAAGATTGGATATCTGAAAATAGTATGCTTATCATCTTTTATAGTTTTGTAGGCTGGTCTGTATTGTTACAGATTCTATATATGCTTTTCAGAATTAACATCCTTAAAATTATTGTATTAGTTGGTACATTTTCTCTGGCCATGGCATTTGCTGGTAACGATTTAGTCAATTTTATAGGAGTACCTATCGCAGGTTATAATTCATGGGAAATATGGTCAGCAGGACAAGGTGTAGCTCCGGACAGTTTTTTAATGACGGCCCTTGGAGGAAAAGTACCTACACCCGGGTTATTTTTGCTATTTGCAGGAGCAATTATGGTTATAACTTTATATCTATCAAAAAAGGCAAGATCAGTACTTAAGACCTCAATTGACCTTAGTCGTCAATCTGAAGGAAGCGAAAGATTTCGACCAACCTGGATATCTAAGATACTGGTTAGATCTTCAATTAATGCATCTAACTCATTAAAAAAGGTAATCCCAAGATCCATTACCAAAACAATAGAAAATCAATTTGAACCTCGAACCATTGTTAGTAAAGAAAAAGTCCCACCCGCCTTTGATATGATCAGGGCTTCGGTAAACCTTACCGTTGCAAGTGTGCTTATAGCTTTTGGAACTTCATTGAAACTGCCACTTTCAACTACTTATGTTACTTTTATGGTTGCTATGGGTACCTCATTGGCTGATAATGCCTGGGGGCGAGAAAGCGCAGTGTACAGAATATCAGGCGTTATGGCTGTTATAGGAGGTTGGTTCTTAACAGCAATTAGTGCGTTTACTGTTGCCTTTATTATGGTATATATTTTCAACTATGGTGGCTTGTACAGCATTTTTGCTATGATTGTTGTTGTGGTATATTTATTATATCGCTCTCATATCTACCATAAAAAATCTGAAAAAGATGCCAGCGATGAGACACAAAATGTAGATAGTATCTCGAAAGAAAATATTGGTGATAAATCGATATCAACTATTACAAAATATCTCAAAAAAGTATGTATAGCATACACAGATACAATCGCAGGTATCGAAGAAGAAGATAATAAAAAACTTAAAAAAATTAAACGTGAGCTAGAGGGTATAACCACTAAAATCAAATATCTGAAAGATAATATCAATATCATTGTTGATAAATTACGGGAAGATTCTGATGAAAAGGCATATTACTATGTTCAGGTTCTTGACTTTATGAGAGAGATCCTCCACTCCATAACATATATTACGGGTCCATCTTATGAGCATGTAGATAATAATCACAAGCCTCTTATTGACAATCAAATAACTGAATTACACAAACTTAATTCATTACTTAACAAACTATTAGGTAATATTATTACTGGAATTGAAAGTAGTGACTATAGTAATAGGGATAATATTCTTGAAGAACTTAATGAGTTTGTTGAATTAACTGATGGACTGAATAAAAGCCAGATTAAGCGAATTAAGAATGCTAAAGTTGGGACAAAAAACAGCTTATTATTTTTGAATATTGTGAATGAAAGTAAACATTTAGTACTACACGCAGTTAACCTTTATAAGTCGCATCGAGATTTCATTGACTCGAAGGATAAATAATGTGAAAACAGAGTTTGTTAAAAAGGCAGGGGACTAAGGTTTTCTGCCTTTTTTCCTATAAATCATTTTCAATAATTACTAAGAAAAAAACTTAACAATAAGATAATATTAGATTCCCTATTAATAGTATTAGAAATTGTAATCTTGCAATTCGTAAAACTAAATTAAAATGGAAACGATTTATCTAATTATTGTATTGGTATTATTCTTACTTGCAGCTTCAGACCTTGTTGTTGGAGTAAGTAACGATGCTGTAAATTTTTTAAACTCAGCTATTGGTTCAAAAGTTGCACCATTTAAAGTGATTATGGTTATAGCCTCACTGGGTATTATTGTTGGAGCAACATTTTCAAGTGGTATGATGGAGGTTGCCCGTAAAGGGATATTCCACCCTCAATACTTCTATTTTTCGGAAATAATGTACATCTTTTTGGCGGTGATGATAACAGATGTAATCTTGCTGGATACATTTAACACTTATGGAATGCCGACATCCACAACAGTTTCAATTGTTTTTGAATTATTGGGAGCTGCTGTAGGAATTGCCATAATTAAGGGTTATTCCGATTCAAATGCGATGAATGTTAGTGAGTATATTAACTCGGCAAAAGCCCTGGCAATTATATCGGGAATACTACTATCAGTTGTGATATCTTTTACTGTGGGTGCCATTGTGCAATTTGTAACACGCCTTGTTTTTTCTTTTGATTATAAAAAAACTATCAGAAGATATGGTGCAATTTGGGGTGGAATTGCCATTACTGCAATTACATATTTCATCTTGATAAAAGGGGCCAAAGGTGCATCATTTATGTCGAGTGATTTAAAAAAGTGGATTGTTGAAAATACCCTTATAATTATATTTTTTAGTTTCATTGGATGGACCATCTTGTTGCAACTATTATCGTGGCTAACAAAACTAAATATTCTTAAACTGATTGTACTAGTAGGCACATTTGCACTTGCCATGGCATTTGCAGGAAACGACCTTGTTAACTTCATTGGAGTTCCACTTGCAGGTTTCGAATCCTTTAATGCATGGATGGCAAATCCGGGTGCAGATCCAAATGGATTTTTAATGACTGACCTTACCGGAAAAGTAAAAACACCAACATTATTCCTTCTTATTGCAGGATTAATAATGGTAATAACACTATGGTTTTCAAAAAAAGCGAAATCTGTTACTAAAACAGAGTTAAACCTTGCTCGTCAGGATGCAGGTTTTGAAAGATTTGGATCATCTGGAATTGCTCGCAGTATTGTAAGAGGTACCGGAAGCTTATCCAAAGGAATAAATGCATTTTTACCGGCAACTGTGATAACATCGATAGAAAAAAGGTTTGATCAATCCAAAGCCGTTACGGTGGAGGACAATGAAGAAGCTCCTTCATTCGATTTAATCAGAGCGTCTGTAAACTTGGTTGTAGCAAGTATTCTTATTTCATTTGCAACATCTTTGAAATTACCCTTATCTACAACATACGTAACATTTATGGTAGCAATGGGAACATCATTATCAGATAAGGCATGGGGACGTGAGAGTGCAGTATATAGAATAACCGGAGTATTTTCGGTAATTGGAGGATGGTTCTTGACAGCTTTTAGCGCGTTTACAATTGCATTCATAGTTGCATTTATGCTTTACTATGGTGGGATTTATGCCGTTCTTGCACTACTAGCTACCGCAATATTCTTAGTATATCGTACACATGGTATTCACAAAAAGGTTTCAGCAAAAACTGATGAAGAAGACCAGGATATTAATGATATCTCTGAATTAAATATTGCCGACAAGTCATCAGAAACTATACTTAAAAACCTTGACTCTGTTGTTACCGAATATCTGAAAACAATTGAAGGGTTAGAAAAAGAAGATCTAAAACTTCTAAAAAAATCCAGAAATGAAATAAATAGGGTAACCTCCAAGACAAAATATCTAAAGGATAATATTAACGTTATTGTTGATAAACTAAAGGAAGATTCTGAGAATACTGCATATTACTTTGTTGAGGTGCTTGACTATATGCGTGAAATATTGCATAGTTTGTCCTTTATAAACGGACCTATTTATGATCATGTAAACAACAATCATAAACCTCTGATAGAAATCCAGATTCAGGAGCTAACAAGTCTTCACTCTATGCTTAAAAAACTTATTGATAATATTACTTCTGGAATCGAATCAGGTAATTATAGTAACCTCGAGCAAATACTTGACGAACAACAAAAGTTTCTTAAGTTTGTAGAGAAAGTAACTAAAACACAAATAAAACGTGTTAAATCTGAAGTTGTTGGAACCCGTAATAGTGTGTTATATTTAAATATACTTAATGAAAGTAAAAATATGGCACTTCAAGTTGTGAACTTATTTAAGTCACAACGTGATTTCTACGACTTCCGAAGTGGAAAATGATACTAAATAAAATAGAGATTATTAGTGGAGGGCAGTCGGGTGTAGACCGGGCTGCCCTTGATTTTGCCCTTAAGTATGGAATAAAATGTAAAGGATGGTGCCCAAAGGGTCGCTTATCGGAAGATGGAGTTATTCCAATAAGATATCCTCTGAAAGAGGCATCAACATCCGATTACAATCAAAGAACATCATTAAATGTGCAAGTATGTGATGGTACATTGATCATTATAATTGACAAACCTGATTTAGGAACAACAAATACAATTGATTATGTAAGATATTTCAATAAGCCGCTAACAACTATAAATATCTCTCACCTTGAAACTGATTACAAATACACTTTATTTAGTTGGTTAGCAATCCACAATATTGTAAACCTAAATATTGCCGGACCAAGAGAGAGTTCGTCTCCTGGAATATATAAAGCTGCTTTTACTATTCTTGAATCTTTACTCGAGGATTAGTAGTTTTTTAAAGCATGAATAAACCGGGTTTTTCCATTGATATCATCTACCAATGATATTTTATTGTACTTATACTTTTCGAATAATAAGACCATTTCATTTCCCAACGACTCATTTATCTCTGCATAAACTCTCCCCCCAGATTTTAGAGTTCGATCTGCAAATCTTAATATGGCATTATAGTAAATTAATGGTTCATCCTCAGGCACAAACAATGCTTTATGAGGTTCATAATTCAGCACATTAGGATGCATCTTTTGTTTGTCTTCCAACGTAACATATGGTGGATTACTAACCACTATATCAAATTTAAGATTTCCAATTCCTAGGCCCTTATCATCAAATATATCATGATTAAAAAATGATACATCAGCATTATTAAGCATAGCATTTTTTCTGGCAATGCCCAATGCAGATTGAGAAATATCGGTAGCAAAAACCCTGGGTTCATCAAGTTTTTTATCTAAGCATATAGCAATACATCCACTTCCAGTGCCAATATCTAATATTGATAAGCCTGTTTTATTCTCTCTATCAACCATCAGCTGAACCAACTCTTCAGTTTCTGACCTAGGTATCAGTACATTATTGTTAACCAGGAACTTCAAATCCATAAACTCCACCTCACCTATGATATATTGTACGGGTATATTTTTTTTAAGATCCTTAACAGCAATGTGTAATTTGAGAATTTCAGATTCTGAGAGCCTTATATTTGGTTTCAATACCATATCATATCTACCAATTCCAAAAAAATGATCGATTAGAATTGTCAATAATTGCTCTGCCTCTTTTACGGGATAATACTTTATTAAACCACTCAGATAACTCTGCTTTATTTCTACAAGTAAATTATTCCTGATCTCCATTTTGCAAATTACCGCAATTCTTTCTTAAGTTTGTATCAATTTCATATATTTCATTAGTTATTTATGAGATATATGATTGTTTAAATTACTTGATAATCTTAAGGATGTCTGAAATTATTAAAAATAAAGTAATAATTATCACCGGTCAAAAAGGTGAAGGCAAAACAACAAAACTACTTCGAGTAATCGAAGTCCTTAAAGGTTGTAAAATAGTAATTAAAGGATTTTCAGCTAATGGTGAATGGATTAATGGAGAAAGAAGTTCATTTGTTTTAAAAGACATTAATTCTGATAAAGCATTGTTACTATGTTCAAATAAAAACAAATTGGGCTTTGAACAGCACGGAAGATTCTTCTTTAACCCCAAGGCTATAAATTATGGACAAAAACTACTTGGCACAAAAAGCAATAGTAAAGAGCTTATTGTAATTGATGAAGTTGGACCCTTTGAGATAAAGAACAAAATATGGCATGATTCAATAGTGTTTCAGCTAAATGAAACCAATAATGTATTACTGATTGTAATTCGAAAAACACTAGTGGATGATATAGTAAAGAAATATGGTATTTCAAATGTAACCATACATGACATAGAAACACAGGATGAAAGAATTATCGAAGAAATTAGTGAAGAATTTCTTATGGAAGATACTATTAAATAAAAAATGTATTCAATTAGAAACAAAATCATTGAAAAACATGTATACCAATCTGCTAGCAGCAGATAACTGTTGGCAATATGTGTAGCTATCGCTATATTAAACAAATCGCAAAACCAATAATATGAATATACCAAAAAGCGCACCAGTACGCATTTCTATCAGATCTAAACTAATGATATACATACTATTAACAGCTATTGCAATATTTGTAACAACAATTAGCTACATAGTTTCTAAAACAAATGAAAGCGCAATCGAAGACGCTCACAAATTTGTTAATGCAACAGCCCAACAGTATGGAAATGAAGTAAAGGCTACTTTGGACAATGATATTGCCATATGCAGATCCATGGCCAGTGCATTTAGTGGATATAAGCAGCTCAACGATGATAATAGGTATAATATTTATAATCACATTATGAAAGATGTACTTATTAATCATCCTCAGTTTTTATCCATTTGGACCAGTTGGGAACTAAATGCCATTGATCCTGATTTTTACCATATTAACGGAAGAGATCGCATTACCTATTACCGCGAAAACAATGAAATTAAGTTCACATATGAGACTCTGGAAGTTGGAGAAACAAATTTGGGTGGAATATATTATGACATGAAGAAAAATCCCCGTGAAGCTCTTACTGATCCATATTTTTCATCTTATACTAATCAGGTAACTACCGAGATGTTAATGTCGAGTATCACGATCCCGTTGGTAGATAATGGAAAATTTATTGGATTAACTGGTGCTGATATAGAGATGGAAAGGTTTCAAAAAGTAATTGGTGAGATTAAACCATTTGAAGGAAGCTATGCCATAATGATTTCAAGTAGTGGCCAAATAATATCACACCTTGATACAGCCTTAATTAACAAGTCAATTTACGACAGTAAAATAAGTACCAACTCACCTTTCAGTTTAAAGGAAAAAGTAATGTCGGGTTATGCTTTTTCTTATTCTGAGGATGTTGTAGGCAATGAAGCTCTATATCTTTCTTTTGCTCCATTTAAACCGGGTTTATCAGATGAAACATGGTATGTTGTAGTAATTGTACCATCTGATATAATCTTACAGAAATCAAAAGAAATAGTTAATACCTCAATATTTGTAGGTATTATTGGAATAATTCTATTAGCAATACTTATATGGTTTATAGCAACCACAATTACTTCTCCACTAATTAGAACAACCGAATTACTAAATAAACTTTCCAAAGGCGATGTAAAAGGGCTTGAAGTAAAAAGCATGAAATCTCATGATGAATTGGCTGAAATGACTCAAGCGTTACAAACATTAACAAATTCTCTAAAACTTAGTGCTGAATTTGCTACAAATATTGGTGAAGGTAAACTTAAAGAAAACTACAATCCGCTAAGTGATAGAGATGTACTAGGAAACGCACTTGTTCAAATGCGTGGAAATCTTCTTGAATTTAGAACTGTTAATGACAAAAACAGATGGATGCAAACTTCACTTGTTAGAATAAGTGAATTGTTGCAAGGGGAAAAATCAGTTACAGAACTTGGAAACTTAATTCTTGCAGCTCTTGCAGAAATTTTGGATATCCAAATAGCATCAATATTTTTTAATGAAAATGATGAATACATATTATCAAGTTCTTATTCCTACAATATTAGAAAATCAAACCTCAACAGATTTAAAATTGGTGAAGGACTTATTGGCCAATCAGCTAAAGAAAAAAAACTAATTGTTTTCACCGATGTTCCTGAAGATTATATAAGTATTAAGTCAGGGCTGGGAGAAATTAGGCCAAAGGAAATTGTAGTTGCACCATTGATTTATCAAAAGGAGGTTATTGCTGTAATGGAACTTGGAACTACCAAAGAGCTCACGCTTGACAAACTGGACTTCATAACTCAAATATCGGAGAATCTTGCTCTAGGGTTTAATTCTATTTCAACACGCAACGAAATGGAAATTCTATTGGCAAAAACTCAAACACAAGCAGAAGAGCTTAGAGTTCAACAGGAAGAACTTGTAAGCTCCAACAAGGAACTTGAATCTCAAACAAATGCATTAAAAGTAAGTGAAGAAGAATTACAGCAACAACAGGAAGAGCTTAGAGTTACTAATGAGGAACTAGAGGAAAAAACTAAATCATTGGAACAACAAAAAGTTGATATCACCAACAAGAATTTAGAGCTTGAGAACATTGGAAATAATTTGGAGAAAAAGGCAAAAGAGCTAGAAATCGCAAGCAAATACAAATCAGAATTTTTAGCAAATATGTCTCACGAACTACGCACTCCTCTTAATAGTTTACTGATATTGTCAGGTAGTTTATCAGAAAACAAAGAAAAAAATCTAAATGAAGAACAGGTTGAATCTGCTCAAATAATTTATAAAAGTGGCAACGATTTATTAACAATGATTAACGATATACTCGACCTATCTAAAATTGAGTCGGGGAAAATGGACATTAATGTTAGTGAAGTAAAACTAGAGAGTATCGGTGATAATATTCGTGATTATTTTAAGCATGGAACATCTCAAAAAAACCTGGAGTTTATCGTAGAAATTGATGATAATCTTCCTGATATCATTTCCACCGATCAACAAAAAGTAGAACAGATCTTAAAAAACTTTATGTCGAATGCCCTAAAGTTTACCGAAAAAGGGAAAATCACATTACGGTTTCACTCATTGATGGATAATGAAATATCTAAAAATGGAAAAATTTGTATTTCAGTAATTGACACAGGAATTGGTATACCCGAAGACAAACAACTGGCCATTTTTGAGGCATTCCAACAGGCCGATGGTAGTATATCTCGGAAATTTGGAGGTACAGGGTTAGGTTTATCGATTTCAAGGGAGTTGGCTAAGTTACTTGGTGGAAATATAACTTTAGTAAGTAAAGTTGATGAAGGATCTACATTTTCATTTTGCATTCCTTTAAATACAGAGTTAAAAACAACTATAAAAAAGAAATTTACTTCAAAGGTTGAGAAACAAGTTGAGACTGCTAATATTATTGAAGACAATACTGTTAGTAAACCCAAAAAAACAATGTTTGAAACAATTGGTCATCACGAATATATAGATGATGATTTTGATAAGTTAACCGAAGGAAAAAAAGTAATATTAGTGATTGAAGATGATCCTAATTTTGCAAAGATTCTTTATAAGCAGTGCCATGGTAGAGGGTTTAATTGTATTGCATCGGAAACAGGAGAATATGGAATTGAACTTGCAAATAAGATAGTTCCTAGTGCAATTATCTTGGATATAAAACTTCCAGGAATTGATGGTTGGAGAGTACTTGATTTGTTGAAGGAAAATCCTAATACACGTCATATACCTGTTCATATTATGTCAGGTAATGAAGAAACATTAACTGCATCGAATAAAGGCGCCATTGGTTTTTTAACGAAACCCATAAAAAAGGGGGGACTTGAGGATGCTTTCGGGAAGATTGAATCCATCATAAATAAAAAAACAGGCAACCTGCTACTTATTGAAGATGATGATAATCTAAGACGATCTATAAAAATACTTATTGGCGATAAAGATGTTAAAATTACTGACGCAGCTACAGGTGGGGAAGCCATCGAGTTGATAAGAAACAATAACTACGATTGTATGATACTCGATCTGGGATTATCCGATATGAGTGGTTTTGAGTTAATCGACAGGTTAAATAAGTCGAATTTAAACCGACCTCCAATAATCGTATATACTGGAAGAGACCTTACAAAAAAAGAAAATGCTAAACTTGAGAAGTATGCAGAATCAATAATAATAAAAGGAGTAAAATCCGAAGATAGATTACTGGATGAAACAGCATTGTTTATGCATCGTGTGATTTCGGAAATGCCAAAAGAACAACAATCTGTTATTAAGAGTATACACAATAAAGAAAATGTTTTCAAAGAAAAAAAGGTATTAATAGTTGACGACGACATGCGAAACGTTTTTGCATTAACAAAAGTACTATCAGAACAAGGTATGATTGTATCCCGTGCCGAAAATGGCAAGGTAGCATTAGATTTAATCAAAGAAAGTCCGAAATTTGATATGATTCTGATGGATATAATGATGCCTGTTATGGACGGTTATGAAACCATGGAAGCGATTAGAAAAATTCCTAAACAAAAAAATGTGCCCATAATTGCACTTACAGCTAAGGCAATGAAAGAAGATCGTCAAAAATGTATTGATTCGGGTGCTAATGATTACATGGCGAAGCCGATAGTTATAGAAAAACTACTATCTTTGTTAAGAGTATGGTTATATAAATAGATAAATGCCACCAAAGCCAAAAATCCTAATTGTTGACGATAAAAGGGAAAACCTCGTTGCGCTTGAAGTAGTTCTGAAGGGTTTAGATGTCGAATTTGTTAGAGCACTTTCAGGAAATGAAGCATTGGGTCTTACCCTTAAGCATGAGTTTGCCATAGGTATTATTGATGTTCAAATGCCAGATATGGATGGATTTGAAACAGTTGAACTTATACATAATGACCCATCAATAAAATATTTCCCTGTAATATTTGTATCTGCAATTTATAAGGAAGAACAATATATATTAAAAGGCATCGAAACTGGCGCTGTCGACTTTATTTCCAAACCAATTGTTCCTGCAATATTGCAAGGGAAAGTACGTGTGTTTCTGGACTTATACAATCAAAAGAAATTACTTGAAGTAACCAATAAAGAATTAGTAATTGCCAAAGAGAAAGCGGAGAAAAAGGATTTACTTAAGTCATTGTTTCTGGCTACCATGTCACATGAAATTAGAACACCAATGAACGGTATAATTGGTGTATCCGAATTATTAAAGCAAACAAGTTTAACCCAAGAACAAATCGATTTGGTAAATATAATGTCAGTTTCGGGAAACAACCTACTACTGATTATTAATGATATACTCGACATTTCAAAGATTGAAGCTGGTCAAATAAAATTGGAGAATATTGTATTCGACATTCACAAGGTTGCAAGCGAAACAATATCATTACTTGAAGTTAAGGCCAGCGACCTAGAAAATAAGCTTTATCTTAATATTGATAAGTCTGTCCCACAAATGGTTGTCGGGGATCCAATGCGCCTGAAGCAAGTATTATTAAATTTGGCAAACAATGCCGTTAAATTTACGAAAAAAGGAAGTATTACCATAAACATTAACCAACTCAAAGAGATTAGAAACAAACACCAAATCAAATTTGAAGTAATTGATACGGGAATAGGTATCCCCGAAGAAGACATGGGTAAATTATTCAAGTTATTTAGTCAGGTTAACCAAACTACTCAACGTGAATATGGAGGAACCGGACTTGGTTTGGCAATCTCGAAAAATCTTGTTGAACTAATGGATGGTCAAATTGGTGTTAAAAGTGAACCTAATGTTGGTTCTACATTTTGGTTTAAAGTACTATTTGACAAACAAGAAAAAGAAGAACCCAGTAAACAAGAAATACTCCAGGATAAAAAAAATAATGCTGCCGCCTTTAACGTTCTTTTGGTTGAGGATAACTTGATAAATCAAAAAGTTGCTTCTGCTATAATCAAGCAACTTGGGCATAATGTTTCGGTTGCAAATAATGGTAAAATAGGAGTTGATATGAATAAATCCAATTCTTATGATTTGATTCTTATGGACATTCAAATGCCGGTAATGGATGGTTTTACTGCTGTTAAAGAAATTAGAGAATGGGAACATGATGAGAGGAAACAACCGGTTTACATTATAGCATTAACTGCTAATGCACTAAAAGAGGATAAAGAAAAGTGTTTTGAAGTTGGCATGAATGATTTCTTGGCAAAGCCATTTAAGATAAAAGACATCCAAGATGCTATATCAAGAATGTAACTAATGGAAATAGTTATTTGTTTCTTTTTTAATACATTTTTTGATTCAGCTTCCCACTCAAATTAAGCTAAGGATTATATTTCAATTTGAGATAGCTCCTAAAAACATTGAATAATTATACTAAAAAATGTATTTTAGCGGCCTATTAATTGACAATTTTATTTGTATCTATTATGGTTACTCACAAAAAGATTATTGAGTATTTTGCAGCGTTTATATTTGTTTTTGTTGTTTTAAGTCCTTTATTACTGGCTTCTCAAAACAGCAAATATATTGGTAATGAAAACAATATACAGAATGCCGAACTTAGTAATAAATCTAAGTCAACAAATTTTAATGACAAGTACAGTGCTCAAATTTATGAAGATTCGAAGAATACATACTTCGCAATTGATATAGCGAAATTAAATTCTAAATATTTGGAATTCAGGATTCTTGAATTGTGTTATGGAGACAAAGCGATCGTAAGTATTGGAAAAGATAATACTAATGAGTATTATTTCTTTCTGGTAAATAATACTCTTAACAAATCAGCAGAAGAAATTAATCAAACATTCGATGATTTTCTAATCACAGCAACCAATGAATTAAGTAAACTTAATGAAGAGCAAATAAGACTTTGGTTAATTCAGCACGACAAATCAAAAAAATAAGGTTTCAACTACCACATAATAATAACTATGAAGAAAGTAGCATTCTTACTAACGTTAATTATTCTTATTAGTAATAATATCTTTGGACAAGCCGGTACATGTGAAATATCGGATCCATTTTGCACATCTAGCATATATACTTTTCCTGCAGGAGTAAATACAGGTACCGCCCAATCAGGTCCCAATTATGGATGTTTGGTAACTCAACCAAATCCGGCCTGGTATCATATGAAAATTGCTGTTGCAGGTAATATTAATATCTATATGTCGACGGTTCCCTTAAAAGACATTGACTTCATATGCTGGGGACCTTTTACCGATCCATATGACCCATGTGCTTCATCATTAACAAACAATATGATAGTTGACTGCAGCTATTCTCCAAACCCAACAGAAAATTGCTACATACCAAACGGACAGGTTGAAGAATACTATATTCTTTTAATTACTAACTATTCAAATCAGGCATGCGATATTACATTTCAAAAAACTTCAGGCTCAGGTGAAACTGATTGTACCATTGTGCCACCTCCTGTTTCAAATAATGGGCCATTATGTATTCATGATAACCTCGAGTTGTATGCTGATTTTGTAAATAATGCAACTTACGACTGGACTGGACCTGCTGGGTTTACATCAAACGAACAAAACCCTGTAATATGGGATGTGGGTATGGAAAATGCAGGAACATATGAACTTATTATTACTGTAAATGGAAGCCCTAGTGACCCTGTGGAGACTACGGTAGCAATAAACGCGCTTACTGACCCTGATTTTAGTTTTAACAATGCATGTTTTGGAGACACCACATTTTTTGTTGATGAATCAACAATCGAACCTACTTCATCATCTATAACAACCTGGAATTGGGAATTTGGTGATGGACAACAAGGGGTTGGTCAAGATCAAAATCATGTTTATGGAGATGTTGGTGACTACAGTGTAACACTTACAACATACACCGGGTTTATGCAATGCCCTCGATCTGAGACAAAAACAGTAACTGTATATAGTGCAGCAACTGTAGATGCTGGAGTAGACATCACTATTCCAAATGGATGGGATACTCAATTAGATGGAGATGTTAGTGGAGGTACAGGTGGATATGACCTATTGTGGGAACCAGAGAATAAACTAGTTGATCCAAGTATTGTTGATCCTACTACAATTCCATTATCGGCAACAACCGTCTTTAAACTAAATGTTACTGATGCAAGTTCAGGGTGCAATAGCGCCGACAGCATGACTGTTATAGTTACAGGGGGTGCATTGGGAGTATCAGCTACAGCAAGTCCTACAATAATTTGCCAGGATGATATCGTAAACTTAAATGCCTTACCTTCAGGTGGATCAGGCAACAATACATACTCCTGGACATCAGACCCACCTGGATTTACTGCAGATATAAAAGAACCATCAGATTATCCCCAGGTAACCACAACATATATGGTTTCGGTTTTCGATGGACAAAATACAGTACAGGCTTCAGTTCAAGTGGTTGTTAAACCACGTCCAATTGGTAATGCTGGTGTTGATATCCCGATCACAGTTGGAACCTCAACAACCCTAAACGGTTCTTCAGCAAGTAGTGGTACAGGTGATTTTTCTTACCTATGGACTCCCGTTAATTCTTTATTAAATCCCACAGCCCTACATCCTCAAACAGTTGTTTTAGATGTTAGTACAGAGTTTACTTTACAAGTTAATGACGCTAATGGTTGTATAAGTGTTCCTGACAATATGTTTGTTTTACTAGGAGGTGATGTACTTAGTGTTTTCCCTACTTCATCTGCCCAAAACAATGTTATTTGTCAAGGTGAAGAAGTACAATTATTTCCAAATGCCTTTGGAGGTGGAGGAACATATACATATTTGTGGACAGATGGGGCTAGTTTCAATTCTACGGAAGAATCTCCCTCGGTTAGTCCCTGGGAAACAACAACCTATACAGTTGAGGTTAATGATACCTTTAAAACAGTATCAAGCGATATAACAATTGTTGTTAATCATACACCAGTTGTTGACCTTGTACCTGCCGGTTCAAACTTATGGGGATCTAGCTCTGATACCATAAAAGTATGCGTTAGGGATTCGGTATTGTTGGATGCCGGTGATCCGATTAATCCTCCGTTAATGAATTATTTATGGTCAACATCAGCAACCTCTAAATCAATTTCTGCCTCAACAAATGGTAGTTGGATTGTAATTGATTCGTACTGGGCTTTGGCAGAAAACCCTGTAACTGGTTGTGCTGGTCAGGATACAATTACAATTATATTCGATTTCGATGAATGTAGCATTGGAATTGATGAAAATGGAGGAATATCTAGAAATGTGTCAATTATGCCCAACCCCGCAACTGAATTTACAAAAGTTGTTATATCAGACCTCGACGGACTAATATCAATTTCATTATCAAATATCACAGGACGAATAATTTGGCAACATGAAGAGGATATATTACCTGGCAGCAACTACTCAAAAAGCATTTCTTTAAAAACTTTACCAAAGGGAGTTTACATGATTAGTGTATCCCATGAAAATGGCATATTTAACAATCGAATAATAAAAAATTAGAATAGTATAAATAGCATTTTTTACAAATCATTCTACCAAAACCAATGAAAAAAATCCTTTCGCCAAATAAATTGGCTATAATTATTGCTACTATAATAATTTCAAGTTCTACTATATTCTCACAAAATAATTCATGCAACTATATTGTCCCACATATGGCGGATACGTGGATTTTTGGTGTTAATGCCAGGATAGACTTTACTAATAGTCCTCCTGATATTATACCTACTTCATTGAACTATGGTATTCCATTTGGGTCTTCATCTATTTCAGATGCAGATGGAAATTTGTTATTTTTTACAAATGGTGAAACTGTATGGGACAAAAGCTATAATATTATGCAAAATGGTACTGGATTATCAGGAAGCAAATATCAAGGTCAATCCTCAATAATAGTTCCACATCCTGGCAATAGTTATAAATACTTTATAATAACTACAAATATTTACATACCACAGATAAAAACCAAGGGAATTAATTATTCAGTTGTTGACTTTACCAATAATAGTCTGGGTCAAGTTGAATCAAAAAATAATCTACTACTAAGCGAAAACTCAAAAACAATATGTGCTGTAAAGCATCAAAACAATAATGATTATTGGATTGTATTACACGGTTTTGGACAAAACAAAGGGAACAAGTTCTATGCTTTTCAAGTTGATACATCTGGTATTATATCCTCCCCAATCGAAAGCACCATTGGATATGCTCAAACAGGAGATGTTAGTAACCAGGTTGGATATATGAAAGCATCACCAAATGGCTCAAAAATTGCGCTTTCACTTCCCATTGACGGGATAGTAGAAATACTTGATTTCGACAATTCTACAGGTTCTGTTAGCAACCCTATTACAAGTAACCCTGGATACTTATATTACCCATATGGTGTTGAATTTTCGCCAGACAACACAAAACTATATATCTCAACATCACCAGTTAGTAGCGACACAAGTTACTTAATACAATTTAATTTGATGTCGAATCAACCATTTGCGAACCCAACAGTTATAAATAAGTTTGCTTATGCAGGAACCACTTTAGATAGTACGATGCAAGGTTTACAACTTGGTGCAGATGGTAAGGTTTATGTTTCGAAAACAAAAGAAAGCGGCGTACAATTGCCTAATTTGAGTGTAATTAACAATCCGAATAGACCTGGTTTAGCATGTAACTTTAACGAGCTAAACTATACAAATAATAATGGCATGTTTTTGAATGGCGCGGGTACCCAAGCTGGATTCCCGGATTTCGTTTCAAGCTTTTTAGATATACCCCACTTTTATTATTTAAATCAATGCCTTAATGACACAACAAATTTTGTGATCAGAAACACTGCAAATTTAATACCCACATGGGATTTTGATAACGCGGGAGGTACAACTATATTAATAGATCCCATGAATCCAAAACATATTTTTAGTATGGATGGAACATATAATGTAAAACTCATAGAAACGTATGATGGCAATGACTATGAGTTTTCAGAACCTGTAACTATCAACCCTCTTCCTTCAATTGATATTGGTCAGGGCTCTGAAATTATATATATACTTACCGGGTCCTCCATTAGGCTTGATGCCGGTGATGGTATGGATATTTATGCATGGAGCCCAACTGGAAGTTCCGATCAATATCTTGATGTTAATGAAGAAGGAACCTACATTGCAACAGTTACTGATTTTAATTGTTGTACCAACTCGGATACTGTTCAAATAAAATTTGCAAGTTTAGTATATCCCAATGCATTTAAGCCAATTAGTACCATTAGTGATAATCAATCTTTTAAAGTAGTAGGTGATATAAGTGCTATTTCGAAATATCAATTAATGATTTTTGATAGATGGGGCCAAATGGTATTTGAAACAGACGATCCTGTAGTTGGTTGGGACGGGAATCAAAATGGTACACCAGCACCAATGGGAACCTATGTATATTCATCGATCTTTACCAGCTTTGAAAGTGGAATACAGGCAAGCATTGATATTAAAAATACTGGTACAGTAACACTTATCAGATAGATTTTATTGTAGTTTATCAATCTGTTCACAAGCCTAAAGTTCATTAATTTTGAGAAATTCAGTAAAACAAATAGCACTATCACTAAACATTGCTGAATGGCAAATAGATAAAGCAATTGAATTACTTAGTAATGGAGCTACAATACCATTTATAGCCAGATATAGAAAAGAATACACAGGTGAGCTCACGGATATTCAACTGCTAGAAATCAAAAGGGACTGGGATCGTGCTCTAATGCTTGATGACAGGAAAAAATCAGTTATTAAATTACTAGAAGAGCTGAATCTACTGACCGCTGAATTAAAGATTAAAATTGACCAGGCCATAACTATTGCAGAGGTTGAAGACATCTATCTTCCATATAAGCCAAAACGAAAAACCAGAGCGATAATTGCTCGAGATAAGGGATTAGAACCTCTTGCAAAAATGATAATGTCCGAAAACTTAACCAATATTGAGGAAGCAGCATCTAAATTCGTTTCTCAAAAACTTAATGTAACTGACATTGAAGAAGCCCTATCCGGGGCAAGAGATATAATTGCCGAATGGATAAACGAATATCAATGGGTTAGACAAAAGCTTCGATCTCAATTTGAGAAACAAAGCATCCTAAGTTCGAAATGTTCAAAAGGTAAAGAAGAAGAGGGAGCAAAATACAATGCTTGGTTTGATTGGTCGGAACGTGCAAACAAAGCCCCTTCCCATAGAATTCTAGCTATGTATAGGGGTGAAAAAGAAGGTTTCCTAAAACTTAAAATTGAACCAGATAAAGAAGTTGCTATTCAATTTTTGACTTCACGACTTATAAAAAAGGATGGTCCAAGTGCAGTTCAAAAAAAGCTAGCAATTATTGATGCTGTAAAGCGCTTAATCTTTCCAACTTTGGAAACAGAAATTCGGGCTAATCTAAAAGAAAAAGCAGACGAAACCTCAATTAAGGTTTTTGGTGATAATCTAAATCAACTACTATTGGCTCCACCACTTGGGCAAAAAAGAGTGCTTGCAATCGACCCTGGTTTTCGCACAGGATGTAAACTTGTTTGTTTAGATAAAACCGGGAAATTATTACATAACGACACAATATATCCTCATCCTCCACAGCGCGAAACAACGATGGCAATGAAAAAGATTAATAATCTCGTTGATTCACACAATATTGAAGCCATTGCCATTGGAAATGGTACAGCCGGACGCGAAACGGAGATATTAATAGAACGAATTAAATTTAAACGTGATATTATAGCTGTATCAGTAAACGAAGATGGTGCCTCTGTATATTCGGCATCAGCGGCAGCCAGAGAAGAATTTCCCGAATATGACATAACCGTACGAGGTGCTGTGTCAATTGGTCGCCGACTGCTCGACCCATTGGCTGAACTAGTAAAGATTGACCCAAAATCAATTGGTGTTGGACAGTACCAGCATGATGTAAATCAAAAATCACTAAAACAAAGTCTTCAATCAACAGTTGAAATTTGTGTAAATAAAGTAGGTGTTGATCTAAATACAGCAAGTAAAGAATTGCTTACATATGTTTCGGGGCTTGGTCCGAAGATTGCATACAGTGTTATTGATTACCGGAATAACAACGGTAACTTCAACAATCGTAATGAATTGTTAAGAGTACCCGGACTTGGTAAAAAAGCATTTGAACAGGCTGCAGGTTTTTTAAGAATTAAAAACGGAGATAATATACTTGACTCAACAGCTGTTCATCCTGAACATTATGAAGTTGTATATAGAATTGCAAGAAATAAAGGTGTTAAACTGGAACAGCTTATCGGTGACAAGGAACTTAAATCCACTTTAAATCTTGATAGATTTATTGATGACAAAATAGGCATAGTTACTCTTAATGACATACTTGAAGAACTTGAGAAACCAGGTCGCGACCCAAGAAAGAAATTTGTAACGTTTAAATACGACAGTAATATTAAGACTATTTCGGATATATCACCAGGTATGAAATTAAATGGAACAGTGACAAATATTACGGCATTTGGAGCATTTATTAATTTAGGAATTCATGAATCGGCATTACTTCATAAAAGCCAAATTGCCAATGAGTATGTCTCAAACCCAGCTGATTATCTACGAATAAATCAACAGGTTGAAGTAGTAGTAATTGAAGTAGATATTGAAAGAAAGAGAATAGGGCTAAGTATGAAAGACGTATATAAGTCTTAGAAATTAATTTTTAACTGCAATTTGTTGTTAAACGTTTTTCTATGGAATTCTGTAATACCATGTTCCTGTATGGCAATCTTATGTTGCAAAGTAGGATATCCTTTATTTTTATTCCAATTGTAATATGGATGCAATAGATGAATTTTTTTCATATAATCATCACGATATGTTTTAGCCAATATTGAAGCTGCAGCAATTGACATGTATTTACCATCACCCTTAACTATGCATTCATGCTTAACATTGCCATATTGCTTAAATCTGTTTCCATCAATTAATAGTAGCTCAGGTTTCAGTTTTAGTTTATCCAATGCACGATGCATTGAGAAGAAAGAGGCATTTAATATGTTTACATCATCTATTTCGGCAGGAGAATATGATCCAATCGCCCATTCGAGTGCATCATTTTCGATTATTTCACGAAGTTTATATCTGGTTTTCTCGTTTATTTTTTTTGAATCATTTAAAAGACTATTTTCATATCCTTTTGGTAGTATAACAGCTGCTGCAATAACAGGGCCAGCCAAACAACCTCTTCCAGCCTCATCACATCCCGCTTCTATGTACTTATCTGAATAATTACTAATTAACATAAAAACGTTGATTTAACTCTCCAAAATCTTTACAATAAAACTTATATATTGATTTAGAA
>JAERTF010000032.1 GCA_016845105.1 Bacteroidota bacterium | reverse complement strand
CTTAAAGTAGCAGACTTGATTTAAAGCAGATCAGCTAAGGAAAATTTCTTTTTTAATTTTTAGGAGAAGATTAGATGTACAAATCTGTTGATGATTTCATGGCCTATATAGTCGCCAAGAATCCATCGGAAAATGAATTTCACCAGGCAGTTCGTGAAGTTGTCGAATCACTGTGGGATTATCTTCAGGAAAATCCTCACTATTTGCACGCAAACATTTTAGAGCGTATCGTTGATCCAGAACGCGTTATCAGTTTCCGCGTGCCATGGCGTGATGATCGTGGTGATATCCAGGTAAACCGTGGTTTCCGGATTGAATTCAGCTCAGCCATTGGTCCATACAAAGGCGGTCTGCGTTTTCACCCCAGCGTGAATCAAGGTATCCTGAAATTCCTGGGATTTGAACAAGTATTTAAAAATAGCCTGACAACACTTCCAATGGGTGGTGGTAAAGGTGGTTCAGATTTTGATCCAAAAGGAAAATCAGACAATGAAGTTATGCGTTTCACTCAAAGTTTCATGAGCGAACTTTTCCGTCACATTGGTCCTAACACAGATATTCCTGCCGGTGATATTGGAGTAGGTGGACGTGAAATTGGTTTCCTTTTTGGACAATATAAAAGATTAAGAAATGAATTTGTAGGCGTTCTTACCGGAAAAGGTATTGAGTGGGGTGGTTCATTAATTCGTCCTGAAGCTACTGGTTATGGTACTGTTTATTTTGCAGAAGAAATGCTAAAAACTCGTGGAGACAGTATGAAAGGTAAAGTATGTACTGTTTCTGGTGCTGGTAATGTTGCTCAATATGCAACTGAAAAAGCAACCGAATTTGGTGCCAAAGTTGTTACACTTTCTGATTCATCAGGATACATCTATGACCCTGAAGGAATTGATGCTGAGAAATTAGCATTTGTAATGGAGCTTAAAAATGTTAAACGTGGCCGTATTAAAGAATATGCTGATAAATATGGTTGTGAATTCTTCCCAGGTGAGCGCCCATGGGGTGTTAAATGTGATGTTGCAATGCCATGTGCGACTCAAAACGAAGTTAACGAAGAAGAAGCAAAAGCTCTTATGGCAAACGGTTGTTTCGTAGTTAGTGAAGGTGCAAATATGCCTTCTGTTCCTGAAGCTATTGCTGTGTATCAAGAAGCTAAAATCCTTTATGGACTTGGTAAAGCTGCTAATGCTGGTGGTGTTGCTGTTTCTGGACTTGAAATGAGCCAAAACTCAATGCGTTTTAACTGGACACGTGAAGAAGTTGATGAAAAACTTCACCAAATTATGAAAGACATTCACACAACATGTGTTGAATGGGGTAAAGAAGGTGATTACATTGATTACGTTAAAGGTGCCAACATTGGAGGTTTCGTAAAAGTTGCTGATTCAATGCTAGCTCAAGGAGTAGTATAATCATTGTTTAAATAATAAACTAAAAGCCGTATTACACAGTGTAGTACGGCTTTTTTTATGCAGATTAGTAGACAATTGGCGTTATTATACTAACCTTTGTGTTGGCATATTTTTATTGAATTCTGAATAGAAACGAAAGCTTAGTAAGAAAGAGAAGTACCGAAGAATTGAGGTAATCGCTCTTTCGTTTTTGCTTTTGTGAATATGAAGGATGATAATAAAACTAAGCCATGTTGTGGTTATGTTTCGATATGCGACATATCCAAATGTAAATACCAGTCATGTGCTACCATTGAAATAATCAATATTGTGAGTAAAAATGAAAAGCATTTCTGAGGTGGTAAATATATCATAAAACAAGTGTTTATATTATATTTTAAAAAAAAATATACACAGAATATATGATATCAGGTAATTTAGATTAATACGACAAAAAAAGAAAAAAGCCCCGAGATCACCGAGGCTTTTTTACTAATTATTATTATGTTATTTACTTGGTGGTGTATATATATATACATCATTTCTATACCCAGGTTTATCTTCATACCAATCAGAGTAATCAACTCCATCACTTTCTGCCCATTCAGCAAATTTTAAATAAGCCGCTGTAACTTCCTTTTTCTCATATGGATATTCAAAAACAACAGGCAAGTTTATAGCCCAAGGTAAATTATGTACAGTGGTATAATATCTGTTCTGACCAATATCACTATCATCTTCAATGGTACCAAAAATAGCTGGATCAACTAAGTCAGATGGTGCAAAATCACGTAAGTGAACTTCAACATCTCTATTTTGATTAACAATTATAAATGGATTAAAATTACCTATATCCAGATCATCAAAACTTACAGCACCTCCTGGTGCAAATGAACCATTATCAAAGAAAACCATTTGTATAACAACAGAATCTATTGGAATATAAGGAGTAGTTGCTTCAGTATTTACACCAATCCCAACTCCAGGGTGTTGTAGTATATTATAAGAATCATCAAATACAATAACGGTAGCATCTGTTTGATTAGCTTCAAGCCCATTTGCGTCAAGCGTAAAGATATTTGTTGGTTGCATATCATAACCAGTAACACTTATTACTTGGTCAGGACTAACGTTTGGCAATGAATAACCAAATCCATTATAAAAAGTAGCACCAAAAGCATAAACAGTAAATACGCCAGTAATGCTTAATACTTTTTCATCATCATCTTTTGTAACACTAAAATCGTAGTTTACAATTAAATCATTGAAATCAAAGTCACCTTTACCAGGCCATAAATCTTCATATGCCAGACTACCATCAAAGTTTACAGTAGTTGTTACTGGAGGATCAACTGGTGGCGGTGGTGGTGGTGGTGGTG
>JAERTF010000031.1 GCA_016845105.1 Bacteroidota bacterium | reverse complement strand
CCTTTAAAGGCTGTTACATTAAGATAAGTATTCTTTGTAATTAGGCCTATTACTCCATTTCCGGATTGTTCAATTTTATGATGACAATATCTTATAAACTTTGCATAATCATCACTTAGAAGTTGAATGTTTTTTTCATCTTTAATATCCTTTTTATAAAGTTCCATTAACTTATCTATGTATGTAGACTGGTTATAAGATGAAATTGAATAAGGAGGATTTCCAACAACACACATTACTGGAGTATCTCGCTTTATAAAGTTTGCTTCATTTGCCTCATTGCTTAACCAACCTGCAAATAGAGTACCTGTGTCTGGATGAGCTTCTTCTAAACTATTTGTCAAATACACCTTTGTTCTTTGTGTTTTGCTTGGCTTAAAACCACTCTCTTTTAACAAAAGGTCAATTTGTAAATGTGCCATCGCATAACTCGCCATTAGTAATTCAAATCCATTTAAGCGAGGCAATAGATGGTTTTCGACATACCCACTCCAAATACCCTCTTGCCCATTAAACCTTTTGTTTACTTGTTTAATTACCTCCGCTAAAAACGTACCTGTTCCTGTTGCTGGGTCTAAAATTTGTACTTTGTGAATATCTTGTACTGATTTCTTGTATCCAGTTGTTGAACGTTTGTCGGGAGTTTGTGTATTTATTGAGATTTTGGTTTTACAAGTATCTGCTAATCCTTGAGATAAATCAAAATCAGTTTTTAAAATTTCATCAACAGAACGCACAATGAAGTTTACTACTGGAGCAGGAGTATACCAAACGCCCCTTGCTTTTCTTAATTTTGGGTCATATTCTGCTAAAAAATCTTCATAAAAATGGATAATTGGGTCTTCAATTTTTGTTGTCTTCCCATAATTCTTTAGAATTTCCTCAACATTACAGGCTAAAAATATTTCTGTTAGATTATCTACAATCCATTTAATTCTATCGTCAATATCAGGTCCAGCGATATAGCCAAATAATTTTCTTAGAAATGGATTTGATTTAGGTATTAATTCAGCTGCTTCTTGTCTACTAAAAGTATCTAATGTAGGGTCGTGCAAGCGAGCTGCAAACATTCCGTAAGCAATGGTTTGAGCATAAACATCTGCAAATTCTTTAGGAGTAATATCGTGAATTAAAATACTTTTAAAGGCAGTTAACTGCTCTTTAAGAGTACTATCTTCTTGATTGTTTTCATCACTATTCAAAGCCTTTTCAATAACATCTGAAAGAAGACGAGCTTTTCCCGCCATCATTTCGGCTAATTTTTTTGAACTTTTTATAGTTTGTCCTATTTGTGCACAAAAATCTTTTATTAAGTTTTCAAAACTGCTAAAATTATTGCTGAGTGGAGCAATTCCTTTGTCAGTAATCTCTCCAATTTCAACTTTTGCAATTAGTTCTCCGTCATGGTATAAATGAAAACGCAAATAATCTGTGAAAATCAAATTACTCAAAGAAGCTTTGTACCTGTCAAATTGTTCTCTGTGTCCAGTTTTCTTTTTCCCCTCCAAATCGGTGTCGCCAATGTCCTTTGCTTCAATGAATCCAACAGGAATATCTTTTTTAGTCAAGATGTAGTCAGGTGCTCCGCAACTTTGCCTTTTCGGTTCATTTGTTGCACGAACTGTTGGAACTAAACTTTCAATCAATTGTTGTAAATCGCCACGAAATGTATGCTCAGTCGCATTTCCTAATTTGTAGCGTTTGTTTATGTTGTCTATGTATTGTTCTATTGTCATTTTAACTCTATCCGTTTCTACTTATCACAAATGTATCAATTTACCACCAGTGCGTTGGCAAGAAAACAGCTCTTTTGCAAGCAGAAGCTTTGGCTTGTGTGTCGGGGCTTGCGAATGTGCTGTTTTGTGTGTTGGCTGTTCATTTTATCTCTTTTTTCTGACTGCAAAATTACTACTGTCGTTTCTTTCTTTGGCTTGTTGGTAACGGTTGGCAATAAGAAACGTAGGGCATGTGACACTTCTCATTTGTCTGACCGTTGATATTTTGTTTATTGTAAGCATTTTCAAACTTTACTACTTTCCGCCCTATGTTTTTTATTGCGTGTTGGCAGCTGGGCGTTCTATTCTTGACGGCAGGGATTACAAGCTTATTGACAAGTTTTGGATTGAGCGCAAGCATTTAGCGACTTGGCAATGTGCTTGTAATCGAAGCTAAGATTATTGTGACAATAAAAAATTATCTCGCCCTACTATTGAACAATTATTTTACCATTTTCTACTATTCCGGATTTGTGAAGAACACGAACCAGGTATAATCCATTAATCCAACTACTTACATCTATCTCTATTCTGTTTTGACCAGCATTTAAATTATATGTGTTAATCTTTACTCCATATAAATCATGTATCTCGACAACTGTACCAAATGTACTAGTTATATTACTTTCAATTGTGAATTTGTGTTTAGTAGGATTTGGAAATATTTTTAATAAACTACTAGAGTTTCTTTCCGGAAATATTTCTTTTATGCCAACTATAAGTCCACAATTACCAGGACTAATGGTGTCATCTACTATTTGATACGGACAAAGGCTGTCATAAACAAATGGTTGAGAATAGATAGTGTCGCTTTCCAACTGTTGGTTCAACTTGAATAGAAATGTACTGAAATTATCATATTGATCATGAATATTTGTTAAAAACAACAGCTTTTTGTCATACGTTACCTCTGTATTTGCCATCCATTCATTCTCAAGTAATCTATTAGAGTGTAGTATATTGCCGAGAGTGTCAATCACAACTGCCTGAGGGCCTCCGCCTTCACCCCAGGTAGCACTGGCCAACAGCGTTGTATTGGTAATAAACTTTGCTTGTACCATTTTACCATAATCACCTATTGGGGCAAGATCATAAATATCTATTACAGCGCCATCAAGCCCCATTTTTAACAATGCAGGGGCATTACCATATGGTGGATGGTAATAATGGCTAATTGATGAGTAGTAATAGTTACTATCATGGCTTAGCACTGTATTCCAAGCTGCACCACCTTTATCAGTAATTTCACCGTGAACAACCTTTTCCCATTCAAAATTACCCATAGAATCTACTTTTATATAATATGGTTTGCTCCACCAAGCATGCGGTGGGATTGGAGATTCATAATCACATTCACCCGTAATTAAAAAACCATTATCTGGTGTTAATGTGATATCGCGTCCATCTTCATTGTAAACTGAAGTATCCAAACCATTGTAGCAATGTTTCCATTGTAAACTACCTGAGGAATTAAATTTTGCAAGACATATTCTATCTGTAAATGGTATTGTACTCATGTAACGTAATAATACCACAATCCCATTATCTTGCGTTATAACTATTGCATCTGCATAATTATTATCATCTTCGATAAAAACTTTGCACCATTCTTTCTCTCCACAACTGTTTAATTTCATTATAATTGGATCATAATTGTTTTCACTGTAGTGAGAGGTATTTCCTACAAGAAAAACACTTCCGTCATCCGATTGATCTAAACCAAGGGATGTTACCAAAAAGCTATTTTCTTCTCCTAAAGTTTTCATCCATAGAACATTTCCATTAACATCTGTTTTTAAAAGCCAATTAAAACTTGGATAATTTGGGCCATAACGACCTGCAAGCAGATAACCGTTATCATAACTTTCTATAATACACTCACCAAAAGGATCTTCACCCTCAAGATAGTTATTTGACCACCGTGATTGTGATACAATCAAGTTCTGAAATGAGGAAAGGATCAATAGTATTATTAATATTTTTTTATCCATTCAATTTTTATGTCCTATCATTTATGTCCATTCATTATTTAAGCGAGGCCTAAATTTAAGCTTTTTTGGTTTTTGTATATCACCTGTCTGCATTAATGATCAAGAAAGAAAAAACCAAAAGTGCTTAAATGTGCGGCGGGAATTCGCCTTGCTGCCAACGTTTTGAATATGATGCGTGCCGCATCTTATTCGATAAGTGTCTGTGGTTTACGTATTTTCAATTTTATAATTCATTTTCATAGGGCTACTCAGCTGCGGCATGAATTATATTTGTTGTTGTGTGGCGTTTTTTTTAATTAAACATTATCCTAAGTTTCCAATTAACATCAATTTTTTTACCATTTCTGTCTTTTGCTGGGATCCAGTTTGGCATTGATTCGACAAGTCTTATTGCTTCTTTATTACGATTTGTCGACTTAGTACAATTTATAATAATGTTCTGTGTTTTACCAGTACTATCAATTTCAAATGAAACTTGTACCCATTTCTCACCAGACTCTGAAATTGGATAGATTGACATTTCATTCAAGTATTTTCTTAATCCCTTTTCACCACCAATGAACCGAGGTTCTGCAAAATCTTTTTCAGAGTATGCTGGTTGAAACATAACTGTGAAAGAAGAAGTTTCTGTTTCTCCAGTTATTCCATTTATCCATAATTCCTCATGTTCTGAATAGTGGCTAAAATGTTGTTCATCTAGTGGAATAGTCCAATTTCCATCATTGGGTAAATCAAACACGGATTTATGATTATAATATACTTTTCTATTATTTAAGTCAATATTATTTTCTATTGCAATCTTTTGTAGTTCTTGATAACCGATAGGTATTGTGTCAAAATCCAAACAGTATATTAAATTTTTACTACTATCAATAGTTTCATACTTTCCAATGGGTATTCGTGATTTCAAATATCCGGTTGTTATTTCTTTTATCTTATTGTTTGAGTGGCTATAACTGTATTCAATAAAGTATTCTGTTGTATCAGTATCATTTAAAAAGCTTAATCTTTGTATTTGATCATTACAAATAGCAGAATCTATTCTGTTGTAATAAAAGTCAACTGGAGGAACCTCCTGAGCATAAAAATGGATGGGTATATTTATAATGAATAGTAATAAAAATAATCTCATATCATTGTGATGTTTTCATCATTCTGTTAAATGCCACACAATGAGGAGCTAAACGTAGTCCCATGTGTAAAACGAAGATATTAAAAAGGCGGCGGATATGATATTTATGAGTGCAGCGAA
>JAERTF010000030.1 GCA_016845105.1 Bacteroidota bacterium | reverse complement strand
AAAAAAATGGGTTATTTAGAAGGAAACTATATAAAATGTTGTATATTTGCAGTGGTTCTTCATAGAACTATTAACTTTAGCAGGTTAATTTTTTGGGTTATCCCTCAATCATGAGGGTTTTTAGGTTAATATGTGAAAAGTCCCAGACCGCCTGGTCTAGGGACTTTTCTTTTTATGTGCTTTAATGAAATTAAGCCAAATATTTGAAAGTTTAAATTCTAGTCGGATTTATTAAAATAATTGAAAACTATTTCCGCCTTTGCCTTACCAATTACCTCAACTATGTCTGATAAATCAGCTTTTCTAATCTTTTTTACAGACTTAAACTTCCATAGTAGCTTCTGAGCGGTGGTGTGCCCAACCCCTTCAATGTTAGTTAACACAGACTTTATTGTTCCTTTTTCTCTTTTTTTTCGATGGTGAGTTATACCGAAACGATGTGCTTCATCTCTCAGTCGCTGAATTATTTTAAGGGTTTCTGAAGTTTTATCAAGATACAGGGGAATAGAATCGTTGGGAAAATAAATCTCTTCCAGTCGTTTTGCAATACCAATTATTGTAACCTTGCCATATAGATCTATTGACTTTAGAGCTTTAACTGCCGAACTTAGCTGCCCCTTTCCACCATCTACAATTATTAATTGAGGTAATTCTTTATTTTCATCTATTAACCTGGTATACCTCCGCTTCACTACCTCTTCCATTGATGCATAGTCGTTTGCTCCCTCCACTGTTTTGATATTAAAATGTCTATACGCCTTTTTATTTGGTAAAGTATCAATAAACTGTACCATTGCCGCTACCGGGTAATCACCTTGAATGTTAGAATTATCAAAACACTCAATACAAATAGGTGCTACACTCATATGAAGATCTTTTTGCATCCTAGCTAAGATTCTTTTTTTGTGTCTATCGGGATCAATTAAATCTTTTTGTTTTTGACGTTCGATTTTTGAATGTTTCGCATTTCTTTCACTAAGATCCAATAGCTGCTTTTTATCTCCTCGTTTTGGAACAGTTATTTTAACACCTGGCAATTCAAGCTCAGGAATCATAGGAAGTATAATTTCTTTGGATTCACTTTCAAACCGCTGTCTGAAATCGAGAATAGCAAAAGTTAATACCTTAACATCAGTTTCAGCTAACTTCTTTTTTATTTCAACCGTATGTGATTGAACTATAGCTCCATTTATAATTTTTAAATAGTTAATGTAAGAGTTATTATCACCATTAACCATCGACATCACATCCACATTATGAATTTTTGGATTAACTATTGTCGACTTGCTCTTATATTTTTCAAGTAATTCTATCTTTTCCTTAACAACCTGAGCCTTTTCAAATTCATAACTATCTGCAAAACCAGACATCAACTGAGTTAGTTCAGAAATAACAGATCCAATATTTCCTTTTATAATTGACCTTATCTGACCAACTGTATCTTTATAATCTTTTTCGGATTGTGCTCCAATGCACGGACCTTTACAGTTTCCAATATGGTACTCAAGACAAACTTTATAATTTCCTTTTTTGATTCTTAATTCCGAGAGATTTAATGTACATGTTCTGAGCTGGTAAAGTTGTTTTACTATATCTAGTATGGTCTTCATCATTCGAACCGAAGCATAGGGGCCAAAATATTCAGAACCGTCATTAACTACCACTCTTGTTGGAAAAAGCCGTGGAAATGGTTCATTTTTTAAACAAAGCCACGGAAACGTTTTATCATCCTTAAGCTGTATATTATACCGTGGCTGATATTTTTTTATGAGATTGTTTTCAAGAAGAAGAGCATCTAACTCTGTTTCCGTTACAATGAATTTTATATCACAAATTTTGCTAACAAGAACTTTGAGTTTCCCCGACTGATTAGATTTTGTGAAATAACTTCCTACCCGTTTCTTTATATTCTTTGCTTTTCCTACATAGATAATATTATTATCCTTACCATAATATTGATATACTCCTGGTTTTCCTGGGAGAGCCCTCACCATTGTACTCAACTTTTCGGTAATGTTTTGTGTAGTCAAATAAGTAGTATTTTTTCGCAAATTTAACGATATTTGATAGAGTAATATTTAATGTTGAACATTTATCACCCGAGATTAACGGCTAATTGTTAACCTAAAATTAATATGTGATTTAACCTAAAAGTATAATTTTTGGTACCTTGCAACAAATAAACGATATATAATAATATAATGGATAATAGCAAGTTCAGTATTCTGCTTGTGGACGATGATGAAGATATAGTTGAGTTTCTAAGCTATAATCTTAAGAAAGAAGGTTACAGAGTTTTTACTGCAAACAATGGTATTAAAGCTGTTGAAAAAGCAAAAAAACACAAGCCTACTCTTATTCTAATGGATGTAATGATGCCCGAAATGGATGGTATATCTGCAGTACAGGAGATTAGAAAAAACGAAAGTTTACAAGATATAATTATTGTGTTTTTAACAGCACGATCAGAAGATTATTCTCAAATTGCTGGTTTTGAAGCTGGTGCTGATGATTTTGTAACAAAACCAATAAAACCAAAGGTATTACTTAGTAGAATTGCAGCAATCCTTCGTCGCTTTTCATCTAAACAAAATCCCAAAGAAAACATTATTAAAATTAAAGAAATAATTATTGACAAAGAGAGGTTTGTTATTATAAAGGATAGTTCAGAAATAATTCTTCCCAATAAGGAATTTAAGATGGTTTACCTACTAGCCTCAGCACCAGACAAAGTATTTTCAAGAGAAGAGATTTTTCAGAAAGTTTGGGGAAATGATGTGATAGTAGGTGATAGAACTATAGATGTACACATAAGAAAGATTAGAGAAAAAATAGGACAAGAGTTTATACGCACAGTTAAAGGTGTTGGATATAAATTCAACAGATAAATTATGGCCCTTAATACACCAAAAAATATAGCTTTATTAAATGCGTTTTTAATAACTATTGTAGCTGGAATTATTGTTTCCATTTTTTTTATATCTAATTATACTCTTAGCATTCTCATGTTCTCAGGAATGCTTTCGCTAATTTTTTTAATAGCTTTTGTGATATTGAATTACAGTATTAACAGGTTTTTTAATTATAAAATCAAAGTTATTTATAAAACAATCGGTGAGTTACAACCGAAACCCGATAAGTCGAGAAACTCTAGAAATAAAAGTGATGTCCTGGAAATCGTAAATCAGGTTGTACTAAGGTGGAGCAAGGAGAAAAAGCGCGAGATTGATGACCTAAAAGAAATGGCAACCTATCGTCGCGAATTTCTAGGAAATGTATCACATGAATTAAAAACTCCTATTTTTAATATTCAAGGCTACATTCTTACTTTACTTGAAGGAGGAATTGAAGATAAATCAATAAACAAAAAGTATTTAAAAAAAACAGTAAAGAGTGTAAATCGAATGATTGCACTAGTTGAAGACTTAGAAGATATTGCAAAACTCGAATCCCCTAACCTTCAACTTAAAGAACAAGAATTTAACCTACTTGAACTGACTAAAGAAGTCATTGATTTCATGGAGCAAAAGGCTGCTCAGAACAATACGAATATTTCCATTAGTAATACTTTATCAAAATCAATAAAAGTTAAAGCCGATAAAAAAAGGATTCGTCAAGTACTAATAAATTTAATTGACAACGCCATTAAATATGGGAACACTGAAAATGCATGGATCAGGATTTCATTCTATAATTTTCATAACAACTACCTGATTGAAGTTGAAGACAATGGCATCGGCATTCCCGAAGAAAATATAGTAAGGGTATTTGAGAGGTTTTACAGAACTGACCTTAGCAGGTCACGTGATACTGGTGGAACAGGATTGGGACTGGCAATAGTTAAACATATTATTGAAGCACATCGTCAAACCATTAGTGTAAGAAGTAATATTGGAGTAGGCACTACATTTTCATTCACATTAAAAATGGCTTAATAATTATTTCTTTCTGTCAATTGTAAACTCAATAATCTGTTCAAGGGCATCTCTTGATTCATTTTCTGGGAATTCTTTTAACAATAACAAAGCTTTCGATTTAAATTCTAGCATCTTATCAGTTGCATAATCTATACCTCCCGACATAACTACTGCATCAATTAACCAAGTAACTTTTTCTTTATTATTATTGTGTCTTTTTACAATATTAATAATTTTTCGTTTTTCTAAAAAAGATGAATTATTTAGCAAAAAAATAAGTGGAAGGGTCATTTTCTTTTCTTTTATATCAATACCTGTTGGTTTACCAATATCATTATTACTCTCAAAATCAAAGATATCATCCTTAATTTGAAAAGCCATGCCTGTATATTCACCAATCTTCCACATCTTTTGGATATTTTCCTCACTCATTTTTGCTGAGGCCGCTCCTACTGCAAAACAAGAAGCAAGTAATGAAGCTGTTTTCTTTCGAATAACTTCATAATAAACTGTTTCATCAATATCTAATTTTCGGGCTTTTTCGATCTGAAGTAATTCGCCCTCACTCATTTCTTTTACCGCTTCAGAGACTATTTCTAGCGTGTGGTAATCTTTTGCTTGTAACGCCGTTAACATTCCACGTGATAATAAATAGTCGCCAATCAATACTGCAATTTTGTTTTTCCAAAGTGCATTTATTGAAAAACGCCCTCGACGTCTATCCGAATCATCAACAACATCATCATGAACTAATGTTGCGGTATGCAACAGTTCTATCAATGTAGCAGATCGATAAGTTGAGTCATTAATTCCATCGAACAAACCAGCACTATAAAGCACAATTAAAGGCCGTATTTGCTTTCCTTTTGCCTTTAGTATATATTGCATTATCACATTAATAAGAGGAACAGAGGTTTTTACCGATTGCCTAAACACCCGTTGAAACTCTTTTAATTCGCTTGCAAGTGGTTTTTTTAACTCCTTTAATAATGACATAAACCTATAATTTGCTAATTCAAATAATTTCTATTTGTTTAAGCTTAACATAAAATTAACTATGGTTTGAAATGATCCTTAATTCTAAAAATCAAATTTAAATCTATTTTTGCATAAAAATAATTTATGTCTGGATTTTTATTTGATGAGCTTATTTTCGGGCCGGTGCATAGTCGAAGATTAGGTGTTTCGCTTGGTATCAACCTACTTCCCGTTGATAATAAATATTGTAATTTCAATTGCATATATTGCGAATGTGGATGGACTAACAAAAATGCTGGTGTTAAAATTGTACTTCCAAAACGGGATAATTTTAAGACCAAACTTGAAAAAAAGTTGAAGGAATTAATGGGAACCGTTAATGAGCCTGATGCAATTACTTTTGCAGGCAATGGTGAGCCAACAATCCACCCAAAGTTTGCTGAAATTATTGATGATACCATCGAAGCTCGTAATAAATATGCCCCAAAAGCAGCAATAAGTATACTTTCAAATGCGAGTATGTTACATAAACCCGCTGTAACAAATGCTCTAAAAAAAGTGGATAAAAATATATTGAAACTCGATTCTGGGATTGAGAGCACTTTTCAAAATATCAATCAAGCAATGAGTGGAATTACCCTTGATAAGATTATTGAAGGACTACTAACTTTTGAAGGTAGGCTAATAATTCAAACTCTTTTTTTTAGAGGTGAGTATGATGGGAAACTGATCGATAACACAACTGACATTGAGGTTAATGAATGGCTAAATGTGCTGGAGAAAATTAATCCAGAATATGTGATGCTTTATCCAATTGACAGAGGAACTCCAGCAAAGGGGCTAAAAAAAATTCCTGAAAAAGAACTAAATATCATTGCAAAAAAAGTTGAAGCCAGAGGTATTAAAACTAAAGTTTATTAACAAGTATAATAGTTAGCAATGGCTTCAAAAATGGGGGTATTTTTATAAAAACCGGTTAACTATACGAAAGTATGTGTGGTAGATTTCAACTTTCAGTAAAGGGCAAGCATATTTCAGAACGATTTAATGTTGAGGTTTTCGATGAGCTTTATAAACCAAGCTATAACTGTGCTCCTTCACAAAAACTACCCATAATCACTAATACTGAACCCAATAAACTTAACTATTTCAGTTGGGGTTTAATTCCTTTTTGGGCAAAGGACCCAAAGGTCGGTTTTAGGAATATTAATACCCGTTCGGAGACAATAAACAAAAAGCCTTCCTTCAAACAAGCGTTTAATAAGCGCAGATGCCTAATACCTGCAAATGGATTTTATGAGTGGAAAAAAGACAATAATAGAACACCATATCGAATTTTCTTAAAAAACGAAAAACTCTTTGCAATGGCAGGAATTTGGGAAATTTGGAAAGATGCAGAAGGGCGTCAGATAGATTCTTTCTCAATAATTACAACCAAAGCAAACGATGCAGTTAGAGATATACATCACAGGATGCCCGTTATCCTAAAGCCAGAAAACGAAAATAGTTGGTTGAATGACTACGATGAAGGTAATCTACTGAAACTACTTACTTCATTCAGTTCAACTGATATGGACTTTTATTCAATTTCAGAAAAAGTAAACTCACCCAAAAACAATAACCCAGAAATAATTTCTCCTTTTGAAACTGGTCAGCATAAGTTGTTTTAAAAGTTAATGAATCTCCTTGCCACATTCAGACAAGGCATCAAGGATGGATTTTATCTCGCCCCAAGGGGCTGCGAACCAGCCTACCGTGTCAGGCTGGCACTTATGACCCATGAGGCCTTTCGCCTATGCTCGGGATCAGTTCTTCTAATCAATATTGTTACGTAAAACTGAAGACTCGCTGGTTCAAACTATGTAATTATTGATATTGGTTTATTTGAGTTGGTGTTTGATAATCTTATTCATGCAAAATGACTAATTTTATCGACTATGATGAGTGTTATAAACTCGTTCATCATTTGAAATAATCATCTGTCTTAAAATTCATTATCATGAAAACTCTACTTAAGATTATCGGCGTCCTGGTTGTAATACTATTGGCTTTACTGTTTATTTTACCATTAATTTATAAAGCTGAAATAATCCGACTAACAAAAGTTGAGTTAAATAGAAATGTTGATGCAGAAATTGATTTTGATGATATTAACCTTAGTCTATTTCGGAGTTTCCCTGATTTCAGCCTTGAAATAGAATCTCTAATTGTGGTTGGCAATGATGAATTTAGTGAAGACACCTTGCTTAAGGTTAAAACTATTTCTTTGGCACTTGATATAGCCAGTGTAGTTGGAAGAGATAACTATGAGATAAAGCGTATTAAGTTATACGAACCCGAATTAAATGTTAAAATTAACAAAGATGGAAAAGCTAACTATGATATTAGTATTTCTGAAAATAACAATAACTCAACCCATACCGAAAATGAGGAATATGGAAGTTACGGATTATCCATAAAAAAATTTCAAGTGCTAAATGGTAAACTTTGCTATGCTGACAAAGGCTCAAAAACAAATGTATATATTGATGGTTTATATCACACTCTAAGCGGAGCACTTGATGTTGAGAGCGTTATTCTTCATACAAATACAAGAATGTCAAATCTAGAAGTCGTTTATGAAGGAATTCCATACTTATCAAATATTGCAGTTGTTTACAAAGCGAATATTATTGCTGATATCAAAAATGAAATTTACACAATTGGCAAAAACGAATTAATTCTAAATAATTTATTTATTGGGTTTGATGGTTCAGTCTCATATGTAAATGAAGATTTAAATCTAGTTCTAACTTTTAATTCAAAAGGTAATGAGTTTAAAGAACTATTATCCCTTATTCCGGCAATTTACTCCAAGGATTTCGAGAAGATAACTGCAGATGGAACGTTTTCCGTAACCGGTAATATAAAAGGAATATACAATGAAACCAATATTCCATCATTTAGCTTTACAACAAAAATTGATAATGGAAAATTTCAATATCCAAACCTGCCAAAATCAGTTAATAATATTTTCCTAACATCAAGTATAACCAATAAGGGAGGATCGCTTGACAATACTATAGTAGATGTTTCTAAATTTGGTATGGAGCTTGGTAATGTTCCAATTGTAGCAAATTTTCAACTATCAACCCCAATATCCGACCCAAAAATAAAGGCAAGAATAACCGGTGATTTTAAACTTTCAGAAATAAAGGATTTTTATCCAATTCATGAACGCAATGAACTTGAAGGGGATTTAATGTTAGATATTAAATTAGATGGTAAATTATCATCCATTGAGAATGAGAAGTATGATGAGTTCTTAGCAATGGGATCAATGGTAGCAAAGAATTTTACTTACACTACAAGCAGCTTAAAAGATCCTATAACAATATCAAATATGCAATTAAACTTTTCACCAAGTTATCTTGACTTGGTCAATTTCAGGTGTTTAGTAGGGAAAAGTGATTTACAAGCAACTGGTAAAATTGAAGATTATCTTGATTATTTTTTAAACTCCGGTAGTTTATCCGGGAACCTAATTACAAAATCAGAGTATTTGAACATTGATGAAATTATTGGTGAAAAAGATGAAGAGCAAAAGAGTTCTGAGAAAATTGCTAATCAGGAGAAAACCCCTCATACAGATACTTCAATAAATTACAATGTTGAGATTCCAAAAAAAATAAACTTTTCAGTTCAGTCGACTTTTACAAATTTAGTTTACGATTCACTTGAAATGAAAAATGTTGGTGGTGAAATAGTAATTGCTAATCAAATGGTTAACCTAAATAATCTAAAAATGGAAGCTGTTGGTGGATTGATGACAATTAAAGGGAGCTATTCAACTGCAAACATCAATCATCCAAAAGTAGATTTCAATATACGAATGGAAGATATGAGCATCCCAAGTTCATATAATCAGTTTGCACTTTTCAGAAACTACATACCAATAACCAATAAAGCAACCGGAAACTTCTCGGCTAATTTCAATATCAATACACTACTTAATAATAAAATGATGCCTGATTATTCAACTTTAGTTGGCAAGGGCATACTAAAAACCAATAAAGTCGTTATTTCAGGCCTAAATTCATTATCACAAATTGCCAATGATTTAAATATGGCACAGCTAAATAATATGGAAATCGATGATTTTGAAACTCAATTTAAAATTGATAGCGGAACATTGCTTGTAAAGCCAACCGAGTTCTCCTACAAAAACATTAATGCTGAACTTTCTGGAAAAACAGGATTGGATAAATCAATTGAGTATAAACTAGAACTTCAAATTCCAAGATCGGAGTTTGGAAATAGTGCCAACAAGGTTATTGATGATCTAATATCGCAAGCTGATATCCTAGGAACAAACATAAGCATGCCGAATTCCATTCCTATTAATATTGCAATCGGAGGTACTATTGACAATCCCATTATTAAAACTATGTTAGGTGAAAATATTGGAAGTTCTGGTTCAAATACAGCCAAGGATATTATTCAAAATGAGCTTGGTAATGAAGCAGGTATAAAGGCCCAAAAGCTAATTGATGATGCTAACAAACAGGCAAGTTATTTAATAAAGGAAGCAAAAAAGAAATCAAAGAAAATAAAAGAAAATGCATCAGAGGCTCTTGATCTACTTAACAAGGAAACAGAAAAACAAGCAGAAGCTTTGATTAAAGAAGGCAAAAAAAATGGTTTTGTTGGAGAAATGGCTGCCAAAGAAGCCGTTAAACAGTTAAGAAATGAAACTTCAAAAAACGGTGCTAACTTAATTGAAGAAGCGAACAAAAATGCTGATAAAATAATTAAAGAAGCTGAAAAAGCTGCAGATAAGCTAAAGAAGGACGCCCGAACACAAGCTGACAAACTTCGCAAATAAACAACTTTGGTTTATAGAAACTATTATATCGACATTAAATGGAAGGTTACTGGCCCATAAGTACATAATTTGGGATCTTCATTAATTAACCAATAAATTACACCCTCGTACATCACTATTATCATAGCGGCCAATAATTTCAAAACTACCTTCTTCATTTACTTTACCCAAATCCTGGGTAGCAATAAATGAACATGAATATAAATTTGCAAAGTCAATTACATTTATACCACCAGCTTTACCTTTTGGTAATATTGAAATCGGATCATTAACATCACGAATTATTACTTTCATCCATGGTGGACAATTAAATAACCCGTCACCCTTTGAATATGCCTGAGATAATAATTCTGTCATTCCATACTCGGAATATACATTCTTAATACCAAAGGCTTTTTTAAGTTTACTGTGCAATTCATCTCTAATCAATTCTCTGCGTTTACCTTTCATACCTCCTGTTTCCATAAGAATTAGGTTAGGAAATTCCATGGGAAATAGTTCTGCCAAATCAAGTAATGCATATGTAACTCCAAGCAATATTACTTTCTGGTTTTTATCTTTTAACGTGTGTAGTATAGAGTGTAATTCCTCATATTCATTTAAATAAAATCCACTTTCCTGTTTATCACTTTCTGATATTAATCGGTTTGCCATATATACAAGGGATGAACCCTGACGTTCGAGATATGAGGGCAATAGTGCAATCACGATATAATCTGACACATCACCAAAAAAGAGATTAAACGCTTTAAGAAATGAGTTCTCATATAGTTTAATGTCCGTAACCAAATGCTTACTTGTTTGCTTACCTGTTGTTCCACTACTAGTGAAAAATGTATCAGGGATAAATTCACCACTTACTATATTATGCCTTTTAAAAAACTCAATTGGCATAAATGGAATATTAGAAAAATGATGAATCTGTCTAATTGGAATTTTCAAAAAATCGACAAACTGCCTATAAATAGAGTTGTTTTGGTACTGAAAATGAAATATTTCCAGAGCAATATCGTTATATTCATTGAAGTCATCAACATTAAATATTCTATTTTTCAAAGCCGCTGTTTTTGGCATGATTTTTATACTTTTATGCTCTGGTAAAAATATGATTCGTAACACAGCAAAAATACTAATTCTTCTACTGGTTGTTGGTGCAGTGATGTTATCTTGTCGTAAGTTTGAGGATTTTCCTGATATTCCTGAGATTACTTATGATGACTTCATTGTATTGATGAACTTGGAAACTGGAATTACCGAGCGTGGAGTTCTCGTGTTTTCATATACTGATGGAAATGGTGATCTCGGTCTTGATAAGGGAGACACCTTAATACCTTTTAATAAAGATGGTGATTATTATTACAATTTGATTATTAAATACTATGAGAAACAATTTGGTGTTTTTGTAGAGGTTCCAATATTAGCGTGGAATGCAGATTCATCACACTTTGATACTTTAACTTTTAACTCCCGTTTTCCGGTTCTTACACCAGAGAGTGGTAACCAAGCCATTAAAGGAGTGTTTAATGATACACTATTTATTTATAATCCACTATCAGAATTTGACACTATAAGATTCAAAGCACATATCATTGACCGCGCTCTAAACAAAAGCAATGAAATAGAAACATCAGATATAATTAGAGTTCAATAAGCTTAATAAAAACTTCATTGTCTAATATAATCTAGTAAGTTATTAATCTACGGAAACTTTTTTACACTTTTTAATTTGTTTACTGATAATCAGCGCATTTAACTCCTTTACCTCATCTTTGTATTGATGTCGATTTCCACAGTTGTATAATTCAACAAGTGGGCTTTTGTCAACAACTAGTTCATATAAACTATCAACTGGAGGTATAGCATTAAGCGCGATATATTCGTCATAGGATAGACTCAAAAATGCAACATTTTTCGATATTCCTCTATTATCTAGTAAATACCCTCCTTCAAGCTGGGTTGGATATGAAATATTTCCTTTATAATAGAGGTCCCTTGGGTGTGGAAATGAAACAATCTTCGACTTATCATCCGACATTAAAACAGGAACATGCTTTGAATAATCCTTTGTAGTTGAATATACTAAAGTAGGAGGTCCTGCTGAATAATCAATGACTACATCTTCTGGTTGTCCTACCACTTTATCAATTCTTTTATTTGGTCCACATGACCATATTAACGACACTATCAAAATTAAATAAATTAATATAGGCATAATTATTTCGTTTTAATAAATTTGTGATAAAGTACATTTTCACCTGTTGCTACTGTTATAATATATGTACCTACATTAAGATAAACAACAGGGATTGAATAAACCTTTTGATTTTGCTCAATGTTTTCAATTGACAATACATTACTTCCACTTTTACCAATGGCCTCACTGCATCAAAGTCGGAATACATCATTTGAACTGACTAATAATTGCAGAATATAATTCTTCATTTTTATGATTATTAGTTAAGTAAAATTATTGTAAATATAGACTAACATAATATGAAATGCAAGTATTGAATATATAATAGGGCAAACACATCCATTTGACTTTGAGAAATGCAGTGTTTTAATAATATCGTAAGCTAAAATGTGACCCTTTTATTCTTACATTGTCATTTAATAATATGTATTTGGTATGAATACTTACTTAAGTGACAATTAAAATTTCTTAATTAAAGTGTCTAAATTTACCCAAATGTTAACCGCAAAAAATGAATCAAATAATTAAAATTTTTATAGCCTGCATATTAATTGCATTTGCTTTGGTAGCAACTGCACAGAATATAACACAAAACATAACCGGTACAATAAGAGATAATGTTACCGGAGAGCCAATTATTGGTGCAAATATTGTTTTGGTTGGATCATCACCAATTACAGGTACAGTTTCCAACATCGCTGGTCAGTTTTTACTTGAAGATATATCCGTTGGACAAGTAAGTCTTAAGATTTCGTTTGTGGGATATCGAACAGTTGAAATACTAAATCGCGAACTACGTCCGGGTAAAACACTTGATTTAAATATTTTCATGGAAGAGATGGTGGTAACAGGCAAAGAGGTTGTTATTAGTGGGACTATTGACAAAAAAGGTTCACTAAACACGATGACATCAGTTAGTTCACGCACTTTTACTGTTGATGAAACCAGAAGGTATGCTGGTAGTAGGGGAGATGTTGCACGAATGGCATCTAACTATGCAGGAGTTCAGGTGGCAACAGATAGTAGAAATGATATAGTAATTAGGGGTAATTCACCATCCGGACTTCAATGGCGTTTGGATGGAATGGAAATCCCAAACCCTAATCATTATGGAGCTTTTGGAACAACAGGAGGACCAGTTAGTATACTAAATAATAACCAGTTGGACAACTCCGACTTTCTAACAGGAGCATTTCCCGCAGAATATGGTAATTCTCTGTCTGGTGTATTTGATTTACGACTTAAAAATGGTAATAGTACTGAATATGAATTTATGGGAATGGTTGGGTTTAATGGGTTTGAATTGGGAGCAGAAGGGCCATTTTCAAAAAAATCCGATGCATCCTTTATTGCCAACTACAGATATTCCACCATGGAGATTTTTGAATTAATTGGCATGACTTTCGGAACAGGAACGGCAATCCCCAAATATCAGGATTTCTCATTTAAGGTAAACCTTCCAACAAAAAAGCTAGGTAATTTCTCTCTTTATGGTATGGGGGGAAAGAGTAAAATACAATTTTTGGATAGTGAGCGCGACACCAGTGAAGTTGAGTTTTATGGTGGTGAGGGCTGGGACTTGAAAAATGGTTCTGACTTGATAGTAGTTGGCTTAAATCATGTAATGCATATAAACAAAACTGCTTTTGTTAAAACAGGACTATCATATTCTTATCATCATTTTTATGTAAACCAAGATTCAATTGTTCCTGAATCAAAAGAAATAGTCCCATATTATTATTCAAATTTCAAAGAAAACCGTGTGCTTTTTTCAACATTCCTGAAAAAACGTGTGAATCAAAAAAACAACTTTCAAGCTGGGATTGCAATAAACTACTACGTTAGTGATATGTATGATAGCATTTTTCAAGAAAAACAGAACATGTTTAATTCTATTACATCATACAAAGGTTCATCAAACCTCTTCAGACCCTATATAACATGGCAGCTAAAACTCAACCACCGATTGGTATTTAATGCCGGGGTTGATTATATGTTCTACACTTATAATTCTACCTCAAATATTGAACCTCGCTTTGGTGTATTATACAATACTTCTCAAAATTCAAAAATAAGTATGGCATATGGCCTGCATAGCCAAATATTACCAACTACGGCATATAATCGCGAAACCTATCTTGGTCCTGGGCACTATATACAAATGAACAAAGATTTGGCACTACAAAAAAGCCATCATATTGTTTTGGGCTATGACTACAATATAACAAAATTCATCCGCTTAAAGGCTGAAACCTATTACCAACACCTTTATGATGTGGCAGTAAATGCCAATAGAAATGATGAATATTCGCTATTAAATCAAGGAGCAGATTTTTATGTTTGGAGCCCTGACACTCTTAAAAGTACAGGAACAGGTACAAACTATGGATTGGAGATAACAGTTGAACATTTTCTAAATAAAGGATATTATTTCTTGGCCACTGGAAGTTTATTTGAATCAAAATATAAAGGAAGCGATAATTTTGAAAGAAATACTGCATTTAACTCAAACTATGTGCTAAACCTTCTTGCGGGAAAGGAATTTGTACTTCATAAAAATAGTGCAAACCCAAAACTCTTAACCAAAAAAAGAACATTGGGCGCCGATATCAAACTAAACTGGGCCGGAGGACGCCGATATACACCCATAGATAAAGACAAATCAAAAATAGAGCATCGCCCTGTTTATATAACCGATAAAACATTTGATTATCAATTTCCTGATTATTTTCGAACCGACATAAAAGTATATTTTAAACATGGAGGAAAAAAATCCAACTATGAAATGGGTATTGACGTTCAAAATATTTTCAATAATCAAAACATCTATTCTCAAAACTTCAATACATCAACTGGTGAAATCTACAATACTTATCAATTAGGAATAATGGTAATCCCATATTTTAGGATTGAATTCTAGTTGATTTAGTTGTAGCTTACAATCTTAGCATACATTTTTTTACTTAGCTTTGTAAAAGATTTATCAGCCTGTTATTTCAGGAATTTACTCAGTCTTTTCAAATGTATTCAAAGGATTATTCTTCTCGAAAAAATATAATTATTGGGGTATTTATCCTTATTGCATTAACATTTATAATTCGACTATTTTATTTACAGATTATTGATAGTAGTTATAAGCTAAGTGCTGATAATATTGTTCTTCGCAAAGTTCGTGAATATCCACCCAGAGGCTTAATTTACGACAGAAATGGCAAGTTATTAGTTTTTAATGAGGCTGCATACGACCTGTTGGTAATTCCTCGACAGATGAAGAATATTGACACTTCTTTGATATGTGAATTAACAGGAATTGACAAGCCCACTTTTATAAAAAAAATTAAAAAAGCAAAGAGATACTCATATTATAAACCATCAACTTTTATTAAGCAAATCTCAAAAAAAGATATTGGAAGCATCCAAGAAAAGCTTTACCAAATAAAAGGTCTTTATATTCAAACACGTACTTTACGTCAGTATCCTCTACCAATAGCTGGTCACTTATTGGGCAGCATTGGTGAAGTAAATAATCGAGATCTGGAGAAAGATAATTTTTACAAATCAGGTGATTACATTGGCAAATCAGGAATAGAAAATTACTATGAAAAATACTTGCGTGGTAAGAGTGGTATGAGCATAGTTGAAGTGGATGTTCACAACCGTGTAAAGGGTAGCTACAGCAATGGTAGTTTTGATACTATTGCAATTGCTGGCCAGGATATTTATTTAGGCATTGATGCGCAACTTCAACTATATGGTGAACAACTAATGCAAAATAAAAAGGGAAGTATAGTTGCTATTGACCCACAATCTGGAGAGATTCTTGCATTGGTTAGTAGTCCTGGATATAATCCTAATTTGCTGGTAGGACGAGAGCGATCACCTAATTACTCAAAATTACTAAACGACACATTGGTTCCATTGATGAACAGGGCAACGATGGGAACCTATCCTCCAGGTTCTACATTTAAAATGGTAAATGCACTTGTTGGTTTACAGGAAAAAGCGATTGGGAAAAACTCAGAATTTTCATGCAAAGGTCAATTATCAAAACCTATCAAATGTACTCACGATCATGAAACACCCCTGGCACTTTCAGGTGCAATCGAACAATCATGCAACCCATATTTTTGGAACACTTTTAAAAACATTCTTGAAAATCCAAAATATGATAATTCACATACAGGTTATAGTAACTGGTATAAAAATGTTGTCAGTTTTGGTTTTGGGAAAAAGTTTAAAACAGATATCCCATTTGAGGTAAGTGGTAATATCCCCAATAATGATTATTTTGATAAAGTTTATCGCGGACACTGGAATGCCCTAACTGTTAGGTCACTAAGTATCGGGCAAGGGGAAATACTTGTTACACCAATTCAATTGGCTAACCTAAGCGTCATAATTGCCAACAAAGGATACTATTATTCACCTCATCTACTAGTACAAATGGAAGGTGAAAAAGAAGATATTATGCCTGAATTTAAAGAAAAGCATATAACTACAATTGAGCCAGACAATTTTGATATTGTTAGAGATGCAATGCTTGATGTTTTTGAGGCTGATCATGGAACCGCTAGATGGTTTGTGCTAGATAGTATTAAGCAATGTGGCAAAACCGGAACTGTTCAAAATCCACATGGTGAAGATCATTCAATATTTATTGCATTTGCACCAATGGATAATCCAAAAATTGCATTGTCAGTTATTGTTGAAAATTCGGGTTTTGGATCAACATGGGCTGCCCCAATAGCAAGTCTAATGATTGAAAAATACATATCAGGTAAATCCCAACGTACCGCACTTGAAAAAAGAATTATGGAGGGAGATTTGATTCATAACTCCAAAAACGAATAATCAAGTTGAGAAATAGAGAAAAAATATCTGGTAATATTGATTGGGTTTCTGTAACCATCTATATTTCATTAATTGTAATTGGGTGGCTAAGCATATTTACTGCATCAGCAGGAGAAGATGTTACCAACTTATTCGATATAAGTACACGCTATGGTAAACAATTGATGTGGATAGGACTGGCAACGGTTCTGGCCATTGTAATAATGATAATTGACGCAAAGTTCTTTAGTACATTCTCATATGTTTTTTACATTGGCTTGATGCTAATTTTGATAGGTGTATTGTTTTTCGGAAGTACGGTAGCTGGCTCAAAATCATGGTTTAAAATTGGGGGATTTGCAATACAGCCTGCTGAATTCGCAAAATTTGCAACCGCGTTGGCAATGGCCAAATATCTTAGCACTTTAAATGTTGATATGAGGAAACTTAAAACCAAGGTGATATCCATAGGTATTCTTGTGGCCCCAGCCTTACTTATTCTGCTTCAAAACGATACAGGGTCTGCATTGGTATATTTTTCCTTTATATTAGTCCTTTTTAGAGAGGGTTTCTCAGGATTAATTCTAATTGCTGGAATAATAATGGCTATTCTTTTTATCGTAACATTATTATTTAGTGAACTATACGTTATTGCTGCTCTTGTTTTAATAACGTTTATACTAATCTTTATTGTTAAAAGTCTACGCAGAAACTGGAAACCCATTTTTGGAATACTGGTTCTTTCATCAGCATTTGTATTTAGCGTAAATTATGCCTTCGAAAATGTACTCGAACCTCATCAGAAAAAAAGAATAAATGTTCTTTTGGGTATTGAACAAGACCTGCGAGGTGCAGGATATAATGTAAACCAATCTAAAATAGCAATCGGATCTGGGGGATTGACTGGGAAGGGATTTCGCAAAGGAGTGTTAACGCGATATAATTTTGTTCCAGAGCAAAGCACCGATTTTATTTTTTGCACAATTGGCGAGGAATGGGGCTTTATTGGGGTTACAGTATTAATAATACTATATTTAATACTATTAATTCGACTGGTTATTCTGGCTGAGCGACAAAGATCAAAGTTTAGTAGAATTTATGGCTATGGAGTAGCATCAATATTGTTTTTTCATTTCACGATAAATATAGGTATGACTATAGGGTTAGCCCCGGTAGTTGGAATACCCCTTCCATTTTTAAGCTATGGAGGTTCATCTTTATGGGCTTTTACAGTGCTGCTTTTTATATTCCTAAAACAAGATGCAAACAGACTTAACGTGTTATAATATGTTTAATTATTATAGTTTTGTTGTTTAACATCATAAGAAACGAAAAATATGAAATTATACCCTATAGAAACAGGAAATTTAAAGCTGGATGGTGGCGCTATGTTTGGTGTAGTACCAAAAGTAATGTGGCAAAAAGCATATCCCGCTGATGAAAATAATCTTTGTAACTGGTCGATGAGATGTTTATTAATTATTGATGGTGAACGGAAAATTTTAATCGACAATGGTATTGGTAATAAACAGGATGAAAAATGGCTTAGGCATTATTACCTTAATGGTGATTACACCTTGGAAAAATCACTTGAAAAAGTTGGAGTTTCATCCAATGAGATTACTGATGTAATACTAACTCATATGCATTTTGATCATTGTGGTGGAAGTGTTAAATGGAATGACGATAATTCGGGTTATGAACTAGCTTTTCCCAATGCAACATACTGGACAAGCAAAAAACAGTATGAGTGGGCAACAAACCCAAATCGTAGGGAAAAAGCATCATTTCTTAAAGAAAACATTGCACCAATTGAGGAAAGTGGTAAACTTAAACTAATAGAGGAAGAGGGCGAATTTATTCCAAACATCAAGTTTAGACTGTACAATGGGCATACTGATGGACAGGTAATTCCACATATTGATATTAATGGAAAGACTGTTGTGTTTATGGCAGATTTACTACCAGCTACAGCTCACATACCAATTCCATGGATTATGGCCTACGACACCCGACCACTGCTAACCCTAAAGGACAAAGAAAGGTTTTTTGCTGAAGCAATTGAGAATAATTACATCCTATTCTTTGAACATGATATTTACAATGAGGCATGCACAATACAAAACACACCAAAGGGACCACGTGTTGATAAAGTTGGAAAACTAAGCAGTTTTATATAATGGCACGCCATATTGAAGTTGGCAAAAAAGGAGAAAAACTAGCTCAGATATATCTCAAAAATAAGGGGTATTCGATTATCGATATAAATTGGAGGTTCGACAAAGATGAAATTGATATTGTAGCCATGGATGGCAATGAGTTAGTAATTGTGGAAGTGAAAACCCGAAGCACTGATTATTTTGGCAATCCAGAAGATGCTGTTGATTTTAAAAAAGAAAAGTTTTTGATTAGAGCCACTGAAGCCTATCTTGAAGAAAACAATCTTGATTTGGAAACTCGCTTTGACATCATTGCAATAATTATAAATAAAGAGGAGGTAAAAATCAATCATATTATTGATGCTTTTTATCCCGAATAACTTTTGCCATGAAACAAGAATACTAAGGAAATTGTTTTGCTGTATTTTATTTTGGTCCATATTTCATATAGAGTAAGATTGAACATCTTTCACAATTCATTAGGTTAATTTATTTTTGTAGAAACTTCCATAAGAAAATGAAGAACAGAGTTAGGGCGAAAATAAATCTACTTTATATTTTCTTTCATCCTTTTTTCTTAACACTGTTTTTTTGGTTGTTACTAATTTACTTTGTTCCAAACTATTTTAACAAGTATAATGCTAAGGTTATTGAGACCAGGGCAGTTCGCGAAACTTCCAAAATTTATTACCATGATATGGATAATGATGGAAGTACAGAACAATTAGTCTCAATTTATAATAAGGGAGAATTTTTTCCTGCCATAACGTACTACAATAACAATAATACCATAATCGATCAATGGAATTTAGTAGGTAAGTGGCTAAATAGGCAAAAGTATTTTTTTGGTGATTTTGATAATAATGGTTTTGAGGAGGTTTATTGTATCACGAGAGTGAATGATTCTTTGTTTTTAAATGCGAAAGAGCTGCTTAACAAAAATGGATTGGAAATAAAAAGCCGGTTTATAACCAAAGCACATTTCTTTAATAATAATCAAATTGATAGTCATATTATTGATGGCAAATTAATGGATGTTAATAAGGACGGAATTGGAGAATTTGTTTTTACACTTTGGAGTGGATTGTCAAATTATCCAAGAAATAGTTTTGCATATTATATTAATTCTGATTCACTCATATCTTCACCAACAAGTGCATCAACTTTTTCAAGAGGGTTGAATTACATGGACTGTAATAATGATGGTGTTGAGGAAATTACAGGCTTTATTGCCGGTACTAATAATATTTCTGATACAATACTACCATATACCGATAGTACTTCATGGCTAATGGTAATGGATCCAGCGAAAAACTTTGATTTTATCTTTCCACCGGTTAAAAACAATGAAGTTTTCTCCATTGTGTCTTCTGTATTTTGCAAACTTTACAATGAAAAATACTTGATGACTTTTTCCTACAGTAATTCACCAGATAGAGAAAATGATGGACTATCTTTAAAATTATATGATACTAAAGGTAGTTTGGTAAAATCGAAAATAGTTGAAAACCTAGACTATCTTAGCATTATCCCTAATAGCATGGAAAACAATATATATCTGGTAAGCAGAAATGGCAATATTTTCACAACAGATACAAGTCTTATTTTAAAAAAACATAGTTCGTTAATGGACGATGATATTAAACTGGGTTTATATACAAACATTTCTTATGACATTGATGATGATGGAGAAGCTGAACATATATTTCTAAGTAATAGATCAGGAATTGAAAATCTTTTAATATACAGGTCTAATTTAAAAGAGCCAACATTTGTTGAATTACCTGCTTCCAGACTTAGTGCTCATTGGGTATTAACTATGAAAAAAGATGATCAAAATTCAGAACCTATTATTGTATTACAAGCAGATAATAATGTTTATTACATCGAATACACTAAATCGAGATATTATTTACTGAAGTACCCAGCCTATATAATTGCTTTCATATTATTATATCTACTTTTTTGGATAATGCAAAAAGGCCAGAATTTGCTGGCTCAACGAAAATTTGAAATGGAGAAAAAATTAATGAGGCAGCAGATGGCATTATCAAAACGCCAACTTGAACCTCATTTTATGCTTAATACACTCAATAATATTGGCTATATGTTTTCCAAAGAGAACAAAGATGATGCACAATATTTTTTTGGCAGGTTTTCGTCCTTAATACATCGTGGATTATTATACGCCGACCAGGTAGAAACCAGTTTAAACGAAGAGCTTGAGTTTGTAAGAGACTACCTGATACTCCAAAAACAAAGGTTTGATGGTGACCTGGAAATTGCCATTGAAGCCGACTTTGGAATTGATCTATCAGAAATTAAAATTCCACACTCCCTAGTATTCACTTTTGTTGAAAATGCTGTAAAGCATGGGCTAAGGCATAAAACAAGTGATAGAAGTTTAAGCATTTACATAAGAAAAGTTGGCTCTCAAATTGAAATAGCTATTACTGACAATGGCATAGGAAGAAAGCAATCGAAGGTGCTGAAAACCTCAGGAACCGGCAAGGGAATGAACATTATTGCAAATATTATTGAAGGATACAATAAGCTTAATAATAGTTCTATTTCATATACTGTGGTGGATTTGCTTGATAATAATGGAGATAATAAGGGGACTATGGTTAATATTAAGGTTTAAAACGCGTCACTATCAAGGTAGATATCTATCACGAGCATTACTTTGTCCTTGCATTAAATGAGTTTATTATTTAGGCATTTTTGATGTTTCCTCAACCTTATGAACAAACATTTCCAACACAAGCTGTATATAAATATCTGGTTTTTCTTTAATTACTATATCTTCATTAAATTCATGTTTCCATGCATCGAAAATATAAACGCTTTTTCTAAAGTGCTCACTCATAAAGGGCATCAACGTGCCTCCAAACGAATCTCTGATCATCAATAATTTTGGTAAACTATCATTGTCAGTAACAAATACTCGTTCGTATTCGGTTTTATATCCAAAATATTTAGGTATTTCATAATTAGCCTTTATACCTTCCTTACTTCTTACCTTGAAAGATGGTTTACAAGTAATTTTATTTTCAGTTACCCCTTCATAAATACCCATCATATTTGTTAGAGCTAACCCTTTAACTTCCGATGAATCAATAATAAACTCTGATATATCAATCGATTTAAGTTTTGGGAAATCCTTTGATAGTACATCCATAATTGCTTCATAGGCAATATAACTTCCATATTCATTCCAGTGGTTATCTGTTTTATGATAAAGTCGAGTTGATCCCTTAGCATCAATTAATACTTGACGTAAATCAAGAACATCAAGCCCCTTGACCGTATCAAGTAAAGACATCATTTGATCAGTGCGTGTTTTTTGTCCTGTTTTCCTTTTTGATAACGGTAAATACTCAGGGTACACTGAAGTTTTAGTTGGTGCAAATACCACGTAATACTTACACCCTAAACTATCTAAAAAATGCTGTCTGTATTTAAAGATATCATAATACCTGGATAGCTTTTTATCACTTACAAGGTTATTTCCTAAATAGGTGTCCATTTGATGTTTAACAATATACATCCAGTCGTTGCGGCCAATAAATGCCTTGCCCTCAACAGGTGGCTTATTAAACATCTGGAATTTCATTTTACTGTTTAACCACAAAAGTTGATTTCTCAAATCAAAATTATCAGAATAGTATTCATCATATTCGCCTGGAAATAAATCGAGTAAATTAATATCTAGCTTAGGTTTGGTTTTCAATGCTCTATTTTCATTGCTTTTTTCATCAGGAATGAAATTAGTTAATGAGTCGATGGTCGGAAGAATTAATATCAACACAAAAATTACAGCAATTATTATTTCTTTCGATTTCTTCATTATTAAAACCTAAAATAAATAAAAGGGTTATATGAATTTGAAACCAAATAATTGGTAGACAGAGTCATTACAACAATAATAAATGAAAAAACTAAAAAAGTCCACATCGCATTAAAAACCCTACGATAGATTTTATTATTCGAAAAAACATTTGTCAATTTCCCATAGATTTCAACCCATATTCTGGTTGAACTTAATATTGCAAGTACTCCAACAAAATAAATTTCATTATTTAGAAAAATATGAAGGGTATCTAAATTCAAATCAGAGCTTTGATAAGTAAACATTGACCTAAAGTACCCCCAGGCATGAGTAAAATCATCTGCCCTAAACAGAACCCAAGCCATCATAACGATAAATAAAGTATATATATGCTGGAATGGTCGCCATAGTTTTTCAAGAAGTCTGTCTAAACCAAGCTTTTCAAGTATCATAAATAAACCATGAAGCATACCCCATGCTACAAAATTCCAACTTGCACCATGCCAGATACCAGTAACAAAAAACACAATAAGTAGGTTGAAATATGTTCTGTAATTTCCTTTTCTATTTCCACCAAGCGGTATATAAAGATAATCTCTAAACCAGTTAGATAAAGAAATATGCCATCGTCGCCAAAACTCTCTTATTGATTTAGCTATATATGGAAAATTAAAGTTCTCAAGAAATTTAAACCCAAACATTCTCCCTAAACCAATTGCCATGTCAGAGTAGCCAGAAAAATCAAAATATATTTGCATTGTATAAGCAATAATGCCACCCCAGGCTACAAATGTGCTTAAGTTTTGAGGTGCAATGCTAAAAGCGGTATCTGCAAGTAATGCAAATTGATTAGCTATTAGGACCTTTTTAGCTAAACCCAGCACAAACCTCTCTACTCCGGAAGAAAAATTTGACAGATTATTTTTACGATTGGAAAGTTGCTCAGCAATATCGTTATACCTTACAATTGGGCCAGCTATTAGTTGGGGAAATAATGAAATATATAAGGCAAGATCAACAAATTTATTTTGAACTGGTGTTCGTTTTTTATAAACATCGATTAGATATGACAATGCCTGAAAAGTATAGAATGAGATGCCAATTGGAAGTATAATTCCGGGATCAGGAATTGAAAATGAGATTGATGTATGATCAAATAAATAGTTTAGATTTTCAACAAAAAAATTACCATATTTAAATACTCCCAGGAACCCCAGATTCACAATTATACCTATGGCCAGATAGTTTCGAGAATTATTATTGTCAAGATTCTTCCCAATTTGTTTTCCTACAAAAAAGTTAATTATAATTGATATAATAAGGATTGAGGTGTAACTAACACCACCCCATGCATAAAAAATAATACTAGAAATTAATAGCAATACATTCTTGAATTCCTTGCGGATCAAAAAATATGATATCAATACAATCGGTAAAAAAACATAAAGAAAGGTCAACGAACTGAAAACCATAATCCATCAATTTTTTAAAGGTGCAAAAGTAAGAAACTAAAGGAATTCCTTGTAACAAATTATTATATCTTAATTGAGGCTTTTGGGGGATTATTCTAATTTTGCTATTTTTATCGCATTCTAAAAATATGAATATGTCAGAAATTCAGTCCCCTTGTATAAAACTATGCCACCGTGATAGTAGTGGAGTGTGTTTTGGTTGCAGAAGAACTGGTGAAGAAATTGGAAATTGGTCAAAGTACTCCAATGAAGAAAAGAAGACTGTAATTGAAAAAACTTTTAAACGTTCAAATGTAAAGGGAGAAACTCCTCCTGGTAATTTTTTACGATAATTGTAGTTTATTCTGTAGCGTAAATCACCTTAATAAAAAAATGCTTTGATAGTTGAAACTTCAGATATTATCTAAAAATTATACTACTATAAACGAACTAATATTTCTCTAATCAAAGTAATGGATTCCTTTATGCTTTTTTCGTTTATTATTTTCTCTATCTCCATATAGTCTGATTCTGCAATACCTGAAATTGCTAAACTATCAAGATAATCAAACACTCTGGGATCATTATGTTCGAGTAAATCAATAATCTTATTAATAATATCAGGGATGGAACTATTTTCCAAATCCTTATCAAGGTTTATGCCATTGAAATAACTTTCAAGGGATTTTGATAGCTCTGATATGCTATTTTCAAGTTGGTCAATATTTTTCTCTACACCTTTGGTATCATGCTTTAAAATAAGTTGCTCAATATTTGCTGCGAACTTAGCAACTTTTACTGCCCCAATATTTCCACTCTCTCCCTTTAATGAATGTGCTTTTATTTGGGCATTATAATAGTCGTGTTCATTTAAAAGAGACATTATTTCATTACAGATTTCCGCATTAGATAAAATGAATTTTTTAAGCATCTTGGTATAGAGCTTAACATCATCTCCAAATCGACTTACTCCACCACTCACATCTAACACATTTATAGAAATGTTTGCAAAAAGAGATTCAGCAACATTTGGCTTACTATCAATATCTGGGATAACTGATTTTGGAGAAATCCATTTCACCAGCTTTGAATAAAATAATGCTGGATCAATTGGTTTAATAATTACATCCACAATACCAACTTCATCACATTTGTCTTTTACCGAATGCATTGCATCAGCTGTTATTGCAACAATGGGAGTTTGAATATCATGATCTTTTATTTGAGCAGAAGCATTAAAGCCATCCATTATTGGCATGTGCAAATCCATTAATATTAAGTCATATTTTTTCTGCAGAACTTTTCCCAACACTTCAACCCCATTAATAACATAGTCTACCTTCACACCAACTTTATCAGTAAGTTCACTTACCACTTGACGATTTATTGCATTATCCTCTGCTAATAGTATCTGTTTTCCTGATAAGGCTTCACCAATTAGTTTTAATTGTGCTTGCTTCACATCGATTTCTTTATCTCTGGACCTTTCCATTCCAAATACAGATAATATTTCTTTTATCATAACCGAGGAAGTTGTTGGTTTGGTTATATATCCATCAATCCCCGTAATATTTTGTTCAAAATTTGTTTTGCTAGACAGTGAATCAGTAATTAATATTGTTTTAAGGGGCTGTATTTCATTGCTGGAACGTATTGACATAATAGTATCAAGCCCACTTATACCCTTCATTTTTGAATCAATTATCAAAAGGTCATAAGGTTTCGATTTTAGAATTTCAAGAGCTTCTTCTCCTGATGATGTGGAACGTATTTTAAGTGAATAAGAACCCAAAGCTGCTTCAAGAGATTTCAACGTTGACAGGTTATCATCACAAATAAGAATATCAAATCCCAATAATTCATCTGGCAGACTTTCAATTACTTTTGGCTGTTCATCTTGCACACCAACTTTAACATCGAAGAAAAAAGTTGTGCCTTTGTTTATTTCACTTTCAAGCCAAATTTGACCATCCATCATTTCGATGAGCAATTTGCTGATTGATAAACCAAGACCTGTACCGCCATAATTCCTTGTAATAGAACTATCAGCCTGACTAAATTTATCAAAAAGAAAGGGTAATTGATCATCGCTTATTCCTATACCTGTATCTTTTACTGCTACTTGTAAATAAAGCTCATTACTGCTAAGTTCTTCTTCCACTTCTATATCAATTACCACTTCACCCGATGAAGTAAACTTAATTGCATTATTACAAAGGTTCGTTATAATCTGACCCAGTCGTAATGGATCACCAATAAGTTTTTGTGGAATATCAGGACTAATATTTATTGCAAATTCCAAATCCTTTTCAAGTGCAGCTTGTGAATTAAGTACAATTACAGTATTAATAACTAATTCCAGATCGAAATTCACATTTTCCAACTTCATTTTGCCTGCTTCTATTTTTGAAAAGTCAAGAATCTCATTTATCAATGTTAATAACGTAACTGCTGACCTATCAATTTTTTGAAGATAATCCTCTTGCTTTGCATCTACTGTAGAACTAACGGCAAGGTGGGTTAAACCCATTATTGCATTTAATGGTGTTCTGATTTCGTGTGATATTGTGGCAATGAACTGACTTTTTGCCTCGGCTGCCTGCTTGGCTAAAACAAGAGCTTTATCAAGTGCTTTAGTTCTATTCCCAACCATATCTTCGAGGATTAGCTTTTGCCTTTCTATTATGCTTACTCGCCATTTAATAATTGTCCAAATAAGAAATACAAAAACTACAACATATAATAGTATTGCCCACCACTTTAAATAAATTGGCCATCTAACTTTGAATGGAATTTCATAACCATTGCTCCATAATCCAGATTTACCTTTTGCTCGTACTATAAATTTGTAACTACCAGGAGGAATATTTCTATAGTCTGCTGTTTTTTCTCTGGTTTGCAAACTCCAACTATTGTCAAAACCTACCAGCATGTATTGATATTGAACTTGATTTGAGGAGCTCCAATCAGTAGCAGAAAATTTAAATGTAAGATGATTTTGGTTGCTAGGCAAGCTTAAACCAGTTGGATTATGTAGAAAAGGAAGCACATCATTAAAAACAATCCCTGAAGATTTGTTGTGTTGGTTATTTATTTTTAAATTTTGAAAATCAATAACCTTATTATTAATATATATTGAGTTTACATGTATAATTGGAGCTTCCTCGGCTGCACTAAATGTTGTTAGGTCAAGCATTGTTAATGCTCGATCAGTCCCCCACCATATGCAATTCATATTATCAAGCAAAACGGAATTAGCAGAAAAGTCAAGCCCAATTAGGCCATCCAATCTTCCATAATTTATCATCTCAGGAAATGATGATACACTTTGATTAAACAAGCTACTATCCGGTAATAAAATTTGAGTAAGTCCTTTAATAGTACCAACCCAAAGTGTATTTTTTTCGTCGATAATCATTGAAAATACTTTATTATTGCTTAATCCCAGGTCAGAATCTATTGTAATAAATTGTTTTCCATCAAAACCACTTAGGCCATTGTTGGTACCAAACCAAACAATGCCATTTTCATCTTGTACAGTTGCCCATACTGTATTCCCAGCTAATCCGTGTTCGGTATTATATACAGTAATTGAATCACCAGATAAGTAGGATACACCTCCATCCATTGTTCCAATCCAAAGGGCATCTGAATCATCCTGATATATACTTAATACCATATCCTCCCCTAATCCATTTCGTTTTGTGTATGAAATAAATTCATGTCCGGTATACTTTGTTAAACCACCGTTGGTTCCAAACCAAATATTGCCCAAATGATCGATGTGTATATCTCGAACAATATTACTATTAAGGCCGCTTTCGATATCAAAGTTTGTGAAATTTAACTTTCCTGACTGTAGTGCTGCCATATCGAGTTTACTAACCCCTCCCTCATATGTTCCAAACCAGTAGTTATTTAGGCTGTCTTGGTTAATGGCGATGACAATATCATGAGCCAAACCATTACTTGAGTTAAAATGAAAAAATGACTCTAGTTGTCCAGGTTCATTAAGCTTGTCAAATATCATAACACCATCATTAAATGGAGCAAAGCATAGTCTCTCCATATTATCTTGATACATGGATGTTACATTATTATCCAGCAGTCCTTGATTTTTTGTGTAGTATTTAAAACTTCTGATATTTATTTTTGAAACTCCTGCTCCATCTGTACCTATCCACAAGTTACCGTCTTTGTCTTCAACAATTGTTCGTATATAGTTTTCACTTAATCCATCTTCTGTTGTGAAGTTGGAAAATGACTCTCCATCAAAATAAGTTAATCCATCACCGTAAGTCCCAAACCACATATTACTATCACTATCTTCTAATATTGCAAGTATTACATTGCCTCCTAGACCCTGATCAATTGAATAATTTGTAAACGATTCTCCAGTAAATTTAGAAACCCCGCCTCCATTTGTGCCAAACCACATATTTCCATTATTATCCTGACATATGGATAGTACAATATTATTACACAACCCATCATCCATATTATATGTAACAAAACCTTTTCCATCAAACTTTGACACACCTCCGCCAAAGGTTCCTGCCCAAATATCTCCTTCATTATCTTCAAAAATGGAAAAAACATTATCATCCCCCAAACCATTTTCAGAAGTATAATGTATAAAAACACTATCATTTAACATTGAAATTCCAGTGGAAGATGCAAACCATAAGTTTCCTTTATGATCTTCAAGAATATCGGTTATATTGTTCGATAAGAGTCCTTGGGCTTTTGTATATTGGGTTATATAGGTTCCATCAAAACAAAATACACCTCCTCCTTTTGTGCCGTACCATATATTACCTTTACTGTCAATCAACATAGAAAGACCAGTCTCTTTGGTAAGCATTCTTGGAAAAATATATTGATCAAAATACTCACCATCATATGAAATTAGTCCACCAGTGTGTGACCCAAACCATATAATATCTTTATTATCCATATCAATGGATCTGATAAATGGATTAGGAAAATTTTGGTGAGATTCCAATATACTTAAATCCAATACTGTATTCTCTTTATAATAAAATGGTTTAGCTTCGGTTCTTATTGGTTTATTGGCAAATACACTTACCGGAGGGAATATTGTGTCATTACCATCAATGGATACTAATCCTTTTACTACTGATAAATCTTTATATTTGGGAACGCTATCAAGTCCTAGAAATAATTCTTTTAATACATAAACAGAATCAGGCAAAATACCATTAACTAAAAAAGTGGTGTCGTGCTTATTATCATCAAATTTTACAATTTGTGGTTTTTTACTTAATACTAGTGGTTCATCTGCAAGTTTCTCTGCAACTGATTGCTCGAGAAAAGAAATTCCAGGTTTAGTTTTATAAACACCAAAGTATTCATTTTTCTTTGGTAATTGAGAATTAATAATTTCAGGTTTTTTAATTAACCCTTCTCCAGGAACTTTGATTACTAAAGAGTCAGGGTTTACCCATTTCTTTTCAGGTTTTTTATGTGTAGTATGATCAGATTGCTTACTATTTCGATTGCTTATATTGCAACTTACGAACAAATGAAATATACTAACAATTATTACTAAAACTAATGTACTAGGTCTCGTCTAAAATTTGCATAAAAACAAGAAAAGGGTTTCTTAAATTAAGCGTAAATATACATAAATGTTCTTAACAAATATGTCTCCAATAATTTACCATATTCTCATAAATAGTTCTTCCAATCTAATCTTACTTCCTGAACATACTGGTAATAAATAATGTGTTCTCTATGTAAACTAAAAGCAATGTGTTAATTTCAAACAGCTTGGTGATTCATATTAACACAATTGTATATCTTTACCCGAAATATTTAATAACTATTAATCATAAAATATTTAATATGAGATCTATACTAGCATTACTATCTGTTGCACTTTTTATTAGCTTCACATCTTGTGATCAACCAGTTTATAAATCAACCTCTAAAGTTGTTTCTGATTATGACTATAATGGTGTTGTTCAGGAAGTTATCCAAACATCCAATTATACATATTGCCTTGTACAAGATGAAAACAATAAAAAATGGGTAGCGATTGCCAAAGCCGATATCAATAAAGGTCAAACTCTATATTATAATCAAGGACTTGAAATGAATGATTTTCATAGTAAGCAACTTGATCGTACATTTCCTTCGGTATTTTTTGTACAAAAGGCCAGTACCAACCCAAATGACGAAACAAAAGCTAGTATGCCGCAAACTCCGGTTAAGCCTACAATTGTTAAAACCGAAATTAATGTTGATAAAGCTGACGGTGGTATAACCATTGCCGAATTATTTGCCAATAAGGATAAATATGCCGGAAAAAAGGTAAAAGTTAGAGGAAAAGTTACAAAATTTAATGCTGCAATTATGAATAAAAACTGGGCTCATATTCAAGATGGCACTGATTATGATGGCAATTTTGATTTAACAGTTACTACTGTTGAAGGTGTGAATAAAGATGCAGTGGTTACTTTTGAAGGCATTATCGCAGTTGACAAAGATTTTGGCTCGGGATACTCCTATTCTGTTATTATGGAAGAAGCAAATATCGTTAAATAGAAACTAGAACCTACTTAATATCTCCTTTACTGAGTTAAGATAACTACCCCCAAAAAGGTTAACATGAACCATAAGAGGGTATAGATTGCAATATTGTAACCTTTCTCTCCAGCCTACTTCAAGCGGATAGTGATCATTGTAACTATCATAAAACTGCCTATCAAAACCACCGAATAGTTTTGACATGCCAAGGTCCATTTCCCTATGGCCATAGTATACAGCTGGGTCGATTATAACTGGTTGCCCTATATTGTTAACCATGAAGTTTCCACTCCACAAATCACCGTGCACCAAAGCTGGAGGTTCAATGGGAAATATGTTCTCTAGCTTCCTGTAAAACCTATCAAAATTTTTTACATAATCATTACCTACCTTTCCACTATCTCGTGCAAGTTTTACTTGATAATTGAGTCTCTCATTTATGAAGAATTCATTCCACTTTAAATGTTTGGTATTACTTTGTATAAGCGACCCTATGTAATTATTATAATCCAACCCAAAAAAGCCGGATGAATGTTTATGTAAATTCGCCAACTTACTTCCAAATTCAGGCCAAAAGTTTGATTCGATAACTCCTGATTCAATATAATCAAGAATTAAAAACGAAGTGTTATTTATTTCTCCGGTTGATATAATTTCAGGGACAGTAATCTCGTTCGTTTGTTCAAGTAATTTGATACCCAATTCCTCCTTTTCAAACATCTCTGGATACAAACTTGCTAAATTTTTCTTAAGAAAGAAATTACCTTCATTTGTAGCTATTTTGTAGGTGTCGTTAATGGATCCTCCTCCAATAGCACTAACACTATCCAAAGTAACATCTCTCCCGATTACATCAGCAATTTTCAATATAACTTCTTTTTCCCAACTCATATGTTAACTATTTTGTGTGAAAATAATAAATTATGAGAATCATAATCGGAAATTTTAGTTGTCTGCTATGATTTTCTGTATCAATTTTTCAGCTTCTTGTATATCATTGGTTATAGCCTTTGCCGATATAGTGGCCCCACTAATAGCTTGAATGTCGGAGCCATAATTAAGTGTTTGGTCACCATTGAAACCAATAAATTGCTTTAACCAACCTCTACTCATTACTTGCTGCCCGTGGGTAGCCTGATAATTATACACTTTTACCTTTAGTACTACACCATTTTGGTCAGTTATTAGGAAATAATCAAAATATTCAAACTCCGCTCTTTCTGATGTAAAATTCACAGTACATCCGCCGGCTCTGCAACTATTAATCCGACTAACATATACAAAGCCCGAAGTAATATTGTTAATATCGATTGTGAATACTTTTGTTTGTGATTGAAAATTATTCTCGACACTCACCGGAATTAATTCAAAGCTACTGTTTCCAAATTGCTTCTTGATAGTTTTTTCAATCTTTGGGTAAGGTATATTAATTTGTCCGTCAATTGTAAAACCAAAAGTCAAATATGCAATCGTAATTACGATTAAGGTATAAATAAATCTCCTTGTCATATCAATAATCTAAAACCACACGGCAATACCTGCATTAAATACCTTGTTATAGTTTTTATCTGATCTAGACTTTAGAAATTGAATATCAGCTTTTACCGCTACCGCCGAAATTGGCTTCCAACCTAAACCAGCTGTTATAACCTGTATATCATAACTTGGGTTTTTATTAATACCTTCAGCAACCGTATATTGAGTGTCATAAGCAGAATATCGTACAAAGGTTATTAATTCACTTTTAATTTTTTCAAACTCTTGAAATACATTATATCCTGTTTCTATATAATATCCATACATACTATTTCCTAAGTTATTGGGTGATCCATCAGATGAAGTAAAATAATTGTACTGTTTTGTATTTGACAAACTAGTATAATATGTTTGAACTCTTAATTGAAAACCTTTACGCTGGTAGTTAGCATCAAGGCCAAACATTGTCATATTTACAATTGATGAGTCAGCCATGGCGATTCCTATATTATCATTTCTTTCTACTTCTTTAAACAATGTAGATTGAGTTTTACCTATATAAGTTGAAAAACCAACATTTAAACCTAGTATCCCAAAATACTCTAATCTAGATGCTAAAACAGGTGTTCTGATAAATGATTTTGCTCCTTTTTGACGTCCGCCCCGCATACCACTGCTGCCGGATAATTGCGCACTTCCGTTGTAACTACTGAAACCATTCATAATATATGCCTGATACTTCAATGATATTTCGGGAATGGTACCAGTAATTCCCAATCCTATTTCACGCCATGTGGTTGGAGCGATATACTTATCAATTAAAGGTCGTTCAACTCCGTTAAAAGTATTAGGCTCATGATATTCATTTATAATGCCCATAGGTACTAACATTAACCCACCCCTTATACTTATATAATTATTTATGCTATAGTTTAAAAATGCTTGTTCAACATAAACCTCTTTTACGTGCTCAATTTCAATCTCTGATACAAAATTTAATCTATCGTTAAAACGATAACCAAACAGAAGTACCAGTCGATGCACATCAAGTTTGCCATTTTGAATTTTATTTTCACCAAAAGGTTGGTTATAATCAATTTGTCCGTATCCACCTATGGTTAGTTTATTATCGCTTGATAATAATTTGGTAGCTGCATTCATACTGTTGGGGTTTTGTGATAATAAACTTGTGCTGAAGCTAATCATCACAAATACAATAAAATGTTTAGTTATTACTTTCATAGCAAATGTTTTTAAAATTATGCCACAAAAATAAATTGTAGATATATCGCCATCAATACCTCAAATTAGGTATTCACTCAATTAAGCTATATAGCTAATTGAATGGTCAAGAGAAAATCTGTGAATTATTATTAAAACAAGGGGTATTACACTAATTATCATCTGAATACCATTCGGCATATGATGTAACAGTTTCTCGCAATAAGAGATATTTCAGCTTCACATTATTTGGTAATTCATTGGATATTCGTTGGGCGAAATCAGCAATCATCAATTCGCTGGTAGGTTGATAGTCAAGAATAATGATTTTTTCAAAATTTTGTTTTAAGCTATCGATTAGATTATTTGACATTCTACTATTTAATACTAAAGCATGATCAAAAACATCCACAACTGTTGATCTAACAATCTGTTTTAAATCTCCAAAATCCATAACCATTCCTAGTTTTGGACTAGACAAATCACTTATGGGTGTCCCTAAAACTGTGACCAATAACTCGTATGAATGTCCATGAATGTTTTTGCAGGGACCATCATATCCCTTCAAGGCATGGGCCATTTCAAACTTAAATTCCTTAGTAATTCTTATGATTGGTGATTTCATTAGTTGCTAGTTTTTACAAAAGTAGTTCTTGTGGTTGTAAGATTTGAAAAATCTGTAATTTGGAATATATATATCCCATTTGCCAAAAATGAAATATCAATTTCTGATGAGTTGCTGTGAAGTATCCCTGTTGATTTAGAATATCCAAGTAATGAGTAAATTGTGTAACTGGCATTGGTAATATGATTACCTGATATTTTTAATATATTAACAGCTGGGTTGGGATATAAGTTAACACTTAATGCTTTTTTTGAACTAATATCATTTAAGTCTCCCCAAATGGCATCCACATATTCCGGATGATCGATATAGGGGTTTCTATTGTTTTGATACTGATAATATATAACATTGTTTCTATTCTTTTCAAAGTCATCCGGAGGATCCAATGAATTCCACAGAATTAGCTGAGATAGTTTACCATGTTTAGGGTTTGGTGATGTATTAACTTGATCCACTACTTCAAGGTTAGGCATTCCATCACTTCCATCGTAACGAGTAGCCATATAAAAAATCATTCGGGCAACGTCCCCCTTAACCGCATCTCGTGGTTCAAATGAATCTGAATCTCTGAAACACCCTGGTGCTTCAGCTACAGGGCTACCACCAATATCAAAATCAAGATTACCTCTTGTGCTATTTACTGATGCATCGGTAGGTCGGATATGATGAGCATCCGTACCAGCTGGAGGGCTATTTCCAAAATCACCATGCGATTTGGCCCAAACATGCTCCCTATTCCAGTCATTAGCACCACCACCAAATGTGCTTTTAGCTTGAGACCTACCGGTATATAACAAAATAACATTATTGCTATTATTGGGGTCTTCATCCGTATTTCTAAGAATAAAATCCCTTAAATCATTATACGAATATTCGTTATGATTGTCAATAATACTATGTAATGCTTGTTTAAGTTCACTCCCTGTTAATCCCTGTGCGTTATCATAATATCCTGCAGGAATTTGTGCAAGTATCGTATTGCTTAGCACTACTATCAAACTAATGAAACTGATCGAAAATACTTTATACACTGTGTAATCTATTTATAAATAAAAAAAAGAAAAATAAACTGCTGCAACTAACATCACTAATCCACCAATTGTATATAACAATGATGCAAAAGCCAAGGTTAACTTTTCAGGCTTCATAATTATACCCAAAACAGTAACCACAACAACTGAAGATAATAATGTAATGATTGTGAAACTTACATCTATTGAAATATAATAAAACAAGAGTCCAACTAAAAACGAGTTAACACCCTGGGCAAATGATGCTAAAGCAGTAAGTCCTATGGTATCAATTGAGTATGACCTCTCTCCTTTACGGATATTAAAAACTTCCATAAGCAAACGAATGCCAATCAGTAAAAAACCAATGAAAACAACCACCCCACTAAAACCATCCATCAAATACATAAAAGTGTTACCTAGTTTTAAGCCCAACCAGTATGTAAATACCTGTATGGCAGATAATACTATTACTAAAACCAGAGCTTTGGCAAGTTTACCTCTTACATCAATACCAAGTGCTATCGGAAATACTTGAACAGAAAGAAATATAATTACTAGGAAAATTATGGTTGTTACCATTACTTATCATATTATGGTGCAAAAATATAAATAACAACAATATTTACAATGTGTTATCTAAATAAGGCTTACTATCTTTTCGAGCCAAAGTGCATCAACCTCATCAAAACTATTTAGGTCACTACTATCAACATCCATAACTCCTATTATCTCATTATTTTTATTTTTTAGGGGAATTACTATTTCTGATGCCGATCTTGAGTCACATGCAATATGTCCTGGAAACGCTTCTACATCACCAACCACAATAGTTTGTTTCGTGTTTATCGCTGCCCAACAAACACCAGTATCCTTTGCCAGATTAATACATGCTAATGATCCCTGATATGGACCAACCTGCAGTTTTCCATCTTGTAACAAATAGAATCCAGTCCAGAAAAAATATTCCATTTTATGATGTAGTACGGCAGTAATCGTAGCCATATTCGACAATTGATTATTACTGCTCTTTTCAATTAAACCTACTATCTGATCATATAGTCGACTATATCTTTTTTGTTTTTTGTCCGAATTCATAAGGTTATTATTAGAAGACGTCCAAAGTAAATAACTTTGGACGTCGAAATTTTTATGCAAACTTAATATGGTTTACAATATGAGTTTATCATTAAGCTCTTTCAAGCTCAACTGTGAAATGACGTAGGATAGGTGCTTCTTTGGTAATACGAAGCCCCTTTGTGATTTTATCTCTTCGTTCGTACACATTAACTAGTGCTGCCGCAACATATTTCATATGATCATTAGTATAGGTACGTCGCGGAATAGCCAAACGCATCAACTCCAAATCAGGATATCTATTCAATCCGGTTTCAGGGTCGCGATCTGCCATAATACTTCCAATTTCTACCCCTCTTACTCCACCTTCGATGTATAACTCAACGGCAAGTGTTTGCGCTATGTACTCTTCCTTAGGAATATGAGGTAAAAACCTTTTGGCATCAACAAAAATAGCATGACCACCAAACGGATATTGCACAGGTATGCCATAATCCTTAAGCATTTGTCCAAGGTGGGCAACTTGATTTATTCTTGTTTCCAGATAATCAAATTCGGTTCCTTCATACAGTCCTTGTGCAAGGGCGTTCATATCACGACCAGACATTCCACCATATGTTAAATAACCTTCAAATAGAATATTATAGACACTGGCTTTATCAAATACATCCTTATGTTTAAACCCTATAAATCCACCCATGTTGACAATAGCATCCTTTTTACTACTCATAGTCATACCATCGGCATATGAAAACATTTCTTTAACTATATCACGAATACTTACATCAAAATACTTCTTTTCGCGCAACTTTATGAAATATGCATTTTCAGCAAACCTTGCAGAATCATAGTATACAGGGATATCATACTTTTTTGCAATTTCTGATACATCTTTCATATTTTGCATTGAAACAGGTTGTCCTCCAGAAGAATTACATGTAACTGTTACAACTATTAATGGTATTTTCTCTTTTGGGTTTTCTGAAAGCACCTTTTCTAATTTGATCAAATCCAGATTTCCCTTAAATGGATGGTCTAATACAGTATCAAAAGCTTCATCAATTGTACAGTCAACTGCCTGTGATTTTCTAAACTCAATATGTGCCTTTGTTGTGTCAAAATGAGAATTTCCCGGAACTATATCGCCCTCTTTTATTAAAGTGGAAAATAGAACATTTTCAGCTGCTCTGCCTTGATGGGTCGGTAAAAAATAATCAAATCCAGTAATGTCTTTTATGGCATTCTTAAGCTTATAATAGGAGGAAGCTCCAGCATAACTCTCATCGCCAAGCATCAATTCAGCCCACTGCTTATCACTCATTGCTCCTGTTCCGGAATCAGTAAGTAGGTCAACAAAAACCTGATTACTTTTCAAATTGAAGAGATTGTAATTTTCTTCTTTAATCCATTGCTCACGATCTGATCGACTACTTTTGTGGATTGGCTCCACCATTTTAATTCTATAAGATTCTGCGTTTGGTAATTTCATACTTTATTGTATTAAACCGAACACCCAACAACCCATTTTACCTACTGTGATTTGAATATTGGGTGTGTCATTTCATATTTATTAATTATTAGGAAAAAGTTGATTTAACTTGCCAAGTTTTGTTGGCAATGAAATGAAACGTTAAAAAGAATCTCGTTTTTTGATATTCTTAAATAACTCAATATGAATTTTATGCAAAAATAGAGTCATTATAACTAGATTTATGACGCAAAATTAAGACTTTTTTTATAAGCATCAAAATACCCTTAATAGTATGACAAATAATACGTTTTTTTGTAGTAAAAATAATATGTTAGGCTAAACTAAGTTCACCAATTTTATTGGAAACATCATATGGGCTTTCATATTTTTTAAGCCTTACTTTTATCCCATTTTCCATACAGATTGGACAGTCCTTCATTTTAACAGGATAAATGTAATCGCATTCATAGCAATGGTAATATCTAATCTGGGAAGATTTATTTTTCTTCCCATACAGATAAAACAATCCAACCAGTGGAGTAAAAAACAAGCTAATAAAAAATACTTTTAAACCCTCTGTCTGCTTTTCAATACCTAGAACAGTAAGTAAAAAGGTTATTATTAAATATATTGCAATTATTACAATTAGCATCGAATTGGACTTTGTGGATGCAACTATAATCAACTAAAATGCCACACAATGTAAGTCGCTGATTTTATGTGCCATACAGGGTCGGCAAAGAATCCAATTATTTTTTTTGCACGAAAATGGATACTTAAACAAAGTATATTTTACGAATTTGTAGAGTTTACAACGGGAACTTGTGATTCACTAAGATTCATTTTTATTCGGGAAGATACCATATCAATAGCTACCTTATTATTTCCTCCCTGAGGAATGATTACATCAGCATGTAATTTTGTTGGCTCAATAAACTGCATATGCATTGGCTTAACAAATTTTTCATAATGTATAAGGGCATCATTATAATTACGTCCTCTTTCCTGCACATCACGGCGAATAATGCGCATCAATCTATCGTCGCTATCGGTAGCTACAAATAATTTAATGTCTAACAATTCACGAAGTCGTTTGTTTGTAAGGATAAGAATTCCTTCAACTATTATAACTCTTTTGGGTTCAATTGGAATTGACTCACTTGATCTGGCACATGTTACATAGGAATATATTGGTTGATTTATTGTTTTCCCCTCCTTTAATTTCTTGATGTCGTCAACCAACAAATCAAATTCGATTGAATTTGGGTGATCAAAGTTAATCTTAAGCTTCTCTTCAGCACTTAAATGACCATTATCAAAATAATAAGCATCTTGAGGCAATAAGGCTACCGAATTTTTTGGTAAGGACTGGATAATTTTATTTACTACAGTTGTTTTACCAGACCCACTACCTCCTGCAATACCAATAATTAACATAGTTTTTTGGGCATCAAAGTTAAGAAAATATGATTATCCCCTATATGAAATATTACCAACCCCTTTTTCGTAAAAACATAAGATATTCGTAAAAAGGCTACATCAAGAAGCTCATCATAACACCAGCTGCCACAGCAGATCCTATAACCCCAGAAACATTTGGTGCCATAGCATGCATTAGTAGATGATTTGTGGAATCGTATTTTAAGCCTTCTGTTTGAACAACCCTGGCACTATCAGGAACAGCTGATACTCCAGCAGCACCAACCAATGGATTAATTTTATTTTCATTGCTAAGAAAGAGATTCATAACTTTTGCAAATATTATTCCACCAGATGTAGCAACTATAAATGATAATGCTCCAAGTACAAAAATTAATATTGACTCTTGGGTTAAAAACACATCAGCCTGTGTAGATGCACCAACTGTTAGACCAAGTAATATTGTTACAATATCAATTAATGAATTTCGTGCAGTATCTGCAAGTCGCTTAGTTACACCGCTTTCCTTTAATAAATTCCCAAAAAATAACATTCCCAATAATGGAAGTGCCCCCGGGGATATAAAAGTTGTGAGAATAAGTGCTACGATCGGGAAAAATATTTTTTCCTGTCGACTCACAGATCTTGGAGGTTTCATTCTAATAAGCCTCTCTTTCTTCCCTGTGAGTAAACGCATAATTGGAGGTTGAATTACAGGAACAAGAGCCATATAAGAATATGCTGCTATAGCAATTGGTCCAATAAGATTACTTGTTTGAACACCATTAATAATACCACCATTTGCTAGTTTTGAAGATAGAAAAATAGCAGTAGGACCATCAGCTCCACCAATAATTCCAATTGCACCAGCTTCAGGCATATTAAATCCTAAATAAATAGCTCCTAAAAAAGTTAAGAAAATACCAACCTGAGCCGCAGCTCCCAATAACATTAATCTGGGATTTGATATCAAAGAAGAAAAGTCTGTCATTGCACCAATACCAAGAAAAATAAGTGGTGGGTAGATCCCCTTTACAACTCCATAGTACAAATAGTTTAATACACTACCTTCCTGATATATACCAACTTGTAAATTAACATCACCATCCTGAAAGAATGGTACATTACCTAATATTACGCCAACTCCAATTGGTATTAGCAGTAGAGGCTCATAATCATACTTTATGGCGAGGTATATGAAAATTAATCCTACAATTATCATAATTATATGACCAGGAGTAGCATTGCGGAAACCGGTAAAGCTCAAAAACTTTGCGATTCCTTCAAAAATGCTTGAGGAGGTTGTTGATTCAATCTTCTCAATACTGGTATTTATTGTGGATACTTCATCTGCATAACCGTTGGTTTGAAATAGCAGTATGTTCAAAACAGCAAGCACTGCTATAATTCCAAAAATGGTAATCGCTTTCCTTTGCAGGTTCATCTTGATGTTATTTAGTTGATTTCCAATTCAATTAATATTTCATCTTGTAGAACCGTATCGCCAGGTGCAACCTTAATGGACTTGATAACACCATCTTTTTCTGACAATAGTTTATTCTCCATTTTCATTGCTTCATAAGTTAAAAGATGGTCGTCTCTCTTCACTTCATCTCCTTCTCTTACAAACAATTGCATGATATTACCGGGCAATGGAGCAACAACCTTATAAGCGCTGCTTTCTGATTTCTTTATCTTATGAGCACCAGCTGGGTTTTTAACCTTCGAACGAACTAAGATAGGAGTTTTGGAAGTTTGCTCCTGCTCGTTAAGTTCAACATTATAACAAGTACCATTTACTTCGATTCTTGCTTTACCGTTTTCAAACTTTTTAACTTCTACCTCGTAGTTATTTCCACTTATTGTGAACTGAAACCGTTTCATTTTTCGCTAAATTTAAATTTTATCGTTGAAAGTATCGCATACCATAGATTTTCGAATTCCATGGAGAATAAGCTTTAGAGACCTTCTTAATAGTAATAATATCACTTTCATTATCGTGCAAATCCCGACTTAAATAAATTGCCATTGCAATTGCTGTTGCAACTTCACCGGTTACTATTAAATCTTCAACCTTAAGCTTTTTGGTCTTATTCTCACGTAAGAGTTTTTGTTTTTTCTGCCAAACCAATCCTTTTGCTAAAAATGTGAATACATAAAATAATAGTACTAGCGCAAAGAAAACAATAGTATAACCAATAATTGCGATCTGAATGCCTTGTGATATAACCGATTGTATAATAAATATAAGTTCCATATACTTTGTTTATAATGGTATATTAGAATGTTTTTTAGGTGGGTTTGTATCCTTTTTAGATGCTAATGTTTGAAGAGCTCGTATAACTCTAAACCTAGTATTTCGTGGTTCGATAACATCATCGATATATCCATAACTTGCCGCATTATATGGGTTCGCAAAGAGTTTACGGTATTCGTTTTCTTTTTGTTGAACATAAGCTGCTTGTTCTTCTGGATCTTTGATTTGAGAAATCTTTTTTCCTTCCATAACTTCAACAGCACCTTCTGGTCCCATTACTGCTATTTCTGCAGAGGGCCAGGCATAGTTTATATCACCTCTTAACTGTTTTGACCCCATAACATCATGCGCGCCACCATATGACTTCCGCAGAGTTATAGTAATTTTAGGTACAGTAGCTTCTCCGTAAGCAAATAGCAATTTAGCACCATGAATTATAATACCACCAGTTTCCTGGGCGCTTCCTGGTAAAAAACCCGGTACGTCAACTAATGTTATTATAGGAATATTAAATGCATCACAAAATCTAACAAATCTTGCAGCCTTACGTGATGAATTTATATCCAATACCCCGGCAAGAAAGTTAGGCTGATTTGCAACAATACCAACAGGCATGCCATTTAATTTTGAAAATCCTGTAATTATGTTTTGTGCATAGTGTCGCTGCACCTCCAAAAATTCACTATAATCAACTATTGAATAAATAACATCTTTTATATTATATGGCTGATTTGGGTTTTGCGGAATTATGTCATTCAGGAGGTCTTCTTTACGATCAATTGGATCTGTACATTCTGTAACAATTGGGTCTTCAAGATTATTTTGAGGTACATAGGAAAACAATTTTCTTAGTAACATCATTCCTTCCTCTTCATCATCTGCAATGAAATGAGCCACACCTGATTTCTTTCCATGTACATCAGGGCCTCCCAAATCAGCAGTACTAATATCTTCACCAGTTACTTTTTTCGCAACTTTTGGCCCAGTAACAAACATATAACTGTTTTCTTTGCTCATCATAACAAAGTCGGTTAGTGCTGGAGAATATACTGCTCCTCCTGCACAAGGACCAAAAATTGCCGAAATTTGCGGAATAACACCAGAGGCCATTATATTGCGCTGGAATATTTCGGCATAACCTGCTAAACTCTTTACGCCTTCCTGTATTCTAGCACCGCCACTATCGTTAATGCCAATCACCGGAGCACCAACTTTCATAGCTTGATCCATTATCTTACATATTTTTTGGGCATATGTTTGTGATAATGAGCCCCCAAAAATTGTAAAGTCTTGTGAGAAAACATAAACCACTCTACCATCAATGGTACCATGTCCAGTAACCACACCATCAGTAAGAAATTTTTGCTTATCTAAACCAAATTCATTTGTTTGATGTGTAACAAACATATCAAACTCTTCAAAGCTACCCTCGTCTAGTAATAGGTCTATTCTTTCGCGTGCAGTTAGTTTCCCCTTGTTGTGTTGAGATTCAATTCTTTTTTCTCCTCCTCCTAACTTTGCTTCCTCGCGCTTGGATAAGAGATTTTGGATGTTATCTTCAATTGTCATTGCAATATTGTATATATATCAATAAATTGTAAAAGCAAGACTCCATAACTATGAAATGGAATATTGTTTTGCTAATAACTTTAGCTGGCTTCTTAAAAATATTTGTCTTTACTATTAACAGGAGGTGCTGTTGGTCAGTCAGTTACCCCCTTGGTTATTGTTACTTATTCTTATCTTCGCATAACTCAGTGAGTACACCAAAAGTTGATTTAGGATGCAAAAAGGCAATATCAAGTCCTTCGGCACCTTTTCTTGGTTTACTATCAATTAATCTTATCCCTTTTGATTTTACCTCTTCCAAATTTTCTTCAATATTATTTACAGCAAAAGCAAGGTGATGGACACCAGGTCCTTTTTTCTCAATAAACTTTCCAATTGGACCTTCAGGATCAGTGCTTTCCAACAATTCAATTTTCGTTTGTCCAATTTTTAAAAACGCAGTTTTAACCTTTTGGTCAGGAACTTCTTCCACCGCATAACAGGTAAGTCCTAATGTATTCTCATAATATTCAATCGCATCATCCAAATTATCAACGGCGATTCCAATATGCTCAATATGTGATAGTTCCATAATACTAGTGATGTTGTGAAAATTTTCACAAAAGTAGATAATTTTTATAGGCAAAAAATGACATAATGAAGAAATTTTTTTGAATTCAGAATGAGACCAAATAAGGCTAGATAACAATTACTTATTCATTTGATTTTATTATGATTAAAAGCATCTTGCTAACAAAAACATGTAAGTGTTTTTCATAAACATCAATTTACATTATTAATTTTTTTGATTAATGCATCAGTACTTGTTACCAAACTCAAAACAACAAAATCAAATTAACTAAACCTATTTATTACTATTAATTTTGAAATAATGTAGTAAATGAATAATATTGTAGAATATTTGAATGAAATATCAATCCTAAATTTCTATATGAAACTTGGTCTACAGATAAGGCGTCTAACCACTCTAATCGTTATAATTTTTAGTATAAATGCACTTAACGGACAAAGCTTTACTGATATACAAGCAGGCTTAACCGGTGTAAGTGAAAGTGCAAGTAACTGGATTGATTATAATCAAGATGGTGCAATTGACATTTTCGTAACAGGTGACTTTTATAATAAGTCGGGTCATGGAATAAGTACAAAACTTTATAAAAACCTTAGGAATGATAGATTTAGTCAAATTTATTCTCCAGTGGTTAACGTATACAGAGGTGATTTTGATTGGGCAGATTACAATAATGATGGAATTGAAGACCTGTTTATCATTGGTGAAACAAGCTCAGGAAAACTTGTAGCATACCTATATAGTGATAACCGCACATCAAATTTTAGTAGGATTAATATTAATATCCCCGGTTTCAGGGATGGTTCTGTTGAATGGGGAGATTATGATCGTGACGGCGATCAGGACTTGCTAATAACCGGCTATTCAAAAAATGGGCCAACTAGTAATATTTATAGAAACGACAGGAAAAATCGATTTACAAATATCAATGCTGGTTTTCCGGGTGTAGATTATGGACTAGGACGATGGACGGATTATGATAATGATGGCGATCTGGATGTAATAATAAGTGGAAATGAAAGTTCAGGGAAAGTTATAACTCAGTTATATAGAAACGATAATGGGATTTTTAATTATGTAGATATTGGATTTACCAATTTAAAACTAAGTGATATTGATTGGGGTGATTATGATAATGATGGAGATTTAGATTTTGCCATAATAGGGGAAACTCAAAATGGCAAATTTGAAAGTAAGCTTTATAAAAACGAAAAAAACGGGAATTTCTCACAAACATTTCCCAATTTTATTCCCGTAAGATCTGGTTCAGTTGATTGGGGAGATATGGATCATGATGGTGATTTAGATATGTTGCTAACAGGCGAAAGTAGTGTTGGACCAATATCCAAAGTATATCGTAATGACAGAAATGATGTTTTCACTGATATACAAGCTGAAGTGATAGGACTATATATGAGTGATGGCCACTGGGGCGATTATGATAATGATGGTGATTTGGATATTGTGATTTCCGGAATGTCTAATAACTACGAATTTATATCACGTGTTTACCGAAATGATCCTATCAGAAAAGATACTGTTTACAATACAAAATCAGAAAATATCTGGAACAACTCAGTTGTTGTATATCCAAGACAAAAGAAGATTTACTATTATGTATTTGCCTCATGCTACTGTGATATAAATGGAGAAGGTGAAGATAACTATCATGCTTTTTTTAGTCCAATAAAAAGACAAACTGCCCAATATCAACTACAAAACAAATACAATAAATTAATTAAAGAAATGTATCCAAATTGGTATGAGTTTGATCAGGCAACAATAATTGAAAATGGTTTTTTAACAAAGAAGAAGGCCAACGAATCTAAGCAAATTGCCATAAAAGAATATCAATCTGCTGGATTTCAAGTACATGAATTGAAGTGGTAAAGATGAGTTTTACAATTTAATTGATAATCCTTTTAAAACTTAACTTATACTCCAATCAATGTGTTATTGTTAATTAAATCCAGATTCAAAACTATTGAATTAAGAAATTTCAATGATCAACCTTCAAATTGATTACCGATTATTATATAA
>JAERTF010000029.1 GCA_016845105.1 Bacteroidota bacterium | reverse complement strand
CTTTTATGGAGTGGATAGTGTTATTAGTATTACTGATTCTGCCGTTTTTAATTCCCTTTTTGCTTTGTTGGGGCTGAATCTATGGTATATTATTCGCTTTAATTTGAAAGAAACACCAAATATATTTGATTTGGTATTCAATCATCTTATTGTTGCTGTACTTGCAATCGCAGCCTGGATAACAATATCATACTTCATTCTAATTAATATTTTCCCTGATGCAGTTGCCTATAGGGAGTTCTTAAACGAAAGTCTACCCTGGAGGGTGGTTACAGGAATTTTCTACTATCTACTTTTCATAATGTACTATTATGTGATGCTTTATTATGAAGATCTTCAAGAAAAACTTAAGGTAGAAGCTCAGTTACAAACCCTTGTAAATGAGGCAGAACTTTCCGCCTTGAAGTCTCAAATAAACCCACATTTCCTTTTTAATAGTCTTAACTCAATTAGTTCACTTACCATCACGAATCCTGATAAAGCTCAGGATATGGTAATTAAACTATCCGATTTTTTGCGATATACCTTAAGTCATGATAAGGATGAAAAGGCAAGTCTTCGTGAAGAATTTAGTAACTTGCAACGTTATCTGGATATTGAAAAAATACGATTTGGGCATCGCTTAAATTTCACAACAAATATACCTGATGAATGTGAAGATTTTGAGATCCCCAATATGATTCTTCAACCACTAATTGAAAATGCCATTAAACATGGTGTTTATGATAGCACTGAAGAGGTGCTGGTTGAATTAATATGTAGCCAGGATGAAGACCATGTTATAATTGAAATCAGAAATGAATATGACCCTGATTCGGTTAAGAAGAAAGGTGAAGGCATAGGATTAAAGAATATTAAGAAGAGATTGCAGATAATATACAAACGTCAGGATCTTTTTGAAGTTTCTGCAGAGAAACTGTTGTTCAGGGCTACTTTAAAATTACCTAAAAGCTAACAGATATGAACAAATTACGCACTGTTATTATTGAAGATGAAGCACCAGCAAGAGACTTGGTTAAGGCTTACATTAAGACTAATGAACATATTGAACTTGTTGGTGAATGTCAGGATGGGTTTAATGGAGTAAAAACAATAATGGAAACAAAGCCAGACTTGATTTTTCTTGATATTCAAATGCCAAAATTAACAGGGTTTGAAATGATTGAGCTATTGGATGAGGTTCCTGAAATCATTTTTACAACTGCATACGACCAATATGCAATAAAAGCATTTGAATTAAGTGCGGTTGATTATTTGATGAAACCGTTTTCTCGTGATAGGTTTAATGAGGCAGTGCAGAAAGTACTTTCACGATTGGAAAGTAGGGTAGAACCGGAAGCTAAGGAAAGAATTGTAAATAAGAACATTGAAGAATTCACAAACCTTAAAAAGGATTCCGTTGAACAAATTGAAAGGTTGTTTGTAAAAACAGGGACCAAAATTGATGTTGTCCCAGTTGAAACAATTGTAAAAATTGAAGCGCAGGATGATTATGTTGAGATTCATACGGCAACAAATAAGTATTTGAAGAATGATACAATGAATTATCTCGAAAAAGTTCTTCCCAAGAAAACATTTAACAGAGTTCATAGATCCCATATTATTAATCTCAATCATATAAATAAAATCGAGAAATATGGAAAAGAAAGCTATGTTGTAATACTAAAGGATGGCAGCACTGTTAATGTGAGTAAATCAAGGATTAAGGAGTTGAAAAATCAACTCGGAATATAAGATTGATTATTCTGTTATATTAAGTGAAACAGCAGGCTTCTCTTTGACTACTTTACGCGATCGAATATATACTGTTGCAAAGGCTATTATCAAGGTAATTAGTGTTCCCAAAACAAAATACCATCCATCCATTGATATGTGAAAAGCAAAAGTGTTCAGCCATCTCGACATAAAAAAATACACGATAATAGAAGCAATTATTCCAGCAATTAATACAACCCGCAGGTACACATAAGCTAACATTGAAACTATTTGTAATTCGGATCCACCCAGAACTCTTCTAACCGCAATCTCCTTTGTTCGTTGCTGAATTAAAAATGATGTAAGCCCATATAGTCCTAAGCTGGAAATAAAAACCACAAACATTGCAAAGTATGCAAATAGTGATAACATGTTATTAGCTACTTTGTACAGGCTTTCTAGTTTGGTGGAGAGCAGAGTATAATGTAAAAAACTGCCTTCATTAAAATCGTTCCATACTTTACGAATATGGGCCAATGATTCAGCTTCTTTTCCTTTGTCAAATTTCACTAATATGTATCTTGTATTTCTTGGATTTAGTAAAAAAACAAGTGGCTCAACCTCACGATGTAAGGATGAAAAGTTGAAGTTTTTAACAACACCAACTATAGTTCCTTCTTTGAAACTTTCGTTGAATGAAATGTTAAGCTTTGATCCAATAACAGTATCAAGATTTAAAAAATCAGCAGCACTTTCATTTATTATATAATTATTATAATCGTCATTATAAGATCCATACTCGAAATGCCCACCTTTAACAATTGACGCTTTGAGAAGTTCAAAATAGTTGTATCCAACGTTATAAAAATTTAGTGCTTGTATATTTTGATCAGCAGTGTCACCTACATAAAAAAGCATTTTGCTTTCGGTGTAACCTGGTACGTTCATTGCTGAAGACACTTCCAATACAGAATTATCCTTTGACAATGTTTTTACAAACTTTGGTAACTTATGCATAAATGAAGTATCATCAGGAGAGTTTATAACTATTATATTGTCCTTCTCAAAACCCAGATCGTGGGATTCAAGGAAATCCATTTGTGCATAAATAATAAATGTTGAAATAATCAATCCAATGGATACAATATACTGGATTGCAACTAAAAATTTCCTAACCACCCCTGCTGAAAAATGATGACCTCCAATTTTGTGGACAATTGTGTAACTTCCTTTTAAAACAGTTGCTGCGTTAAATGATGTAAGAACGAAGGCTGGGAAACTCCCACCAATCAAAGCAAGAACAAAGATTGATAAAAGTAACAGTAGTCCAAAAAACAGACCACTACCAGAAAAGATGCTTTCAACAAGTGTTAGCTCCTTTCCAACCAATTGATTAAACTGAGGCATTAGCAACTCAACCAATGACAAAGCCAAAACAAAGGAAATTGTAGTGAGTATTAGGGATTCACTAATATATTGAAATACAAGCTGTTTTTTAGTGGCTCCGATTACCTTTCGGACTCCAATTTCTTTTGCTCTTTTTAGTGATCGGGCTGTTGCAAGGTTTATATAATTTATGGATGCCGTTAGTAATATAAATGCAGCAATTATTCCAAAAATATATAAATATGTAATGTTTATATTTGAAGGTGAGTCATATTGCAGTTGAGTATTAAAATGAACATCATAAATAGGCTCAAAATTATTATGAAAATATCCATCTATCTCTAAATTTTCTTCTTCTGATAGCTCACTTCTTTGTTTATTAGCATAAGCATTAAAGCGCTCAACAAATCTATCTATATCCGTTGTGTCGTTTAGTTTTATATAGGTATAACAAGTTAGCCAATACCAGTCGTTCTGTAATCTAGTTAACCCACTTTTATCCAAGGATGATACAGAAACCACAGCATCAAAATTATGATGAGTTGGATTGCACTTTTGTTCAAAAACACCAACAATACTGTATTCCCTTACAACCGTGCTTAATTTTTTTCCAATTGCCGATTCATCTCCAAATATCTCCCTTGCAATTTTAGAAGAGATAACCATAGTATTTGGATGAGTTAAAGCTGTATCTGGATTACCTTCAATAAATTCATAATCAAAAATATCAAAGAAGTTATGGCCGCTGAGTGTAATATTGGGTATTTCATAAACATGTCCTTCGTATGTAACTGATGACACATCATTTACATCTGATGGATCAGTAAAAAACATATTCGTTGCCGACACAACTTCCGGAAAACCATCATTAAAATCATTTGAAAGCCTGAAAGGTGTTAGTGCAATTTTTTCAACTTTACCATCAACACTATATTCGCTAGTAACTCTATAGATATTGTGATGATCAGACCATTGTCTGTCGTACCTTATTTCACTTTGAATATATAAGAAGATGAAGGTAAATACAGCGATACCCATAGCTAACCCAACTATATTTAGCATTGTGTATCCTTTTTGTCGGACGAGGACTCTAATACTTGTTTTGAAATAATTACCTAACATTCTTTATCCTTGCTTTCTCTACACCATTTTATTTAAATTTTCATTAATTATCTGACCGTCAAATAAATGAATTACTCTTCTGCTATATGAAGCATCTCGTTGCGAGTGGGTAACCATAATTACTGTTGTTCCTGATTTGTTAAGTTCGTTTAACAATGTCATAACTTCTTCACCATGCATAGAATCAAGGTTGCCAGTTGGTTCATCGGCCAATAGGAGTGGTGGTTTTGCAATAATAGCTCTTGCTACAGCAACACGCTGTTGCTGACCGCCTGATAATTGGGCAGGGAACAAATCTTTTCGATGAACAATATTCAATTGGTCAATCACTTCATCAACTCTTTGCTTTCGATCCTTTTTTTTCCACCCTAAATACTGCAAAGGCAACTCAATATTTTCATATACAGTAAGTTCTTCAATTAGGTTGAAATTCTGAAAAACAAATCCAATATTTCTTTTTCTAATTGAAGTTTTTTGCTTTTCATTTAATCGAGTAATATCTTGCTCAAAAAGAGTAAAATATCCCGATGTACAATCATCGATTGTTCCTAAGATATTGAGCAATGTTGTTTTACCACATCCCGAAGGCCCCATAATTGCAATAAAATCTCCCTTTTCAACAACGATATTTACATTACGTAAAGCGATTGTTTCTACGGATTCAGTTTTAAAAGTTTTTGTTAGATCAAAAGTTTCAATCATTTTTATTGGTGCCTTTCTTAAATTTCAGCATTAACACATCTTAACAAACTTTAACTAATTCTGTGCCAACGCATATATATTACTGATATTACATAGATTATAAAACAAAAATAGTTAAAGTGTAACATATTGTGTTCGAAAACGTCCATATATTTGTACATAGGTGAACAATTATATGTAATTTTATCCTTGACTTAATGGTTACCTTAAAAACACGTTGAATATGAGCAAGATAAACGCTAGATTGTTAATTGTTGATGACGATGCAGATATATTATTGGCAGCAAAAATGTTCCTTAGGCAACACATCAACATAGTACATACTGAAAAGAATCCTCAAAATATACCAAATATCATAAAAAACGAAAATTATGATATTATACTACTTGATATGAACTTCTCACGTGATGCCACAAGCGGAAAAGAGGGCTTTCATTGGCTAAATACAATTCTTGATTATGATCATGCTGCCACAGTAATATTTATAACCGGTTATGGAGATATTGAACTGGCTGTTCAGGGAATTAAAGAGGGGGCAACAAATTTCTTATTGAAGCCTTGGGATAATAAAAAATTGCTTGCGACAATTGAGGCGTCACTTAGAATACGTGAATCAAAGGTTGAACTCGAAAATTTAAAATCCAAACAAAAAGTATTAATTGCTGATCAAAATCAAAATCATAGTAATCTTATTGGATCATCACAAGCAATGCAAAAAGTAATGAAAATTGCTTATAAAGTTGCCGCAACTGATGCAAATGTGCTTATTCTGGGAGAAAACGGAACCGGTAAAGAGGTTGTGGCCAGAGCCATTCACAGAGCTTCACCTCGTCGAGATAATGTTTTTGTAAGTGTTGATTTAGGGGCAATTACAGAGAGCCTTTTTGAAAGCGAACTATTTGGGTATAAAAAAGGTGCATTTACTGATGCCAAAGAAGATAGGGCTGGTAGATTTGAAGTAGCTAATGGTGGAACCATATTTTTGGATGAAATAGGTAACTTGAGTCATGGTTTGCAGTCAAAATTGCTTAGCGTTCTTCAAAGCAGAAAAGTAATCAGACTTGGATCAAGTAAAGAAATTCCTATAAATGTTAGATTGATTTGTGCAACCAATATGCCATTATATCAGATGGTAAATGAGAATAAGTTTCGACAAGATTTGCTGTATAGGATTAATACTGTTGAAATTAAATTACCGCCTTTAAAGGAAAGACTGGAAGATTTTGCTCCTTTAATTGAGCACTTTCTGGATACTTATTGTCAGAAATATAAGGTGTCAAAAAAACGTATTACTGCAGGCACAATGAAAAGGCTTCAAAAACATGATTGGCCTGGAAATATTCGTGAACTACAGCATGCTGTTGAAAGGGCTGTAATTCTAAGTGAATCAAATGTTCTTGAGCCCCACGACTTTTTCGTTATAGAAAAGGAAGAAAAAGAAAATGATAACTTTGCTTCAGATAATCTAAACCTTGAAGAAGTAGAGAAAGTACTTGTGCGAAAAGTAATTGACAAATATGGTGGTAATATTAGTCGCGCAGCTAAAGAACTTGGATTAACACGTGCTTCACTGTATCGCCGAATTGATAAATATGGTTTATAGAAAGTTTAGAATACAAATAATTGTACGGGTAATCCTGTTAATGTTTACGTTTATATTAATTTATGTAATACATAAGGAAACAGCATATGCCATAAGCTCAATAATCTTAACTATACTGCTAATAGCGCAAGTAATATCGTTAATAAGATATGCTGAACAAACGAATATTAAGTTGACCAGATTTTTTGAATCAATTCGACATGCTGATTTTACAAGCTCGTTTACTGATAATGAACTAGGAAAAAGCTTTGAGGGATTAAATAAAGAATTTAATGAAGTAATAGAAGCATTTAATAAAAACAAAAGGGAAAAAGAGGAGCATTTTAATTATTTGTTAACAGTAATACAGCATGTTAGCATTGGTATAATTGTATTTAAGAAGGATGGTACGGTTGACGTATTTAACAATGCTGTGAAAAGGCTATTAAAGCTTCCTCGTTTAAGAAAGATAAAAAATTTAAATGTTATTGACGAAGGATTGCCGGACAAGCTTCTCGGAATGAAGGCTGGTGATAAATCTTTAACAAAGATATTTATTGATGATGAACTTCTTCAATTATCAATGCATGCAACACAGTTTCGGATGCGTGGTGAAGAATATATTTTAGTTTCTTTTCAGGATATTCACCCTGAATTAGAACAGAAAGAGATAGAATCGTGGCAAAAACTAATTCGTGTTCTCACTCATGAAATTATGAATTCCATAACCCCCATATCGTCTCTCACAGAAACTGTTGATGAAATTCTGGCTGGTCATGAAAAAGAAACACCAACAACAACTGAGTTTGTTGAAGATATGGAAAATGTTAGACAAGCCATAACAACAATAGGAAATCGAAGTAAGGGGCTACTTAATTTTGTTGAGTTGTATCGAAATTTAACACGTATTCCAAAGCCCAATTTTCGGCATTTTTATGCACAGGATATGTTTGATAAGGCCATCGAATTACTTAATCCTAAATTTGAGGAAAAGAAGATAAAAGTAACCTTGAAGATATTTCCGAAGGACTTAAAAATTCTTGCAGATCCTGATTTAATTGATCAAGTTTTGATTAATCTATTATTAAATGCTATTGATGCCGTTTCGGAATACAAAACTGGAAAATCTGAACCAAAGATCACCATTGTTGCTTCTGTTAATCTTAACAACAGAATTACAATCGAAATTGCTGATAACGGACCGGGTATTAAACAGGATAAACTTGATAAAATATTTATGCCCTTCTTCACATCGAAAAAAAAGGGCTCAGGCATTGGTCTTAGTCTGTCGAGGCAGATTATGCAAATGCATAAAGGAAGCATCAGTGTTAGATCAAAACAAGATGAAGGCGCAGTTTTTACTATGATATTTTAGAGTATAATATGCTATTCAATATTCCACACAGCACCCTCTTTGGTGTCTTTAACCTTAATATTAATTTTCCCCAACTCATCACGTATTTTATCAGCGGTTGCCCAATCTTTATTTTGCTTTGCATCCTGACGTAGAGATAAAATTGCCCCCATAAGTTGATCAACAAGTTGATCATCATTGCCTTTAATATTCTCACTTATTAACCCAAGTATTTCAAAAACAAAAACAGAGTAGAGGTTCTGAATGAATAGAATATCAGAGGCAGTTAATGTTTCTTTACCATCATTTACCTGATTAACAATTTTTGATAATTCGAATAGTTGTGCAATTGCAATGGGAGTATTGAAATCATCATCCATGGCAGCATATAAACTATCTTTAAAATGTTGTACATCAACCGATGAATTAGAAGATGGTGTAAGTTTATCAATCAACTCAACGGTATTAAATAGTTTTTGCATACCTTTTTCGGCTGCATGCAGAGCTTCGTTTGAGAAATCGACAGTACTTCGATAATGAGCCTGAAGAATAAAAAACCTTATGGTCATGGGGCTGTATGCCTTGTCGAGAGCCTTATGTTTGCCACTAAAAAACTCATCCAAAGTAATAAAGTTATTTAGAGATTTCCCCATCTTTTGACCATCAATGGTAATCATATTGTTATGCATCCAGTAATGCACAGGGTCATGACCTCTGCAAGCATTGGATTGAGCAATTTCTGATTCGTGATGAGGAAATAATAAGTCCATACCTCCTCCATGAATATCAAAAGTTTCGCCCAAATATTTTGCCCCCATTGCCGAACATTCAAGGTGCCACCCCGGATACCCTTCGCTCCATGGTGATGGCCAGTGCATTAAATGCTTTGGATCTGTTTTTTTCCATAGGGCAAAATCATAACTGTTTTTTTTCTCTTGTTGACCAGTTAATGTTCTGGTATTTTCCAGTAGATCATCTAGTTTTCTACCTGAAAGTTTGCCATAATCGTAGTCATTACTATATTTCTTAACATCAAAATAAACCGAGCCTTCCGATTCGTAGGCATATCCATTGTCAAGAATGGATTTAATTAATTCAATTTGTTCTATAATATGTCCGGATGCAGTTGGTTCAATGCTAGGGTGAAGAACATTTAATTGATCCATGTTTTTGTGATATCGATCGGTGAAATGCTTGACAACCTCCATTGGTTCCAATTCCTCAAGGCGTGCTTTTTTTGCAATTTTATCTTCACCTTCATCAGCATCATTTTCAAGATGCCCAACATCGGTTATGTTTCGAACATAACGTACTTTATAATCAAGATGCATCAAATACCTAAAAACTATATCAAATGTAATTGCTGGACGTGCATGACCCAAATGGGCATCGCCATAAACAGTAGGTCCACAAACATACATACCAACATTTGGGGGATTTAAGGGTTCAAACTTTTCCTTACTACGACTTAGCGTGTTATATAATTGTAAGTTATTGTTCATCATTGTAAATTTAGAAATGCAAAATTATGCAAAATAAGATAAATTGAACATTAATACGGTAGTTTGATTTTCAGGAATAAATACATTGGTTATGAAGCTTCTAACTTTACCAAAAAAGTAATTTTACATTAAGAAGAAAGCAAACCTAAGCACAAGTGCCTAAATCAAAACTCTTTAACAAAACATCGTCTGCGCTTATGCTGAATATGCTCGTAATTTTTCCATGTAGTTGCTCCCTTTAAATTAGTTTCGAACATACCGGTAGTTTCAACATACTTAACCCCATTATCAATCATTGACTGCTGAAGCTCACTTATTAATATTGCTGGTAATCCCAGCTTTTGATAATGTGGATCAACACCTGTAAGCAATAAGTCCATTACTTCTGGTTTCTTAAAAGCTTTCATAATGTGAACAAAACCAAACGGAAATAGTTTTCCTTTGGCTTTTTGCATAGCTTTTGATAAACTGGGTAAGCCAACTATGAATGCTACCATTTTGCCTTCTTTTTTAATTACGACAATATATTTTGGTTGCAGTACATCCATATATTTTTTTGTTGCACTTTCGATAAGCTTGTCTGAGAAGGGTGTTACATATGGAAGTTCATCAAAGGCCCTATTAAGTAAGTGAAATACATCTTTAAGGTAAAGTTTCATTTCACTCTTTTCTGTAAAGTGTATTACCTCAAGGTTATTTCTTTTTTTGATTATCTCCACCAAACGTAATGCTTTATCGGGAATTTCATCAACTTTTAGTCTAAATTCAACCCAATCGTTTTCCTTTTTAAAACCATTTTGCTCAATTAGGTTTTGCATATATGGATGATGAAAAACCGAAGCTATGGATGGTAGATAATCAAACCCTTCAATCAGAAGTCCTTGGTTGTCAAGATTATTAAAACCCAATGGACCATGAATACCTATCATTCCCTTTTCCTTTATCCATGATTCAGCAGTTTCGAAAAGTTTATTTGAAACTTCAATGTCATTAATTACTTCATATCGAGTAAAACGGCCATATTTTTTATCTGTTTTCTTATTGTAGGCTTCATTTATTATGGCGCCAATTCTTCCTGCACATTTTCCATCTTTCCAGGCAGTCCAAAACTTTGCCTCACTTGATTCGAATGCGGGATTAGTTTCGGGACTAAGTTGCTTTATCTCATCCTTTTTCATTGGAGGAATCCAATACTCACTCCCTTTGTATAGATCAAATTGAAAATTGACGAAATCTTTTTTATCCTTATTCGTTATAACTTCTTTTATTTCAATCATATAGCTAATTCAGTTCCATTTCATTGCAAATATACTACAACAACTAAAAGAAAACAGTGTATGTGTTGGTTTTTGCTTGCAATAGTTTAATAAATTTGCTGGAAATTTTAAAAACCAATCAAGTAATGGAAAGAATATTAGTAATTGGCTGTTCAGGACAAATAGGCTCAGAACTAGTACTTGAACTCAGAAAAACATATGGTAATGGCAATGTATTTGCTACTGATATAAAAAACGCTCCTGAGGAAATTCGTGAAACAGGACCATTTCAAATTTTGGACGTGTTGGATTATAAGAACCTTCTTCATTTTCTGGTTCGCCATAAGATAACTCAGGTGTATAATTTGGCAGCTGTACTTTCCGGTAATGCCGAAAAAATACCATTACAAGCCTGGGATATTAATATGAGGGCATTAATGAATACTCTGCAAGCCGCTCAGCAATCAAGTGCAAAAAAGCTATTTTGGCCAAGTTCGATTGCCGTATTTGGACCAACAACACCTAGGATTAGTACACCACAGCTTACTGTTATGGAACCAAATACAGTATATGGTATTTCAAAATTAGCAGGTGAAAGATGGGGAGAGTATTTTTATAATAAATATGGCGTTGATTTCAGAAGTGTTCGTTACCCAGGATTAATTAGTTATAAAACAGAACCCGGTGGTGGAACAACTGATTATGCCGTAGAGATTTTCTTTGAAGCAATTAAAAAGAACTGTTACGAATGTTTCTTATCTGAAGACACTGCACTACCTATGATGTTTATGGATGATGCAATTAAAAACACCATTAAGTTAATGGATGCAGATCCTGAAAAACTATCACTCAGGTCGAGTTATAATATGGCTGGTATTTCGTTTACCCCAAAACAATTAGCAGCTGAAATAAGTAAACATCAACCTGATTTTTGTATTGAGTATAAACCTGATTTCAGACAGGCTATTGCTGACAGCTGGCCAGCTAGTATTGATGATAGTGTTGCAAGAGCTGATTGGGGTTTGCAAGATGAGTTTGATTTAGAGAAGATGTCGCATCATATGCTAACAAAAATTGATGAAAAGATTAATGGCATATAATTGTTGATAAGAAATACCCACCATAGTTGGTAACCCCCTTTCTAAGGTTTTCATTTATGTGATTGTTGGTGATCATTGGATTTTATTACCTTTGGTAATTAGTTAGTTGATATCAATAATCAGTTATGCTGAAATTTTTTAAGCAGACTTGTATAATAGTAACTTTTATTGGTATAACCATTGGTTATGCCCAAAATGAAATTGATAGTTTATCACAAGAACTTATTGTAGTTGATAATATACAGGACAAAATAGATTTATTTCTAAAAATAGGACAAAAGTATATTTATATCAACCCTGACTCTGCTAATCTATATATTAATAAGGCAAAAATATCCTTAATGGATTCTCCCAGCTTGCCTCAGTCAGCTAACTATTATAAAATCAAGGGATTATTGCTTCACAATAAGTTGGATGTTGATTTGGCTATTTCACACTTTAGAACAAGTTATTACCTTTTTGATGAAATAGGAAATATCAAAGAAAAAAATGAAATTAATGGTTATTTAGGAAATTGTTATAAAGATTTACAAAAATATGATTCGGCATTGTATTATTATGGTGAAGTATTATTACAAATCGATAGTGTTAAATACACTTTATTGTTAGCTGATAATTTTAATAACATGGGTTATGTTTATGATACTCTTGGCGAAAATGTGTTTGCCCTGGATAATTATATTAATGCATTTACTTTATATAGGAGGCTGGGTCAGAATCAAAAAGCTGCAAGCGCAATAGTTAAAATAGCTGCAATTAATCAAGAATTGGGAAACTGTAATACATCTATATTATATCTAAAGAAAGCAATTAATTTAAATATTGATATGGGAAACAATTATGAATTATGCACTAATTATTTAGATATTGGCACTGCTTATATGAAGACTGAAAATTATGATAGTTCAATATATTACAATCTACATGGTGTTAGTATTGCAAAGGACAATGATTTCTTTGAATTGGAAGCAAAGCTAACTAACCAAATTGGCGAATCATATCTTGAGATGGGAGAAAGTAAGAAGGCATTGAGGAGTTTTGAGAAGTCATTGAAAATATCGAAGGATAATTGGGTAGTAATTGGTGAGATTTATAACTTGTACGGTATTGGTAAGGTAAACTATAATATTAGTAACCTAGTATCTGCGGAAGCTTATACACTTAAATCACTGGAGCTTTCAAAGTCTACGGGAGCTAATATTATACTAAAAGAGATATACCAATTATTATTTAATATATTTAACGATTCGCGTAAACTAGATAAAGCCATTGATTACTACAGGATGTACAATAATGTTAAGGACAGTATTCATAAGATTGAACAAAATCAAAAGCTAAAGGATATTGAAGCTAAACATGAGTTAGAACAAAGAGATCTTGAAAATCAACAGTTAAAAAATAAAAATAAACTTCAAGAATTTGTTATTTTTCGTCAACGCCTTTTGGTTTTTATAGCCTTACTTGTTGCTATTATAGCAATTGGATTAATGGTTACATTATATATATTAAGGAAAAACCGAAAGAAAAGAATAGCAATGTTGCAGAATAAGAACAAACAAATTCGCGAGAAATCAGAGCAGTTAAAAGTTTCGAATGAAACAAAGGACAAACTATTCTCAATAATAGCACATGATCTCAGAAGTCCGTTTACCTCATTACTTGGATTTTCTTCACTTCTTAAAGAAGAAACAGAGTTGGGTAACTTTGAAAATGCAGCTAAATATTCTAACCAGCTAAATGCAACAGCAGTAAGCACATATGAATTAATTGATAATCTGCTTAATTGGTCAAGGTCGCAACAAAACAACTTGGTTTCAACGCCCCAACCCTTGCTTTTATCAGAGACTGTGCAGGAGGTTATGTTATCTTTAGGAATAGTTGCCAACGAAAAACGAGTAAGTGTTATTTCAAAAATTGAAGATGATATTGAGGTATTGGCAGATAAAAATATGCTGTTGGTAGTTATACGCAATTTGATTAGCAATGCTATAAAATTCACCTATAAGGATGGTAAAGTTGTTATTGTGAAGATTCAATTGAAGACGTTATTGTTTTTGTAGAAGACAATGGAAAGGGTATGGAGTCATCAGTTGTAGGAAATCTATTTTCTGGTAATTCTGGCTACACAACGATGGGGACAGAAAATGAAAAAGGCTCGGGTTTGGGATTGATGTTGGTGGAAGGATTTGTTGAAAAAATTGGAGGTAGAATATGGGTTGAGAGCAACCCTGGAAAAGGTAGTAAATTTAGTTTTACTATCCCTAAACCAAAGAAAGAAAAACCATAATCATTATTTTATTATTACTTTTAATGCCAGTGGAATTAAAGAAAAATTTAAAGGAGAATGGCCAAGTGATTCCCCATCAGTTTCCAGAAACACTGATTTTTGTGGTACTGCAGTAATGGTAAATTGCTTTCCTGTATAGGTTTCAACTTCTTTCATCTTTACAAAAGAACCATCGTACAAATTCTTAATATTCCTAACCACCTTTAAACGACTAGTTTTTTTAATTAGGGTAACATCAAAAAGACCATCATTTGAAATAGCAAATGGGAGTTGCATCATTCCTCCACCATTATAACTACAAATACCAATACTCATACTAAAAACTTTTCCGGAAAAAAGAGGATTGCCTTCTTTTTCAATCTTTACAAAATTGTGACTAAATTGAAATAATCCTGCAAGTAGGTTAAGTAAATATGTTAATACACCTCCTGCTCCCTTTTGTTTAGCAATATTCGTTTTTTTCGCAACCAATGCATCGAATCCCATTCCTGCAATGTTCATGAAGTAATGTGTTTCTTCTTTTCCATGATGGAAATAGCTAACCTTACCAACATCCTGAAGATATGTTTTGTTTGCCTTTATTATTTTTATCTGTTCAAGGTAGTCCTGCGGCATATCATACATCCGTCCCCAATCATTCCCTGTTCCAACGGAAATAACACCTATAACGATATCGGTATGTTTATATCTATTTTGATGAAAGATACCGTTAAGAATCTCATTTAAAGTACCATCTCCACCCACTACAATTATCTTCTTAAATCCATCATCTTGGACGGCTTTTTTTGCAAGCTCAGTTGCATGATGTTGATGCTCGGTAAATACACACTCAATATCTAACCCTTCACTAATTAGCATTTTCCTAATATCCGGCCAGTCCGCCTGAGTTTTTTTACTGCCTGCATGTGGGTTAACTATTACGTACCAACTACCTTTTTCTATATTTTTCAAACTTTAATTTTATTGTAAACTTCAATAGGGGTTATGCCAATTATACATTCGCAACTTCCTCCATTTTTACATTTATTACAATTTTTATCTTCAACTAAATAATGTGCATTTATTCCAATTGGTTTCCACCTACCGGGATGAATCGGTCGCATAGGAGCGAAAACACCAATTGCTTTAATACCTGTAGCAGCGGCAATGTGTAATGGTCCGGTGCTAGTTGCGAAAAGAACATCTACTTTGCTGATAAATGTAATTAATTCATCCAAAGATAAACTTCCTGTTAAATCTACAATTTTTCCATCATGTTGTTGAAGGAAATCTAACATTAATTCACCTTCTTGTTTTGTTCCTGTGATAAATATTTTAAAATCATCAACAGGAAGAATTTCAACCAGATTTGAGAAATTGTCCAATCCCCATTCTCTGGCACTACCTTTGGATTTGGGATGTAATATTATATTGGTTTTTTTATTGGAAATAAGCTTTGAAAGTTTTTCGTTTAGCTCTCCAAAATTTGTATAACCGTACAAGTCTGGAATTTCGGCGATTGGATATTTGTATTTGATATTTAAAACCGACAATAATTTTAGATTTAATTGTGCTTCATGAAGGTTAGATTTTTTTCTGCCTAAGTTTAATAATCTATTGCAAGTAGTTAAATGGAATAGCCTGTGACTGGTTCCAATTCTGATAGGAATTCGTGCTTTTTTAGCAAGCGAGGCAATTTGTTTAACTGGAAATACATGAATTATTGCATCGGCATTTAGTTTTGAGAAGTATGAAATCTGATCATTGAGTGATTTTATTAATATTTCGTCATAGTTGATAAATTCATCAACAAAATCAGAGGTTTCAATTATTGATTTCGAATAACTTCGCCCTAAAAAAATAACTTTTATATCCGGGTTTTGCTTTTTAATGGCTCCTGCAAGCGGAAGTGTAAGTATAACATCACCCAGGCTATCTGTGCGGCTTATGATAACACTTTTTATTGTTCCACGTAGTTTTTTGTACTTCTTGTAAGTTGCACCCGCAGAAATATATGAGATTCTAAACCCCATTTTTCCATCCAATATACCAAGTTTGAAAAAATAATCTCGGATAAACTTAATAACAGGGCTTGCCCACAACTTAATTACAGATGCTTTTCTACCTTCTTTATGATATGCCACTGCAGCGATATCGGTAAATCTCTCTACTTGTTTATAGTGATCATCAATTGTGTAATAGGAAAAATGCAATATGTCGCCTGAAAGATGTTTTATTTTATTGGTTGAATCAAACTTAAACTCATCATGTGGGTTAATACCACCCCATTTTCCAAGTTTATGATTAAACAATCTAAGTTTAGTGTCAGGATACCATCCACAATGCTTTATCCAACTACCACAATAATTTGTGAGCCTGTTCATGGAATATCCAGCTGCGAAAAAGTTGTTTTTCTCACTTAAAATGCTTTTCTGAAGTTCATTTGATAGTGCCTCGTCAGCATCGAGTGATAGAACATAATCGTTACTGGCAAAAGATAAAGCAAAGTTTTTTTGCTCAATATAACCAAGGAACTCCTGTTTAATGAACTTAAGGTTGTAATTGCTGCAAATGTCTTCAGTATTATCTGTGGAAAATGAATCAACAACGATTATCTCATCAGCAACTTCAATTACCGAATCCAAACAACGCTTAATGTTTAGTTCTTCATTAAATGTAATTATTACAACAGAGAGTTTTTCCATAAAAGACCCAAAGATATGGGATTTTTTGGTGTGGTTTATGGAAACTGAATACCTGTTCTATAATACCTACTCACTTTTTATAACTTTTAATGTATTTACTTCAATACCATTAACTGTTGCCACTATATAGTAATTCCCTGCAGGTAGGTTCTTTCCTGAATTATCATCACCGTTCCAGGTTAACTGTGATGTGCCAGGATAACTATGCCCTTCCATAAGAATCCGTACCCGTTGACCATAGTTATTGTATATATCAATTCGGGCATGTGATTTTTCTTTTAGTATTGAAGTAATAGTAGTGGTGGCTGAAAATGGATTAGGGGCTGCAAAAAGTAGGTTTTCTATTTTTTGAATAGGCATATATTCTTCAACACCAACCGTAGGATCCCACTCATATGCACCCATATCAATTGCACCATTATGGATTCGCGGGTTGCCTGCAAGATCGTATTCCGGCAACTCAATCCAATCCGGCAGATCAAGTGTGCCAGCATCAATGCAGGGTGAGTTATTACTTAGGTTGTAGGGGTATTCCCAGCCTTCATAAAACAGTGGATCATCATCAATATTAGTTTCATCGTAGTATAAACTACCTCCTGTATTGTTCAAAATTCCGTATTCTCCATCTAATACAAGTGAGGTGTAAATATTTAAATATGGAATTATACCAGATGTTGTATTTAATGCAATCTCTGCCGGTTCGTTTCCATAAAAAATACTGTTGTAAACATTGATTTTAGAGCTAAGGTTTGCGTTAAATGATGCTCCTAATTGTGAGTTTATTGCTATATTATTTGCAAAAGTACAATTAATAATATTCGCATTTACATCTTCCAAACTCATACTGCCTCTTGAATAATATGGGTATCTTGTACTATCAACATTATCTGCAAACAAACAGCCAATAAAATCAATTGACAATGTATCAATTTCGACTCCAGTTGATATTGAAGCTGTAAAGGAATTCCACCCGTATTCATTTCTGGGGCTGGGGCGGTTACCCTCAAAGCGGCAATTAATAAAACCATGATATGAGTTTGTGAAGTTAAGGCTGTCAGTTCCAAACTCATCACCAATTGATGTAATACGTATTGGTCTACCTGATCCATTTAAAAAATCGCATTTTTCAACTATAACATTATTACATTCATACAATCGTACTGATCCAACATTTTGATCACAATTACCTCTAAACAAGACATTGTTTATAGTTACATTGCTACTTCTATGGGCAAAAATGGACCCAACTTGATTAACAGTTGCGGCAAAATAACCATCTGCATTAATTAAAGTCATATTTTTTAGTGATACATATTCAGTATATGGAAAAATAAAATGATTGTTTTCATTTTCTGCATCTAGTATACAACTTTGCTTATTACTACCAATGAGGTTTATATAACTACGCCCTCCAATTGGTAGCCTTTCTTGGTTTGATGTAGAGGAATAATTACCATCAAGTAAAAAAATATTTTGATGATTTAGAGAATCGGGGTTGCATTTTAAATATGCATAGTATATATTTTTTACAGGTTCATCAGTACTTAAACCAGTATTACTATTGTTTCCGGTTGGGCTAACATAAATATTTTCATGTGTTCTCTGTATATATCCATGAATAATATCACTTGTTATTAGGTTTAAATGATACCCTTGATGACCAACAGAACTAATGTAATATTGATCTGGGTTCAGTACAGTAAAAGTATCAACAACTATATGAATTACATCTTGAGTATAATTGCTGAAGTCTGTGCCAATAGGAGCATAATTATTATAAATGCTGCATCTATTTATTGTATCAAAATTAATTGAATAATTACCAGAGCTAATTCCCCCGCCTTCTTTTCTAGCTGAATTGTTTCTGATAGTAACATTTGACATATATATATTACTGAAGTTGTATGCTATTCCACCCCCATACCTTGTTACCCGATTATTTTGAATTAAACAATTTTTAATATCACCGTTTGAATATCTTATATAAACCCCCCCCCCATGAGCATTGTCTTTACCTTTTCCATTTTGAATAGTAAATCCATTAATCTCAAAATGTGAAATCGTATCTATTATAGTAATACAGGAATTGTAGTATGTGATACTATCATCATTTTTGCCATATATTATTGTTTGTGTTATGTATGACTCATTCCCCGTCATAATAGTTAAACTACCTAGGTATAAATTTCGGTTTGTAAATCTAATGTTCTCAAAGTAAGTTCCTGGCCAAACCAGAACTGTATCACCAAAGCCTGCTGCGTTTATAGCATCCTGTATTATGGAATAATCACCTGTTCCATCCTTCTTTACTGTTAGGGTGTCTGCAAAAGAGTTTATAATAAGTACTGCAAGAAGGAACGTTAAAAGATATTTCATTTTTGCATCAGTTTAATTACCATATGATGATTAGTTAACAAATCATTGTTAACTGTCATTCTGAACGTAGTGAAGAATCTCAATATTATATATCAGAAATGGAGATTCTTCGTCATGTTTAGAATGACAGTCGTTAGGTTTTAATTAATCACTACTTTCTTACTAATTATCATATCACCTATACTCAGTTTAATCATATAAACACCATTGTTTAACCTGTCGCCACAGTTTCCTGTTAGGTTCCATGTCATATCATGAAATCCTTCATTTCGGGTTGAGTTTAACAAAGTTATTACATGCCTACCAAAACTATCAAATATTCTAATATTAACCCTTGCTTTTTCTTTGATATTGTAATTGATGTTCAGGGTATTATTAACAGGGTTGGGAAAAATATTAATCACAGGTCTATTATCAACCTTAATTTCTTCCCTGTCAGATTTGAAAGAGATGAAGTAATGATCCTGTTTTTCATCTGTATTTATTGTGCGCTTTTTCCAAGTTCCATCATTGTAGTGGCTTACCAGATACTCGTTAATTTCAGGTCTGGTTGATTTTTGGCTGCCATAATATTCCTCAAATACTACATCACCACTTATTTCTTCAGTATATCCAGGAATTAAAACAATTGTATCCTCTGTCAGAACAGTTGAAGCTCCAATGCACGAATCTCCGACAAATGCTGCAATTTCTTGTGGGTTTTCGGTTGTGTCCAATTCAATAAAAAACGATATGTAATCGGCCTGTTCAGTAAACTGATAGTACTCGGTTTCTAATTTACTCACTGAAGAAGTTGTGTTACCAGTAGTTTGCCATTGAAAATTTATATCAGAATCTGTTTCTAGTATCACCATATCACCATAGTCCAATGTCGGGCTATCTTTGTGAACGGCACAAACCCATGTAGGTGTTTGACTACCATCCAAATCCCACCTTTTTACACAACACCAGGTTTGTGCTTTTATAACAGTCAGTTCATCTAAAACAATTTCGGGTATGGCATCAAATGGTGACTGACTTTCATAAAGCCAATAGCCAACCCAGTTTTCTTTAAATTCTCCTGAGTGCAGAGTTATTTCAGAATCAGCATCCTCTAATATTCCTTGCATTCGCAGTATTCTTTCTTCTTCAAGAGAAAGATTAATTTTATAACCAAGTGTACTTTTTATTGTCGTTAGATCACTACCTGTTATGCTCCATTCAGGTACTTGATCATTCCAATATAAATAATCCTCTGCTCCTACATTTTCATCCTCTAATAGATTAATAAGATAAGATGAAAAGCCTTGTGGACCACTAACGAAATTTTGCGGTAATATATTCCCAACCCCATTTGCAAAAGGTCCCAATACTGTTTGTGCCGGAGTAGTACTACCTGGGTTATTCTCGAGTCTTGGAAATGACAGCCATGTTATTCCTGGATTCAGAGATAACTCCTCAAAATTAATATCAACAACACTTACATTTGAGTGTGCTCCATTTGGAAGGTAAATTTTATTAAGTTTGGTATTGTAGTATGGGGTTGTGAGAGTATAATTATAAAAATGATAATCATTGCAATGATCAAATTCAGGATAGGAAGCTTTGTTTTGACCATTACCATTATCATAATCCTGTAAGTCGATTGCATTATCCTGTGTTGTTAATAAATTATATGTGACCAATTGAGATGCAGTGGATCCAAGTTTTTCATTATCAAATTTTGTATGCAAATATAGTTTTTCGTTGGCAGGACTGAGAAAAAATGACGCTATTTGACCGGGATATTCAAATAATCGAGTAAAATCATAAGGTAGATTAACAGTTATTTCGTAGATTACTGCCTTTCTATCACTATTGCAAGTACCAGGTTCATTAATAAATCCGTATAACTTATCGTTTATCGGACTATATATAATATCGTTAAGAGCTCTACTTATGGTCTCTGCACTCTTATTTGATTTAACAAAAACATATAAACTATTGGTTAAGATATATAATTTCCCCTCATATTCAGATAGGTGTGAATCATCACCATCATCAGGGCAAATTATTTTACCGGGATTAATAAGGTTATCTTTTTCTTTTATTAATATATAATCAGAGTTTATTTCTTCGATGCTAAACAAGCAGCCCAAATTTGTAGGATCATTATTAGGGTTTATCATAGTATTAAACTCCGATTGATATGGTACAAGAGATAAGCCTTGTGGTGTTACAGTTAGGTAAACCATATTATCACTTTTTGAGTAACAAAAATTAGTCAAAAAGTATTCAGCATTATTAACAATTGTAGGTAGTGTTAGTTCCAAAGAACCAAATGGCATATAATTATTAGTTGCATCGAAAATTAACACCCTTAGTTTTGGGTCGGTAATACTTTCTACTTTTGTGTTTACCATTACATATAATATACCGTTAGGATCGATATACATTTCTTTTGCGTACTGATAATTTTCTCCTGTTGTTTCAGTCATAAATATTTCTCCAACGACCTGATTATCGGAATTATAACGTTTGACCGATGTTGGACTGCTTCCGAAATCAGTATTTTGTGATACAAGAAATTCATTGGTAAATTCATTGTAAATACAATCGCCAATTGGGCTTAGAAAGTTGTTATTATTATCATTATCATCATTTACATTAAAGGTTGTAGAGGTTGTTCCATCTGTTTCATACACAAAAAAACCTGAGTTTTCAATATTTAATTTATTAAAAAAGTATTGTTTTGTGCCTAAGTGGTTAGAAGTTATATGGTGTGCTATATATGAAGTGTTGAAATAATCAAAATAGGCTATAATGCTGTTAACATTACTAAATGATTCTATTTTACCTCCGGCAGAGTTAATAATGAAGCTTTTATTCTGGCTTGGATTATGAGTGCCTCTTCTGAAAAAATTATTCTCTCCACTAACCAGTGGTGCGGTAGAAACATTGTACGTATTTCCGGTTGGATATAGCCTGATTACTTCATCCTTTTTACTAACAAGTACTTCATTATTTACCTTCAATAAATTCGTTGGTGTATTAATGTCAATACCTGATATTGGGTTAAGACTGGTAGAGAGGGATGCAATAGGATTAAGCCATCCCACATGGTTAGGGTTAAAATCATAAACAACAATATCAACTGTTGATAATTGTTTATCGGGGTTGGCAGAGAAGCACATAGCCAGATCTTGATTTACAGGCAGATACACTGCATCATAAACATTCTGATTCGGAGAGTCAATAGAGTCGAATGAGTTTGCTTTAAAAGTGGAGGTTGGTACATTAGTGTTTTCACAGTCAAGTATATAAACTCTGGGTGGATGATTCAAAGGATCTACCATATTAATATCCGAATAACTGTATGGCAAGGCAACTACTTTATGAACAACCCCCGGGTGATTAATGTATAAGAGTTTTGAAAACTTATAATAATTGGGTATCCCATTTCCATCAAAGCCATAAATTAAATTATCAACAGGTATTTCGTGCATTATGGTAACATTGTCACTGTTATCAATCCCCCATACTTCGATTTTATTATATTTAGCAAGATAAAAATAATCATCTTCTCCTAAAATACTATTGCTGTTGATTTCAAAGTCCGAAATATTTTTATTCATGTAATGAAGCTTATCAAGCGGAATAGTTTTTTCATTGAAAAGATAAAAAGGTGTTGTAGTAATAGTTCCATTTGTTGATACATTATAAATAGCAAAATATACTTCTCGAAAATGAAAATGTCCAGTACAATTATATCCATATTGTGAATTAGGGTCAACATCCTGTCTCCCTTTTATTAACCAATATAGCCTATTATGTACATCATCATACTTTAATATGCAAACACCATGTAAGGGCTTAAGGTGTGGGATATCTGATGAAACATTGAAGGATTCAGTAACTGTGTTATTGTCGGTGTTAATCAACAAAATATCAAGATTAGGAGTAACAACAAATAGATCCTCTCTATTACCTGCACTTGTATTTTTAAAAATAGTCATGAAAGTGATATCAGCAATATAAGTTCTGCTATTATCAAAAATGGGATTAAATTTTCCATATTTTTTAGTAAATGGATCTGTATTACCAGGTTGGGGTTTATACAACGGAATTGTTGCGGATATTGATTGTCCATTAGCTGATAACACAAGTATTTTGTCCATGGTATAAACATAAACCTGATTATTTGCTGTAATAATATCAATGGCACCTGAAGCATAATCAGTTGTTCCAAGGCTACTTATTTCCGGTAAACTAATGTTGCTCTCAAAGGTTATTTGCGAGTTTTGTGAATTAAGGCCAAATACACCTAATAGTAAAATTGTTATAATCAGTAAACGTTTCAAGTCTTTTTCATTTGTCTTTTTCATTTGTCTTTTTTTAAGTTAATAAGTTATTCTTGTTTGAGTTTGTTTAATGCTCTATAGGAAAGGACGGTAAATATAAAAAAATTCTTAAACTATAGCTAATTTTTAACAAACAAGTTTGCCTATCTTTGGCGATCATAATTAATCACAAATGCACCTACACGAAATCATAATATTCTCCGGTTTTATAATCTTCATTATAGCAATGTTATTTCTCGACATTGGTGTATTTAATAAGGAAGCGAAGGAAGTTGGATTTAAAAGTGCACTATATTGGACCATTGGGTGGGTTTCGCTTTCGCTGATATTTTGGGGTGTAATATATTTATTTGGAGATCATATTCACTCCATCAACAATATTGATGAACTCAAAGAATTAATAACCAAGTACAATCATCCAATAGACATTTCTACTGACAATTATGAATACTTATTGGGCAAATACCGTCAAAACCTTGGGCTGGAATATATAACCGGATACCTTATTGAATACGCACTCAGTGTGGACAATATATTTGTTATTCTAATGGTTTTTTATTCATTTGGTTTAGAAAAGAAGTATTATCACAAAGTGCTTTTTTGGGGAATACTTGGGGCCATTATAATGAGGTTCTTGTTTATTTTTATGAGTTCGGCTTTAATTCAACAATTTTCTTGGGTGCTATATGGATTTGGTTTGCTATTGGTATTCACCGGAGTTAAAATGTTCATCGACAGGAATAAGAAAGAAAAAATAGATACCGGAAATCACAAAATTGTGTTGCTTGCTTCTAAACTGTTTCGAGTTGATAAGAATTATCGTGGGTCATCATTTTTTATAAAAAAGGATGGAAAGTTGTACGTTACAACTTTGTTTGTGATACTACTTGTTATTGAGTTTACCGATGTAATTTTTGCTGTTGATTCGGTACCTGCAATTTTTTCGATAACACAAGATCCATACATAGTTTACTTCTCTAATATTTTTGCAATTATAGGACTTCGTTCACTGTTCTTTTTAGTTCAAAACATCGTTGAAAAGTTTAGTTATTTAAAAGTTGGCCTTTCGGTATTACTTGTTTTTATAGGGGTAAAAATGCTAATACATGATGTATATCAAATTTCAACAATGCATTCATTAATTATTGTATTGTCGATATTGGTGATTAGTATTATTTTGTCTCTTTTGTTTCCTCGTCGTGACCATATTTTAAATGATTAGGGTGAATTTCTGAGGGGATCTCATTTTCATAGATTTACCATAAAGTCTTACTTTCACCATTTTTCATCAGGCCGGAAAGGCCTTTCATTTTTTGCCTTGACGCAAAAAACGAAACAAAAGAAGTCAAGGCTTATTTTTATTATCATCCTTAATTTTCACAAAAGCTAAGACGAAAGAGCGATTTCCTCAATTCTTCGGAGCTTCTCTTTCTTACTAAGCTTTCGTTTCTATTCATAATTCAATAAAAATAGGCCGACCCCCAAATCCCAATAATAACAACTATGTTTACACGTATAATAAATCCCCAGTTAATGGAAAAGTATGTAATCAATTTAATCATTTTTGGGTTGAGGTAATGTGAGGTGTTAGGATGACCTCAAAAAGCTCATATGCCTTGACAATCAAATAAATATAGTGTTTTCAAATTCCGCAACATTTCCGAATGATCTATTTCAAACGTTGGCCATGATTCCAACTAAGAAAAAACAATAACCCAATAATAATTACAGGTCCTGATAATATGAAATAAGTTGGAACAGGAAACTTTCCCCATGCCCATATAATATAAAAAACACCCATTGCTGGATATAGTAATGCTCCAATTAACTCCCATTTCCACGAAATCATAAGAGATAGCAGCACAACCCCTGTTGGGATTAAATGTAAGAATAATGCAAGTGTAGTTTCCCAAAATGGTCTTCCTTCGTTAAAAACATCCAAAGCAAATAAGCTAATAAAGATTGAGTAAATGATAACAATTATTCTTGGTATCCAAAATAGAAACTTATTTCTTTCCTTTTTCATTTTATTGGCTTTGTTATATTTCCAAAGATAGTCCATTTGAAAACTGTTGTCAATTAAAGTAAGAAAATGAATTTTCTAGCTCCTATAAAATTGCACATGCTTATATTTGCAAAATTACATTGATAAGATACTAAACAAACCTATAATACTGAGATATGAAAAGAGTACTTGTTGCAACAGGGGGAGGAGATTGCCCGGGATTAAATGCCGTAATTAGAGCAATTGTCCATAGGGCCTCCAAAGAAAATGATTGGCAGGTGTTGGGAAGTATTCAGGCATTTAATGGAGTTCTGTGGGAACCCATGGAAATTGTTGAACTTGACAATAAAACGGTTGCCGGAATTCATTTTCAAGGAGGAACAATACTTGAAACTACTAACAAAGGAGGCCCATTTGCATGGCCTGTTAAAAACAATGAAGGAATTTGGTCAACAGATGATAGGTCGGATGAAATGATACGACGATTGAGGCATATGAATATCGACGCTGTTATTAATATTGGAGGTGATGGTTCGCAGGGAATCTCACAACGTCTATATGAAAAAGGTTTAAACATAATCGGAGTTCCTAAAACCATTGATAATGATTTAAGTAGTACCGACACAACATTTGGTTTTCAAACAGCTGTTCAAATTGCCACCGAGGCAGTTGATAAACTAGTTACAACAGCAGCAAGTCATAATCGAGTTTTTGTACTTGAAGTAATGGGAAGAAATGCCGGATGGATAGCCCTAAATGCTGCCATAGCAGGTGGAGCTGAAGTTTGCCTAATTCCCGAAATACCATATGATATAAATAAAGTAAAGAATGCTTTGGAGAAACGATTTAAGCGAAATCGTGGTTTTGCCGTTGTGGTAGTTTCTGAGGGTGCATATCCTGAAAATGGAAGTGTTGTTTTTAAGGAAAACACAGAAATTGGCTATGAGAACATTAAGCTTGGTGGAGTTTCAAGACAATTGATAACTGAACTGGCTGAGGCTGGATTTAAACATGATATGCGAGAAACAATCTTAGGACATTTACAGCGCGGAGGTGTGCCAATCGCATACGACAGAGTTTTGTCATCACAAATGGGAGTTAAGGCCATGGAGATGGCAATAGATGGAGACTTTGGTAAGATGGTAGCTTATCATCATCCTGATTTTGTTGCAGTTGACCTTAAGGATGCAATAGCATCGCCAAATTTAATTACTAAAGATAATGCCTTAATCAGTACTGCTAAAGGTTTGGGTATCTGCCTAGGGTACTAGTAACTGAGGTCTGTAATTATAATTACCAGTTTATTTCATGAATTTTGAAGTTCGTGGCTTTATAAGATTCAATCACCTGATTTCTGGAAATTTCTCCTTTATGCTTGGTTTCAAAACCATTTGATGTTCGATATCCCCTATCAGCTTTACCCCAATTTGGGACTTCCTTTAGCAATAGATCGTTGAACTTATGGTTTAGTTCGTAACGCTTGGTTTGTAGATGAACATTGCTAACCCACATATGATAAGCATTGTTATCTCCCCCCTCTGGATCACAATAACATGATGAAAATACGTAATAGTAGAATGGCCCAACCTTACTTGATGGCATGGGTGAATTTATAAATATATTATTTGTTTCTTCTTTTTTTGGAGGATCGGATGTATTTGTATATATATCGCCAATAAAGTCATAACATATTGTTATTCCGGCAATAAGGATGTCAAGGTCATTATCATTGTCATAATCTCCCCAAAGTGCATTCCCATCAGCCACCCCAGGTAAGCCAGCCATTATATTCTCAAAATCAAAATTACCTTTGTTTTCGTAAACATTACTATATGGCCTTTCCAGTGATTCTCCTGTCATAAGTATATCAAGGTCCAAATCATTGTCATAATCTCCTAGTTCAATACTGCAGCCTCTTAGTGGTCTAATGGCTACGGCAACTTCACTAAAAAATGCACCTCCATTGTTTTTGTAGATCATACAAACAGGATACCCATCAATATCTTCTCCACTTACAATAAAATCGGTATAATTATCATTATCCATGTCTCCCCATGCTCCGGCACTATTTTTAAGAGGAATTAACTGTTGAACAACTCTTCCATATTTTCCATTTGAGTTTGCATAAACTGCAGTAAAGGGTTTAGAACCATTGTTTCCGGTAACTAGGATGTCAAGATCTTTATCGTTATCAAAATCACCCCAGGTAGCATTGCCATTATATATTCCTGGAATACCTGGCTCGGTTTGTGTAAAAATGCCCCTATCATTACGGTATATATATGTAGATAGTTGGTTATTAAACTGTTTTCCGGTTGCCAGTATATCCAAATCCTCATCATTATCGTAATCGCCCCACTCAACCGATCCATCCGTGATGGGCACAAATATTTCTTTTATATTGGTAAATCTTTGACCACCATCGTTTCTGTATAGCCGCATTATTAGATTGTTATCAGCGGTTAAACCAGTAACAATTATATCATCATCACCATCTGCATCATAATCACCTGCATCAGCATCACCACGGTACAATGCAGGAAGAATAGTTGATATATTTTTAAACCTGTTTTTGTTATAATATGTGTTTGTTCGTGCAACAACACGATGGTTATCATTTTGATAGTAATCACCAGCTAAATATGCCTTTAGATTGTTATCATTTCCGTAATCAATCCATGTTGTAACGGGTTGCATAACTCCTGTAAAATCTGTTTGAGCTTTATTAAAAAGCTGAGCCCATGAACCACTATAAACGATAATTAGTAATAATAGAATTAAAAATTTTCTCTTCATATCCTAAGTTGAATAATAATTTCTAAAAGTAATAACAATTTGTAAACATGCAAAATGAATATTTTCAGAAAACGATATGCCAAAATAAGTATTGCGAATGTTATGATTAACAGCTTTTAGTCTATTATTTTCAAGGTTTAATTATTCCAATTTGTTATATTATTCTGTAGCTCAGGAAAATATAATAACGATTCGTGCGAGATGTTAAATTTGAATATGAGGACATTCCGTTACCAATTTCAAATCTTATCGTAGCTGAAAACTTTTTTATGTGAGATCCAAAACCAAATAGTAGGCTTTGTTCATATAATCGGGTTTTATCAATAGCCTTGTCATAAACTACAGGAAGTGTAGTGGCTCCTTGTTCTATTGTTTCCTTTTTAATATTGGTAGAATGTATACTAATACCATTGGAAAAGCCAACATCAAAAAATAGTTTAAATACTCCAGCGGGGAAATTACCCCTTAACATATTATTTAATTTTATGTATGTGAATGCAATATCTGATTCAGTAGTTAACTGCCAATTTTCGGGTGTTAGTTTTTTATAAGATGCACCTGTTGAATATGAAGTTAAGGTTAACTCATTATTAATCGACCATCGGCCTAACTTTCTTGGTAAAAACAAATCTGCTGATATTCCACCAATGAAATCTAATGATGTGGGAAAATCGGTATTGGTTAAATAATCAAACTCAGAGTTCCCTCCAAATTTTAATTTTGTCAAGGATACTCCTGCCAGCACGCTCAATTTAATCTTTACTTTTGGTTTTTTAACCACGTATTCCTGTTTCGAATTGGTGCATTCATAATACTCGTTAAATACGTTTATTAAGCTGTTTTTATCATAAGTAGATGCTGATAGTATTGAATTAAGTGAAGTACATTCGTTAAGGTATAGTATTAATTGGCCAATGAACTTATTATTTGTAGCTAAAAATGTCTTATTATTTGATTGTTTGCGGTATTGTTTGTAAATGAGCCACTCGTAATCTGAACCAATTTTAATATAAAAATGCTCCTTACCTTTGGCGTCTTGTAAATAATAAAGCTCCTTTTTTCCAATTATCAATGCTTGTAAAAAGACCGTATCAGATAAATATTCTAGCTCCGAAAAAGGGGATAGTTCGAGAGGGTTATACGGACTTTGTTCAACTTTAACGATAGCACTTTTGTATATTTCGTCAGAAACGCCATACCCTAATATATTTGCCGGTGAATAATATTTGCCCTTATCAGAATTATTGTTTTTGAAGATTATTCGGTTTGGATTTATATTCTTTTCTTTAATGTCAATAAATCCTTCAACAGTATCATTTGAAAGAGTAATAATATAGCCTGGTACAGCTGTGTTTTTTGAAAATGTAGCTATAGTAATACCAGATAAAAAGATCACAAGAAAAAGTAAATATGCTTTGTTCATGCCAAAAGCTATTTCAGATAATCATTGAAATATGAGGTTATTTTCTTGTACAAATGAGCACGATTTTTTCCTCGCATATTATGTCCATGACCTGGGTATACAAAATAATCAATATCCTTATCGCTATCAATAGCATGTTTTATAAACTGGAGACTCTGTTGCCAAACAACCGTTGGGTCTTTGGTTCCATGTATAATTAACAGTTTACCGTCAAGCTGATCAACTTTGTTTAGTAAGTTTGATTTTGTGTAACCTTCGGGATTTTCTTCGGGTGTATCCATGTATCTTTCGCCATACATAACTTCGTAATAACTCCAATCAATTACCGGACCTCCGGCAACTCCAACTTTAAAAACACCGGGGTTATCAAGCATTAAACTAATGGTCATAAACCCGCCATAACTCCAGCCATCAACACCAATTTTATTTGAGTCAACGTAGGGCAAAGTTTTTAAATAGTTAACACCAACCATTTGATCTTTTACTTCATTAACACCTATATTTCGATGAATCGATTGTTCGAAGTCACGACCTCTATTGGCTGTTCCTCTATTATCAAGAGTGAAAACAACGTAACCTTGTTGTGCAAGGTAATTCAAAAACAACCCAGCTCCACCAAGCCATGAATCGGTAATAAGTTGAGCATGCGGTCCTCCATATACATAAACAATAACTGGATATTTTTTTGTGCTATCAAAATCGATGGGTTTAATTAGTCGACAAAATAAGTTGTCACCATCCTCGGATTTCAATTCGAAAATTGACATATCACCAAGTTTGTAATCTTTCAGAGGTTCCTTATCTTCTTTTAATACTCTTACAACATGACCTTTACTATTAAGTAGTTTGTACTCGCGACTTATGTCTGTACTACTATAAATGTCGATAATATATTTCCCAGTTTTACTAATCAAAGCACGGTGTGTACCATGATCAGGGGTAACCCTGGTTATTTTATCAGATCCCATTTTTACAGAATATAAATTTTGCTCCAATGGACTATCTTTTGTACCACTAAACCATAACTTACCATCGGAAAATAAACCCATGAAGTTTGTAACAACCCATTCACCTTTTGTTAGCTGTTTTATTAATTCACCTTTAGTGTTGTATAGATAAAGCTGATTCCAACCATCGCGCTCGCTTTGCCAAATAAACTGATCTTTTTTGGTTGGTAAAAAATACAATGGATGTTCTGGTTCTACATATTTTGAGTGTTTTTCTTCGAAAAGTTGTGCAGCAAATTCACCAGTAATTGCATCATACTTATTTAGCTGAAGGTGATCTTGCCCTCGGTTTAGCAATGCTATATATATGTATTTGCTATCTGGTCCCCAGGTAACCGAAGTTAAATATTGGTCTACAGGTGTGCCGGTTTTCATGGTTGTTGTTTTCCCCGTTTCCAAATCATAAACACATAATGTAACCTGATGACTTGTCATTCCGGCCATTGGGTATTTAGTATTTTCAACTTCGGCGATTCTAGTGTCAATATTTACCAAAGGATAATCCGTTACCATCGACTCATCTTTACGATAGTAGGCAAGATATTTTGAATTGGGTGACCAAAAGATTCCTTTTTCAATTCCGAACTCAACGCGATGAACAGTTTGTCCGTTAACTATTTCTTCATTATCATCAAAGGTTACCTGCTTGGTTTTTCCATCAATGGCAATAAATAAATTATTCTCTATAGTATAAGCGATAAATCGGGTGTCATTCTCAAAATCAATATTTTCTGCAGTATCAGGAACACTATTTATCCAATGTAGATCATTTGCAATATAGTCGTAGTCAAAGTAATTATTCTTATAACTAAACCTACAGCTGTTATTGTTAAAAAACTTCAATCGAGGTAATCTCTTTATTGAATCATAATTGTTGTCACTCATGCCTTTGTTTAGCATGTTGAGGTCAAGCAAAAGTGTTTCTGTCCCATTTTTTGCCCCAACTTTATATATTGCATTTCCTTTGGCATATGCATAATCATTGGTGCTGCCAATCCATTGCAACTGTGATATAGAGGCAGGATATAATTCCCTATTCATGTAAATTGCATCATCAGGAGTAAGCAATTTGTCCTGTGCAATTAATAACGAACTTCCTGTTAATAGGAAAAATGCAAAAAAGAATTTTAAAAATTTAGTCATGCTAATTATTTTATTATTTGGTGTTTGATTTTTCTACTAAAAATTTGAAATCAGACAGAAAACCACTTTTTTTATCATTTAGATAGATATAAAAGTTATCCGGCAGATCAACGGGTATTTCAACGGTTGTGTAATTCCACCAACCATTATTGGTTGGGTTTTCAGGAAATTGATATGGAAGATCATACTCCCATAGTTTACCTTTGTCGTCCATTCCTCTGATGATTACAAAAAACCATTGAAAGTTTGCTCTTTCAGCATTGTATCTGGTTAAGTATATTTGAATCTGGCCTCCAGGAGATGAACTTTTTAGTTTCTGAATATTCTCTTGTAATACTTCAGGTTTCCATTTTTCTACTTCAGCAACTTTACGGAAATTGCTGATAATTGAATCAATATTCTTGTATGAAACAGCTGTAATTGGAGAAAAGTTGTACGTGGCAGCGTTGTTTGGTAGCTGACCAAAAATCTTAGTAATTTCATATCCATGGAATGAACGGGTTTCATTGTCTTGCCATGTTTTTGAATACAGATTTGGGTCAATCTGCTGTGAAATTAGTACATTAATAAAAAACAGATTTAATAGTGTGAATAGAAGGAAATAACGAGTTGCTTTCATGTTGGTAGGTTTATATTAATAGAAATAATTTACGTTCTCTCATAATTATTATTTTATACTAGTTGAACTCTGCTATTGTACTAGCAAAACTCTTTATCAAGTTAGGGTCTTCTTCAAGGCGGTTTCCAACAACAATTATATCTGCTCCAGCTTCTAATATGCTTTTTGCTTTTTCGGCAGTTCGAATACCACCACCTATTATCAACGGAATATCAATAGAACCTTTTACAAAGCTTATCATTTCTTCAGGAATTGTTTTTAAGGCTCCACTACCTGCATCCATAAATATGGTTCTGAGGCCTAACATTTCTCCAGCCATTGCTGTACATGCAGCAATATCTTTTTTGTCGTTTGGTATGGGAAAAGAATTACTCATATAAGTAACCGATGTGGGTTTTCCGCTATCGATTAACATATATCCTGTGGGGATTGTTTCCAATCCACTTAGCTTTATATATGGTGCTGATAATACGTGCATTCCAATAAGCATTTCAGGATTTCGGCCTGAAATTAATGATAGGAAAAGCATAGCATCGGCATTTCTGCTTATTTGATAAGAGCTGCCTGGGAACAAAATCACAGGGATATTGGTGTGCTCTTTGATCGTTCTTATGCAGTGGAACAATGAGTCACTTGTCATTAGGCTTCCTCCAACAAAAATAAAATCAATTCTATTTTTTTCTGCAATGGTTATGGTATTGACCAGCTGCTCAGGACTAAGTTTGTCAGGGTCGATTAGTACTGCTAATTGTTTTTTTGGTTTGCAAAATAGGTCAATTACATTCATTTATTAGCCTTTGTTTATTTATTATTCAATATTATGATTATCAACAAAAATAATAAATAATGACATCAATAATTCTGTCAAGTATTCCAATTCACAAACGGATGTTTGTTTATGATGAATAATTGGGTGCTTTTTTGATTGAATATTTTAGAAAAGACCAACTAATAACGATCAAAATATTTAATGAGAAGAAACAAGTGTTTAGTAATATGCTAAGAAAGAAGAATCATTATACTAATATCATTGATAGATAGATAGCCATTCCTATTGATCCAACAATAATCCAAAAAGTTATCATTGGTGGTAATTTGTCATTCTCAGGATCATAATCAAATCTACTCTCAGGCATAATTTTATTATTGGGGTAATTTACTTAATCTTTGTCCATTTCTAAAGGCAACAACAAAAGCATCGCTAATACCATTTCTGGCCCTAAGGTAATTTCTTTTTTCACGGGCTTGGTCATAGTTTTCGAATGATCCTACTGTGTAAATGTAAAATCCATTATAGGTATTTTCCCTTATTTGATCTTCTGGTATATTATAGATATTACTTAAATGCTGAATCGAAATAGGGTTGCCGTATTTTGCTCTGATTTGAACACGATACTCTAATTCAGGCACCACTACTACTACCTTTTCATCAACCTGTACCTCCGGTATTTCCTCGATTACTTCTTCTTTTACAGGAGGAAGAACAGGGATTGATATTACGGCGGGACTTATCGATAATGCATCTACTTTTGGAGGTTCAAGGGGTTTTGATGAGTCGTAATCAAATTCTGTTTGTGTTACGGTATTATCTGTTTTCTTTGGTTTAAAATAACGGTATTCGTCATCTTTTCTTTCCTTGGACGAAGAGCTTCTTCCTCCAAACCGGTAAGAAATACCAAAAGATGTGTAATTATATATGTCATATTTAAATCCACTTGTACGACCATCTAGTTCATCTGTGTTTAGTACTCTATTGGCGGTTTCGAGATTTAGATTTACTCTGTCGCTGAGTCTGAAATCAAGGCCTAAACCTCCTAGGAGCATTCCCTGCAGTGTTCTTCCCCCAAAACTTTTACCACTTCCATAACCAACTTTTTTAACAACTTGCTTTGTTGAAAGCTCTTTTACTTCTGTATTAAAACTTGTAAGTCCAAGTCCAAGAATAACATAGGCATCCCAAATTTGTTTTGGCTTGTGTTTTTGAACTATATTCCTAACTGATATTGATGTATTTAAATTGAATTCAATGTAGTTTGACTCGAAAAACAAATTCCATTCTCTTCGTGTTCCTGCGAGTTCCCCATATAGAAATTGTCCTCTTATACCAAATATCGGACTTATCTGCTTAACAAGCATCAATCCACCACCAAAACGCCATTCATTTTCATTATTTGATACCGGAGCAAATTGATATTGTTTAATATCACCAAAAAACAAGCTTGTACCTGCATTCGCATTGATTTGCCAAGATGAGTTAAAATTACTTACCTTGTTATATGACTGAGAAATTATATTGGGGGTCAGTAATAAAAGGAAAATGATTAAACATATTGCTCGTTTTAGTACAAGTGGCTTTTTGTAGTACATGATTATCACGTATTAGGTTCGCACTGTTAAGTCTACAATAATGGCAGACAGTATAATTGAGCCTAAAATTATATAATAATACTACTAATGAATCCTGCTATTTAATTAATTATCGCCAACCAATTGTTAATATCTTCGAGCTGAATAGCTGCTATATCAATTTTGTTTTTCTTGCGATAACCGTTCAGTTTTTGTTGAATGGCTGAAGGTTTAGTGTCTTTAAGAATATCGGGAGTTGTAAAACCAGCAGGAATTAAATGCTGGGCCCAATCAGAAGATATTCCCAACTTAACATAATCTTCGGAAGAAAAAACTTTCTTTACTGCTTCGGGTCTCATTTGAGGGAAAAATAGCACTTCCTGTATTGATGATTGATTGGTCATAATCATTACAAGTCTGTCAATTCCGATACCCATACCAGATGTTGGCGGCATGCCATATTCAATCGCACGTAAAAAATCCTGATCTATTAACATTGCTTCATCATCACCTGCAGCAGCTAGCTCCATTTGCTCTTCAAACCTGGCTCTCTGATCAATTGGATCATTTAGCTCAGTGTAGGCATTTGCAAGTTCTTTTCCGTTAACCATTAACTCAAACCTTTCGGTTAGTTTTGGATTATCTCTGTGGCGTTTACACAATGGTGACATCTCAACCGGGTAATCTGTAATAAAAGTAGGCTGAATAAATGAACCCTCACATTTTTCGCCAAAAATTTCATCAATTAGTTTACCTACGCCCATTGATGGGTCAGTTTCTATATTAAGTTTTTTGCAAACCTCAATTAGTTGCTCAACATTCATATTACTAACATCATAACCTGTGTATTCATTTATTGCATCAAGTATACTCAGTCTGCGGAATGGAGTTTTAAAATCAATTATGTTTTCACCAACCTGAACCTTGGTTGTGCCGTGAAGTTCGACGGCTATCTTTTCGATCATGTTTTCGGTCATTTCCATCATCCAGAAATAATCCTTATATGCAACATAAATTTCCATCTGTGTAAACTCGGGATTATGAAAACGACTCATTCCCTCATTTCTGAAATCCTTTGCAAATTCAAATACACCATCATAACCCCCAACGATGAGTCGCTTTAGGTAAAGCTCATTTGCAATTCGCAGGTATAGAGGAATATTTAAAGCATTGTGATGTGTAATAAAAGGTTTGGCTGCCGCACCTCCTGGTATTGATTGTAATATTGGTGTTTCTACTTCCAAATAACCTTTGTCATTTAAGAAATTACGCATCGACTTAATTACTTGAGCCCGCTGTACAAATGTATCTTTAACACCCTCATTAACAATTAGGTCGACATATCTTTGGCGATACCTCTGATCAGGGTCGGTAAATGCATCATAGATCTCACCATCTTTCTCTTTTACGATAGGAAGTGGGCGAAGTGACTTTGTTAGTAGAGTAAACTCTTTAACATGCACAGTAATCTCCCCCATTTTAGTAATAAAAACATAACCCTTAACACCTATGATATCTCCAATATCAAGAAGGCGTTTAAATACTATGTTATATAGAGTTTTATCTTCCCCTGGGCAAATTTCATCTCGTTTAAAGTACAATTGAATTCTTCCGGAAGAATCCATAAGTTCCAGAAATGAAGCCGCACCCATTATTCGTCTACTCATAATTCGCCCTGCAACGCAAACATCTTGGTAAAGCGTATTGTCTTTAGGAAAATTTTCACTTATGTCAGCCGCAAGAGCATTTATATTGTATTCCTCGGGTGGGTAAGCATTAATACCTAATTTATTAAGCTCTTGTAGCGCATTGCGCCTTATTTGTTCTTGTTCGCTAAGTTGCATGGTTGAAAATTTTTGGCAAAGATAAAAAAAAGCTGCCCCCCTGAAACTTGCAAAGGAAGCAGCTTTTATTTAGAATTAAATATTTCCTATTTTAGGAATACTTTTTTACTTACTGTCTGAGCATCGTTTTTGATTTGAACAAAATAAACGCCTTTTGGATTGTCACCAAGATCAATGGTTACTATTTCTGATCCTTGAACATTAATATTTTGTACATAAACTATTTTTCCTACAATATCAATCACCTGTAGTTCAGCATTATTTAGTTCTTGTGCACTAATGTCAAGGTTAAACTGACCAGTTGTTGGGTTAGGATAAACTTCCAATGATACAGACTCTGGATTTTCATTAACTCCAACACAATTAACAACTGTAATTAATTGTTCAGCATAGTTTTCGCAACCAAATTCATCGGTATAAGTATACATTACCGGGAACTCACCAACACCAGATTCTGTAGGATGAAAATACATTCCTTCAGTTACATATCCACCTGAATAAACACCACCTTCTGGAGTTCCTTGGGTTAGCAAATAAGGATCCCAGCTTTCGTTACATAAATCTTCAACGGTTGCAAAATCAACGGTTGGTAGGTTGTGTACACCAATGTAGTTGGTTTTAAAGGCTGTGTCGTAGCGTGATCCATCATAAATAACTAGCTGCACATCATATTCACCAACAGCGGCATAATACACATTGGGATTCATTAAATCGGAAGTTTCAGGATATCCACCTTCAAATGTCCATTGATATTGAATAGGATCACCAATACTAGTACTTGCAAAATGTGCAGTTCCTGATTCACATATATCTGAAGGATCAGCTTCGAAATCAGCTAACCAAGTAGGATAACCTGGATCGAGATCTTCTAACATTACACTTCCAGTACTTAGTACATACTTGTTGTCATTGTCCTGTAGCCAGCTAATTAACTCACAATTTTCAGGTACCCAAGTGTTATCGAAAGTAAATGATAATTCGAGTTCAACAGTACTATTATTATTTGGGAAAACAACAGGTGTACCTGCTGCATCTGGAATCATGATTCTTTGAGTATAATCGATGGTTGACATACCTTGCCAGTTATAAGGAATATCTGTTTCTGTAAGTGCAAAATGTATAACAATATTTGTTCCGGCATATGCTGCAATTTTATCAACAGTTACTTTAATGTTATATTCATCACCGGTATTATCACCAGTAATAGCAACAGCAAATGATGTTTGTTCTTGGATTCGGGCATTTACAATAGGGAGATAACTTCCATACAATGATGAAGAATTACTTCCTCCAACTACTTCATCATATTCACCATCAAATTGAGCAGTAGGATATCCTGAAATACCATAGTATGAACAACGAATTGGGGCTTCAGGAGTATTAAATGGGTCGCCACTGTTGTAGTTGTGATATTCAATCCCAGCTACAGGGTCACCATTAGAGTAAAGGTCGTGTAATCCCATGGCAGCACCAGGGCAATAAGGACAACCTGTTCCAGTTCCAACTTCAACTAGTACTTCGTATCTGTCAATTTGAGCAGAAAGAGCAAAAACAGCGAAAGTTGCTAAAAAAGTAAAGATTAATTTTTTCATAGTAATTGTTTTAATTATTATTCTAAGTGTTTGGTTTTAACTCTAAATTAAGCGTTATTATTTGGTACAAGTAATGTTAAGGATACTATTGATTATTTCTATATATAAACTGCAAGATTATATTTATATGAACTGACACCCTATTATAAACAAAAGGTTGCACATAGTAAACCTAAAAAAGTGGCTAAAAAACCCTTATCATAAAACCAATAGCTATAGTTTATTATTCTGAAATAATAACCTTATGAGAGGAAACAGATCCATCCATTCGTAAAGTTAAAGTATAGGACCCTGGAATTAATTTCTCAAGATTATATTTTACTTTCCCATCTCTAGGAAATGACCTGTTTTTTTCGACAAAAACTACAACTCCGGCACTATTTATAATATACAAATCAAAGTTTGCAACCTTGTGTTTAGATAAATCAACTTGAAAATTTCCATTGTTTGGATTTGGAAAGATATTAATCGAAATGTCTTTAATCTCGTCTATACTGGTGCAATTTAGGAACTCAACAGATATTTCACTGCTGTTGGAACACCCAATTGAATCAGTTACTTCAACAAAGAATGAATGGATACCATATCCAAAATCAGTAGTATCCACTATAATAGATTGAGTAGTTTCTCCAGTCGACCATAGATATGTTGCATCTATATTATGTGCATCAATCAATAGTGTTTCGCTTGCACATATGGATGTGTCTGAGCCTAAATCTACTTGAGGTAAGGGTAATACAGCAACATACACAGAGTCAGAGGATGTTAAATTTATATCATGTACCTCAATTATGTACCATGTTGAAACCACAGGTATTGCAAACGGTCTGGGTTTAGTAGATACAAAACCTTCTGGTTTTGAAGTCCAGTTATAAGATATTGAATCGAACATTCCGGATACATTTGCTCTTAGTTGTATAAGTTCTGCAACACAAGCTTCATCCAAACTAGAGGTAGCTCTTACCACAATACTATCTGTTTTTAGTGATATTGGGATATGTATTTCACTATTAACAGGGTCGTTGGAAGTTATTGTAGTTACAGTGCTGAAACTATCGAGGGGTAAGTTGGTAGCGTTTAAAATAACGGTTGCGATATTTGTATCACCCGGTGATATAATCCCCGAAAGGGGGTAAATATCTAACCACCCATGAACAACAACACTGTAATCTTCAACTTCTCCAAAATTTGTTTCTCCACAAGGGTTAAGATCTCCGGTATAGGTAAGTCTAACACGCATTTTTGAATTTCCGGATATGGACCCTGGAGGAGGTGAAATTATGCCTTTAAAAAACTCTGTTCCTGTAATGCTCTCAAGCACTGTTATTTCAAAGTCATCAAATATTTCATCATTACTCCAGTCAACCCAAACTGCACATTGGTCATAATCATATGGCTTGCCATTGGTAACAGTAATTTCATACTTTTCACCAACCTTCATGGTTGTTGAAAGGTTTGAATAATTAGTGTAATTATCATTTCCTGTATTTAAATTACTTATATCACCCACTTCAACACCGCTAATGTATTCTTGCCCCGGACCACTTCCTCCGCTTGCATTACAGTACTCCCTGTTTTTAAAGTTGGATGAACCCAGGCTTATTTGATATTCTATATCAAGCTGCCCTTTGTTTATTATTTGGATTTCATTTTCAGATATATTTCCAATTGCAACATGGTCAGAAATACTATCAGGAGATGATGAAATTATATAATTACCCCACTGCAATGATATACCGGATGCACCTGATTCAATAAGGTTTGAATAGAAAGCAGTTATTCGGTATCTATATAAACCATGGTTAGGAAGAAACTCAGAAAACAATGTCTCGGTTGTAGTAGCAATAGAGTCGCCATCACGATAAACTATGAAGTATAAAAAATTTGGTGCATTTTCATAAGACCAACTAAGTATGGATTCTCCGGTTTCGAAAGTAATATTACCCTCAACATCAAAGGGTCTGTTAACAGGATTTGTTTGGTAAGGAGAGCAATATGACATAGCATAACCCGCACGATTGTCAGTCCAAATTGGATAAACCATTCCGTTTTTGGCATGAATTCCCAAATAATCACCCATATAACTGTCAGCAAGCCCAGGGATTGGAGCGGGAGTGAAACTCACATCACTTACTTTAAACTCTTCCCATGAAAATCCACCATCCGAGGAATTAGCGCAATACACCTCACATTGATCAGGGTTTACATTTCTGTCATCGTAATAAATCATACTAAGAATACCATGAGTAGGATCACATGTAATCCATGGTAAATAGTGTTCTTTTCCCAAGCCCAATGGATCCTGATTTACCCTAATGGGTTCGGTCCAAGAACTACCCATATCAAATGATTTTATAAGATATATGTCAATATCCTCTCCAGTGTTAATTCCTGGAATTCCTATGTTGGCCCATGTTACGTAAATGGATCCTCTATCTGCGCTATTGCTATTGTCAACAGTAGCAACCGGAAATGAATTAACTCGCATGTTTTTACTAGTACGTGTTGCCCTAATACCCCTTATATTAGAAATAATTCTTGTGGCAGGTTCCCAGGAAACTCCCCCATCAAGTGATATTGCCATACCAATAGCAGTTTCGTCACTACCGCCTGCAACCCAACTATCATAGATTGACCAAATGGCATAAAGTTCTCCCTGTGGCCCAGTACTTAGGTTAACCCCCTGGTTATGGCTGCCAGCATTTACATTTGAACTAATATCTCGTATTAAGGTCCAGGTTTCTCCATCATCTGTTGAATAACTAATTCCTATTTCACCAAGATTAGGATTACCAAAGTTAGTCCAGGAAACATATAGATTTCCTTCGTAAGGACTATCGGGGTTATTATCTATCCACATATGATTTTTATCAACCGTGATACCAGGACCCGGAGTGGCATTTTTAATAATCCAATTTTCTCCACCATCATCCGAATAAGTAACATTTAATCCACCATCATTATTGATGTAGTTTACATACCACCTGCCATTTAAACCAATAACTGCTGCTGGATCACCAGCATTTTCTTCACCAACTCCTTCAATGCTGCCTTGCCATGTTGTGCTTGAGTTAAAGGAGAAAAGTGCATCGGCACCATATGCTGTATCTACAGTAGCGCTTGTGGAGTTATTTGAATTGATAATAACAGTTTCGTCGAGAGGGTTAATAAATACGGAGTTTTCGCTTTGTACAGAATTGATTTCGGTAACAGGAACATCAGGAGAATCTAATGTTGAAACCGAAACTGCACGTATTGCACTTCCAGTAAATGTTGCAGCTTTAGTTTTAACTTCAGGGTTGTAAGGAACAAGTCCATTTTTAGCAGCCCGCTTCCAATAGCCTTGATTATCGATCCTGGTATCTATTTTTTCGAAATCATGTTCGCTATTTATTGCCCTGTTAACACCAAACCCAATTGCAAATAGAATAATAGTGGCGATTATTAGTTTTGCTGTTCTCATTTCAATATCAATTAAATAGTACGCAATATAGTATAATTGATAAAACTATTGACTAATTAGTTGCATGAAAACAAAACATAAAAAAAAGGGCTACCACACTTACGTTCGATAACCCTTTGTTAAAAATCAGTTTAGATTTACTATTTTCTCAATACAATTCTACTTGTGTAGTCTTTGCCTTTTATTGAAACAGAAATAGTATAAATACCAGCGGCAAAATTGCTGATATCAATTTTCCGATTATTGGATCCGGCTTCATTTACATTTTCTTTTGAAAAAACAATTTTTCCTGAACTATTTAGTACTACAATGTCAACGGGATTATTTGCCTCGTTATCAAACTCAATGGTGAAGACTCCATTTGTAGGATTAGGAAATGTTTTTAGGTTAATTGAGCTTATTTCGATAACACCTGTACAATCTAAAAATTCTACATTTACTTCTCCTTCACCTGTGCATCCAAATTCATTTGTAACCATAACACCATATTCCCGAATCCCGAATCCGTGACCTAATGTGTCAGCAAGGATAGTTTGACTAGTTTCAAGGTTTGACCATAAAAACTCTGATCCTGGGTTTCCTGCATCTAATATAATATCTTGTCCACCGCAAATTGTTGTATCAGAGCCCAAATCCACAACAGGAATAGAAGCAAAATTAATTGTCACGGTATCAATTGTTGAGCAACCAGATACATTTGTAACCTTTGCCCAGAAAATAGTAGGTCCTGTGCCAGTTGCTGTAATTGTTTGAGTAGTATCACCTGTTGACCATAGATATGTTGCATCAGGATTACCGGCGTTAAGTTCGGTTTGTGTTTCTCCACAGAGGATTTGATTACCACCTAAGTTAACAATTGGCACATCATATACGATAATTGAAACCGATGATTCAATTGTTATTGATCCATCAAATACCGAAACGTGATATTCTGTATTTTCCATGGGTTCAGCTATAGGGTTGGGTTCGGATGAACTAAACCCCTCAGGAATTGACGTCCATGAATAAGTGTATGTGCCTGATCCACCACTAACAATGGCTTCTAATTGAGTTGACCCCCCAACACATAACTCCATTGGATTTGCAGAGGCTGTTAATAGTATATCTGTTATATGCATTGTGAAATCAATTGTATATCCAGGATTTTCAATGTCATTTGTTATTAAAATTACGTCATCCATATAAGTACCTTGTGTCATCCCACTGGCATCAAAAGTGACATCTATCATCATTGAATCGCCTGGAGGGATAATACCATTATCTGGATCAAGTGATAACCAGCTGGCAATTGCAACTAAATAATCTTCAACTTCGCCATATTCAGTATCACCGTAAGCCGAAAGAGTTTCTGTTCCCGCCAAACGGATTCTCATACCTGTAATGCCTTGTTTTGTACCCTTCTTTAGATTAATTACACCTCTGAAAGTACCAAAGTTATCATCATCATTTAATACATAAGGCTCTTCATCGTACTTACCATTTTGATCCAGATCGATCCAAACAACACACTGATCACCTTCGTATGGATTTTGACTAATGACTTCAATCGGATAGGATTGAGATGCATCAATGTTTGCAATAACATTTGAATAATCAGAATAGTAATTGCTACCGGAAGTGACTAACAAATTACTTAATCTAACCTCGTAAATATACTCACCACCACCACCTTTAGCTATTTGATAATTGCTATTATTTGATTTTTTGAAGAAAGGAGATAAGGAGAAATCAAGATCAAGAACACCAGTGTTTTTAATCTTCATTATTTGAGTTTCAGTTTCTTCGGGATATACAACAGTAGTAAATTCAGTAGGAGAAATCTCAATAGATGAACTACCAAACTGTGTTTGATCAGTAGTTCCTGTTGATTCAATACTGCCACTGTAGATAGCTGTAATTTCGTAATCGTAATAACCATAGTCAGTTAATTGATCAGAATATGTTAATTCTGTAGTCGTGGTAACTAGCACATCATTTCTGTAAATGTTAAAATAATCAAATCCAGTAGTTCCATTGAAGTCCCACTGCAAGTTACATTCACCAGTTTCCTGATCGGTATTTGCAGTAAGTCCGGAAGGTGCTATAATATCAAGAGTTTCAAAAACACTAACATAGGTCATTGCTGTTCCTGTTCTATTATCAGTCCAGCAAGGATAAACTTTTCCTTCACTTGAATGGATTGCAAGATAATCACCAAAATATCCAGAAGCCAATCCAGGAATTGGTGATGGAGTAAAGGCTACATCACTTACTTTAAAGTCCTCCCATGATTCTCCGCCGTTTGTTGAAACTGCTACCCATGCTTCGGCCTGTGAGGGTGACGTATTTCTATTGTCATAAAAAATTACACTTAGAACTCCACTTGATGCATCACAAGTAATCCAAGGTAGATAATGTGTTTTTCCCTGGCCAATTGGATCTTGATTAACTCTAATGGGATCACTCCATGTAAGTCCTTCATCAGTAGATTTAATGAGGTAAATGTCTTTATCGCTGCCAGTATTAACACCAGGAACACCACTATTTGTCCAAACAACATAAATATTTCCACTATTGGGACCATTACTTGCATCAACTGCCATTACAGGAAATGAATTAACACGCATGTTTTGTGGAACTCCTGAATTCCGAATTCCTTTAATATTATCAATGATTCTGTATGCTGATTCCCATGTGGCACCCCCATCAAAAGAACGAGCCATTCCCATTGAGTTTTCATCATTTGGCCAGTTATCATAAATTGTCCAAACAGCATAAACTTCACCATTTGGCCCCGTGCTTATATTTACTCCCTGATTATGTCCAGAAGTACTAATTGCCTGACTTAAATTAACTTTTGGGTCCCATGACTCACCCTTATCAGTTGATCTTTTAAGAACAACTTGATTATTGTTGGGGCCTCCAAAATCTGTCCAGGCATTGTATAAGTGGTTTTCATATGGGCTGCCTTCTTTGGCATCAATCCACATGTGATTTTTATCTGCCAAATCACCCCAGCCTGTACCAGGTTTTGGGGCAACTTGAACCTTAGTCCATGTTTCTCCCTTGTCATCAGAATATGAAATATCCTGACCACTTCCGGTGCCTATGTATCCCACATACCATCTACCATCAGTTCCTATACAAGTTGCTGGATCACCACTATTACTCCCATTAGGGCCATGAATATCACCTGCCCATGTGCTTGCAAAATCAAACGTGTAAAGGTAATTTGCACCGTAAACTGATCCGCCATTAGCTGGTGTAGAGTTATTTGAATTAAAAGCAACCATATTATCGTTTGGATCAATAAAGATAGAATTCTCACTTTGGGTCGATGGTTCTGTTGTAACGGGAACATCGGGTGAATTATCATAACGAACAGCCCTGGAATTGATCCTACTTCCAGTATAAACTGCTTCAGGAACTTCAACCACTGGATTTAAAACAGCAAGGCCTTCCTTTGCCATTTTTTTCCAATATCCATTATTGTCAATTCGTGTATTTACTTTCGCTCTTCTTTCTCTTTCAGTATCAGAAGAGTCACTAATTGCCCAATTAACTGCAGTAAATATCAAGATAGCAGCAAATGAAAAGAATAATAATTTCCGCATTTTGTTATTTTTAATGTTATATTTATGTCGATATGACATGGTAAAGCAAAATAGGGTTGTATGGGAGCAACCTGCTAAATATCATAGTAACGGTGGCAAAAATAAGAAAATCTACTAGTAGTCTCTGGCTTCTACTTCTCCTAAAAGTAATCTAAGTCCGTTCATTGCCAAAGCTCTCATTTCATCCTCACCTGGATATACGTGAACCGGCGCCATTCGATGAACATACGAGATTATTTGATTAACAAAGTATTTGTCGTGTGCAATGCCTCCTGTTATTAAAATTCCATCCACGTCCGAACGCAATACTGCGACCATTCCACCAACTTCTTTGGCTATTTGATAAGCCATTCCGTCATAAATGTATTTGGCCTGGTTGTCACCAGCTACTATTCGCTGCTCAACTTCATAAGCGCTATTTGTACCCAGGTAAGCAACTAATCCCCCTTCACCTTTTATCATCTTCATAATTTGTTTTTGGGTGTATTCACCACTAAAACAAAGTCTTACTAAATCACCAACAGGGAGTGTACCGGTACGTTCAGGTGAAAAAGGGCCATCACCATCCAAGCCTTGATTTACATCTACAACACGACCTTTTTTATGTGCACCAACTGTTATTCCACCACCAAGGTGAATTACAATTAGGTTTAGATCTTCATACTTTCTCATTATCGATTTGGCGTGCTCACGAGCAACAGCCTTTTGATTCAAGGCATGAAATATTGATCGACGAGGAAGTAGCGGGTGTCCGGACAATCTTGCAAGATCATCCAACTCATCAACAACAACAGGATTACTTATATATGCATTGGCATCGGGTAGTGATTTTGCCAAATCATATGAAATCAAACCACCCAAATTACTTGCATGTTCTCCAAAGGTACAATTCTCCAAGTCCTGTACCATTTTGTCGCTAACGGCTATAATACCAGATTCAACAGGCTTAAGAAGGCCGCCCCGCCCCATAACAACTTTTATCTGTTTTAGAGGGATTTCAGCACCATCCAGCTCTTTAAGAATTAGTTCCTTACGAAAGTTAAACTGGTCAGTAACAAGATCATAAGGAGCTAATTCTTCAGCTGTATGACGTATTGTTTGGATAAATACAGGACTTGTATCAGCATATACCGCAATTTTAGTAGATGTTGAGCCAGGGTTTATCGCTAATATATATACGGTTTCCATTTGTTGAAACTGCTGGTAATTAATTTAAATTATTAAGTAATTGCTGCAGCAAGTGCAATTGATAAGAATTTACTTTTTTCAGTATCTCCTCTCGATGTTAATACGATTGGTACTTTAGCACCCATTATAACAGCCGCCGCAGTAGCACCACCTAAAAAGTTTAATGATTTATATAAGATATTTGCTCCATTAATATCTGGGGCCAGTATCAAGTCAGCATCACCGGCAACATCACTTCTAATATGTTTTAGTTCGGCAGCTTCTTTTGATATCGCTCCATCCAAGGCTAGAGGTCCATCAATAATGCATCCTTTTATTTGATTTCTGTAGTTCATCATTGAAATGGTAGCTGCATGCATTGTTGCTTCCATTTTTGGATTAATTGTTTCAACTGATCCAATAATGGCCACCTTTGGTTCAAGATTATTTAGACCATGAAAGACTTTAACAGCATTTTTAATGATGTCAATCTTTTCTTCAAGACCCGGGTCAACATTCATTGCGGCATCAGTAACCCCCAGTAATTTATGATAATATGGAGTTTCGAAAAGAGCAACATGGCTTAATAAAGAACCAGTACGTAAACCAAATTCCTTATTAAGAACAGCTTTAAGCAATAGTCCTGAGCTAACAAGTCCTTTCATGAGAATCTCAGCATCTCCTTCTCCAACAATTTTTGTTGCTTCCAATGAAGCTTCATATGAATCCGGAATATTTACTACACGAATATGCTCCAAATCAAATTTGATTTCTTTGGAAATTCTAATTATTTCAGCCTCATCTCCAACTAAAATGGGTTCGATAATTCCTTCTGTGGTGGCATTTGAAATTGCCTCCAATACATGATAATCACCTGCTGCTGCAACAGCAATTTTCCTTTTCCGCTTGTTTTTTGCAAGATCAACCAGCTGTGAAAGATTTTCAATCATTATACTTTATTCTATTTGTGATTTATAATAAAAATGAACATTGTAAAGGGGTAATTTCGTTGCCCCCAAATTTTTTGCAAAATTACAATTAAAAGTGAAAAACAGCTCCGATTTTTAATTTAATACTATATTTGCCATCCGGTAACAACAAATTAAAAAAAGGTAACACAATGTCAATAGTACGTTTTGGTGTATCATTAGAAAAAGAACTTCTTGAAGCGCTCGATAACTATGCTTCCGAGAATCATTTTACAAATCGTTCACAAGCGATTAGGCAATTAATAAATAACAATATTGTTACCAATAAGTGGCAATCAAATATTCTGGTTGCAGGGTCTATAACTCTTGTTTATGACCACCACAGAAGAGACTTACTAAATAATCTAACAGACTTGCAACATGATTACCATGGTGTTATTCTTTCCTCACTGCATTTTCACCTAGAACATGACCTTTGCATGGAAATTATTGCGGTTAAAGGAAAAGCCAGTAAACTTACTGAGTTAGCGAATAAACTGATTGCTGTAAAAGGAATTCAACATGGCAAGCTAACAATGAGCAGAGCAGATTAAATTTTTTTATAAACATAGTAACACAAATCTAAAAATAGTAACATTAAATGAAAAAGGAAATGAAGTTTTTAAAGCTCGTATTTATTTTCTGTATATCAATTATCGTACATTCAACATTGTACTCACAGGAATTTATTGGTGATACAATTCCTATTGACGAGGTTGTAGTTACAGGTTCGAAACAATACCGTTCAGCTGGTAATGTAACTCAAAAAATAGATGTTATTAGCAGTAAAACAATTGAAAGTTCCATTATGGGTAACAACAATATAGCTGAAATCCTGTCTCAGGAACCAGGTTCATCTGTCGCTGTTTTATCGAGGAACGATGCAAACTGGGGAACATATTCAGGTATTGGGCCAAAGTACAGTACATACATGTTGAATGGGCTTCCTCTTGATGCTTTTATGGATCCTATGTCGTTGGATCTGCGCGCAATTGAGCGAATTGAGGTACAACGAGGGCCGGCTTCTGTACTATATCCTAATTATTTGTCACAGGATTTTGCAGGTAATCAAAGTCCGTTGGCTGGAACCGTAAATCTAATTCTTAAAGAAAATATAAATAATCGTGAGTCGGTTCTTCAAACAAAGTACGGGTCATACAACACCTTAAATACACAAGCTTATCATCAAAACGTAAAGGAAAATGTCAACTATTTTGCAGGTATTAATTTTGAAAACTCAAATTATACTAATTATGGATCAGAAGGGTCATGGTTGAACATGAAAAAAGATCCTAATTATCAAAAACTAAAAGTATTCGCAGGAGCCAATTTATTTTACGGAAACGAAAAAAATAATAGATTGGGTGTATTTTTAAATAAAACTCGTCAGCAGGGTGATGCAGGCAGGGTTTATCGGGGTTTTGATTATGATTATACTACGGTAAATATTACACAATCGGCAGAAATATCTGATAAACTCAATTTCCAGTCTTCTGTTGGAGTAAGGATATATGACCGTACTTGGCAGGAAAGTATCTACAATAATGTCGACAGCCTTGTTTCAACTAATGGTGTAAAACAAAATATTATTCCGGCAGATGCTAATCTGACCTGGAAACACGGCAAAGATAATTTGCTAACTATTGGGGCTGATTATCAAAACGCTGAATATTACACAACAACTGATCCATTAGTTGGTTATAATCTATATGGAAATAAGTCTAGGGCATTTCAAACAGGTTTATATGCTCAGGAAGAACTTAATATAGGACGTTTAACAGCACGTGCAGGCTTGCGATATAATTATATTAAAACAAATATTGAATTAATAAGTGGAGGAAACCCTGGTGAACCAGAAACGGAATATTCTAATTTTCTTTGGAGTGCTGGTTTAAAATATCGTGTACAATCAAACTTTACGATCTACACAAATGCAGGAAACAGTTTTCTGCCTCCCGGATTGAAATCCATGGGAGGAACTTTAAAGCTCAACGACAAAGGAGTACCAAATATGAATGGTCAGTTACCAAACCCTGACTTAAAACCAGAATCAGGAATAGCCATTGATTTGGGAACGAACCTCTTATTATTTGAGAACTTGAATCTTTCTGCAAGAGGTTTTTTAATGCAAGTTGATGATGCAATAATAGATATAAGGATAAGTGAAACACCTTCACAATCACAATCAATAAATGCAGGTAAAACCAAGTCATCAGGTTTTGAAATCGAAACTTCACAGCAAGTAAGAAACTTTTTGGCGTGGTTTGTAAATTATACCTATATGAAAACTTCTGTAGAAAATAATGAGGATCCGGATCAAAATGGAGCAGAGGTTCCATTTGCACCTGAGCACGTTGCAAATGCCGGAATATCACTGGAAACAGGATTTGGGCTACAATTTCGCCCGGTATTGAACTACAATAGTGGATATTATGATAGTACTTCAAAATCAGGAAGAAAGAAATTCACTCCTGGTGTAGTTATAAATTTATATGCCTCACAAATATTAGCAGAAAATGAGACTTTCTCAATTAATTTCTTAGTTGAGGTTTATAATTTAACCAACAACAAGTATAAAATGCCATGGCAGTTTCAGGATACTGGTATGGCTATTAATGGTGGTTTGCGTATACTTTTTAAATAATGGTTGTTCAATTTTAAGATTTTTTAGTTTGTATGTCCGTAAACACTAATAATTCAATATAAATACTTATCTTTGAGGAAAATAGAGATGATGAATATATTTAGCTTTACAGCACATTTTGATAGCGAAGAATCTTGTAGAAATCATTTTAAATCAGAGCGAGATAAGG
>JAERTF010000028.1 GCA_016845105.1 Bacteroidota bacterium | reverse complement strand
ATAGTATGGTGATAATCCATTCAATAGTTAAAAATAAACTACCGTATTCGAGATGTAGCTTGACAACACTATTTAACATAACAATCAAAACAGAAAACGATATTGCTATAAACAATAGAATATCAAACAGTTTACCTGCTTTGGTATCATCTCCAAATATTACTTTATAAAAATGATTTTTTAACTTATTTTCTGCCATATTGCAAGCTTTGTAATAGCGAATTTACTAATATTATATATGTTATGAAATGCCCTCAAAAACCCCCATCCCAAATAAGGCAAAATCATATTTTACAGGGTCGTTACTATCCATTACTTTCAGATTATTAGTCAATTCCTGCACAGCTTTCCAATCATTTTGTTTTCGTGAGAGTAAGCCTAGCTTTCGGGCAACATTTCCTGAATGAACATCCAACGGACACATGAGATGAGATTGGGAGATATTTTCCCATATCCCAAAATCAACTCCATGTTCATCCTTACGAATCATCCATCTTAAAAACATATTTACTCTTTTCGCTGCGGATCCTGAATGAGGATTGGCAACATGTTTTTCAGATCTTCGCAAATGAGGTGTTGAAAATAATGTTTCTCTTATTCCAATAATAGAGTCCTTTATATCATGATTAATACCATATGACTTTTGTGCTACATACTCCAATCCCCCATGGTTTTCATATACATTTTTTAATGCAGCTATCAAAAATAAACAATCATCGGGATTAAAAGTCCGGTAAACAAACTTATGGAAACGTTTAAAGTCTTTGTCATATGAATTAATTAGAAAATCATGGGGTGAGTTTTCCATTAATTCCATCAACTGTTTAGCACTTTTGATAATTGCAGTGCGTCTACCCCATGCAATAATTGAAGTTAGAAATGCACTAATTTCTATATCCTCCTTTTTTGTAAACATATGCGGTATGCTAATGGGATCGCTAACTACAAAATTGGGTGTATTGTACTCTTTATACTTTTGATTCAACAATGATTTTATTTCCTCAGTCATAATTTTCTATTTGGAATTAGTTTAAATAAGTAGTAGTTTTGAAACCGCAAATTAATCATAAATAAATCATATAACAATGAAAAATCTATTATCAGTGGCCATAATTATGGCTTTTAGCATTGTAATTCTTTCTTTTACAATGGTCAGCAATGAGCAATCAACAACTCCCCAAAGTAGTGATGTTACTTACGAAGTTCCAAATAATGTACAAGTAATATTGGACAATTCATGCTATGGATGTCACAATAGTGATAGTAAATCAACCAAAGGCAAAATGAAGTTAAATTTTGACAAGTTGGGTGATCTGAAACAAGGGAAACTAGTTAGTAAACTAAGCAGGATATATAACGCTGTAAACGAACAGGATATGCCTCCGAAGAAATTCATTTCCAAATATCCAGACAAAAAACTATCTGATTCACAAACCGAAACAGTAAAAGAATGGGCAAATGACCTAATTAATAAAAATGGTGGATTATAATAATTGTTTGTATTCACGATGAAAAAAACAATATTATACATACTATTTGCAATTTTTATTCTTCTTCAACTAATACCAGTTGAACTTCCCACAACATCGATGGATAATCCAGATGATTTATTATTGAATAATACTGATATTCCTAATGAAGTAGTTGATATACTTAAAAACTCATGTTACGACTGTCATTCCAATGAAACTCATTACCCATGGTACTCTAAAATATTTCCAACATCTATTTTAGTTGCACGAGATACACGTGAGGGGCGATTGGAACTCAATTTTTCTGATTGGGAGAATCTTTCAAGAGTTAATAAAATAGGTGTTTTGGAAGATATTGTTACTGCAATAACTTTGGAAGAAATGCCAATGAGAATATATACACTTATTCATCAAGATGCTGGTTTGTCTTCTGAAGACAAGGAATTAGTTATTAACTGGGCAGAAGAGTTTTCGGATAACTTGTATGATTAGAAAGCGAATTATTTCAAAAATAAGAGCACAAAAAAACTCCACCTTACTTTAAAGATGGAGTTTTTTTTTGATAACATGGATTAACTATGCCTCAACTACATTTTTCATTCCCATTGTTATTGCATCTTCATTAAGTGGAATAAGCTTATGGTATCTTTCATGAAGTGATTTTTTTAATCCCTTTATTACATTCTCTAGTTTGACAATTGGCTTAACTTTTAAATAACCACCTAGAACAACCATGTTAAAGATTTTTGTATTACCCATTTCAGCTGCTATTTTTGCACCTTCGATTGTGTAAATTTTTATATCCTTTCGTGTTGGATGTTTTGATATCCCATTGGGATCGTATATTAAGACTCCCCCTGGTTTAACGGTTTCTTCAAATTTATCCATTGATTGTTGGTTGAGGATAACAGCTGTATCGTATGCAGTTAAAGTTGGTGAACTAATTCTATCGTCACTTACTATCACTGTAACATTCGCTGTTCCACCTCTCATCTCTGGTCCATATGCTGGAAACCAACTTACTTCCTGATCCTGCATAATGCCGGAGTAGGCAAGAATTTTTCCCATTGACAGTACACCTTGTCCGCCAAAACCTGCTATAATAATTTCTTCAGTCATTTTCTTGAGATTTAAGTTTGAATACTATTAAAGCAATTTACCATCAACTTTAATGTCGCCCAATTGATAATATGGAAACATGTTTTCTTCCATCCACTCATTTGATTGCACCGGTTCCATTTTCCAACCTGAGTTACAATTTGATACAATCTCAACAAAGGATAAACCTGGTTTTCCATCCAATTGATTTTGGAATGCTTTTTTAATTGCACGTTTTGCTTTACGAGCAGCTGCAGGTGATTGTACGGATTGACGAGTAACATAATATGTTCCAGGTAATTGAGCAACCAATTCTGTAATTTTTAATGGATTTCCCATCGTTTGAATATCTCTACCATATGGAGAAGTTGATGTCTTCATTTGTGGAAGAGTTGTTGGAGCCATTTGTCCACCTGTCATACCATAAATACCATTATTAATAAAGACAATAACAATTTGTTCACCACGATTACAAGCATGAATAGTTTCGGCAGTACCAATAGCTGCTAAGTCACCATCACCCTGATAAGTAAAAACCATTTTTCCTGGCCATAATCTTTTTATGGCAGTTGCAACTGCAGGAGCTCTACCATGAGCAGCTTCTTGCATATCAACATTCATAAATTCGTATGCCAATACTGAACAACCAACTGGTGCAACACCAACAGTATCATTTTCCTGACCTAGTTCGCCAACAACCTCCATCATTAACCTATGGGCAGTACCATGACCACATCCCGGACAATAACTTAAGGTTTTGTCGGTCATTAATTTAGTTTTTTCATAAACCAGATTTTCTGGTTTAATAATATCTACTATAGCTATATCTGACATAAACTACCCTCCTATTATTTTAGATTTAAGAGCTTCAAGAACTTCTTCTGGTGAATGAATTACTCCACCATATCTTCCAAAATGATCAACTTTTGTTCTTTCTCTTACTGTCAATTTAACATCTTCTACCATTTGACCAGCGCTCATTTCAACAGATAGGAATCCTTTAACTCCTCCTACAACTAACTCATCAATTGCGTTCTTGGGGAAAGGCCAAAGTGTTATTGGACGAAGAATTCCAACTTTGATTCCCTCTTCCCTTGCCAACTGAACCGCTTTTTGTGAAATTCTTGCACTGGAACCATAGGCTACAATAATATATTCAGCATCTTCACAATCAATTAATTCATATTGAACTTCATTTTCTTCAATTGTGCGATATTTTTCCTGAAGTTTAAAATTATGTTTCTCTAGCTTATGCGGATCCAAATCTAAAGATGTGAGAATTCTACGCTCTTGACCTTTAGGTTTACCATTTGTACCCCAAGGGTACTTTTCATTTATTTCTTCATCTGTTAACCTAGGCATCTGATCAAACAATTCAACTTTTTCCATCATCTGTCCGATCAAACCATCGGATACAATTAGTACAGGTGTTCGATACTTAAATGCTAATTCATATGCAATTGGTACAAAGTCAGACATTTCCTGAACTGAAGCTGGGGCCAATACAGGCAATCTATAATCACCATGTCCACCACCTTTAACCGATTGGAAATAGTCGGACTGTGCAGGTTGTATATCTCCCAAACCAGGGCCACCACGTACAATATTAGCCACAATACATGGTATTTCTCCTCCTGCCATGTATGACAAACCTTCTTGCATTAGGCTAATGCCAGGACTCGATGATGATGTCATAACTTTTTTTCCGGTTCCTCCACCGCCATACAGCATATTTATAGAAGCAACCTCACTTTCAGCCTGTAATACTACCATTCCGGTTCTCTCATGGGGCTTTTCAGCCATGAGATATTCTATAACCTCTGATTGAGGTGTAATGGGGTAACCGAAGTAACCATCAGTACCAGCGCGAATTGCAGCTTCAGCTAATGCTTCGTTACCTTTCATTAATCTTAATTCTCCCATTTCTTTACTTTTTGATTGCTTAATGATTATACTTTTACCCTGTAAACTGTTATAACTCCATCAGGACATACCACAGCACAATTTGTACAACCAGTACAAGCTTCGGGATTTTCCATATATGCGTAATGGTAACCTTTTCCATTTACTTCTTTTGCCAATAGTATGACGTCGGTAGGGCAAGCAGGAACACAAACTCCGCATCCTTTGCAGCCTTCAACATCAACAACTATTGCACCTCTGACTTTTGCCATATTATTCCTTGGTTAATTTGATTAAATTTTTGGTCTACGAAAATACAATATTAACCTATGTAAGTATTTGTTTTAATTGATAAAATTTGTCAATTACTACTAATTTATAATCAGTTTAAATATTTAATATAAACTGATATTGTTGGTATTAGGTAATTCATTTATTATTTGATTTTGAAAGTTTTTCTATTTTTACTGTTTAATAATATTTATAACAATAAATAATGAAAATGAATACAAAAATTTTCTCAAGCATGTACCCTAACAGGTTACTTATCAGTTCACTCTTAATTGGAGTATCGATGTTTCTATCTGCAAATTTGACCGCCCAGTCTGCATGGACATACATCTCACCCAAACCAAATTCCAAATATATTAACCCTGAGAACAACATTTCATTCAGAAATGGTGAAAGGCTTGATATAAATAGTATCTCAAAAAGTAGTATTAGTGTTACTGGATCGATTAGTGGAGAAATTAAAGGCAAATTGAGGCTTTCATCGGATAATCGAACATTAATATTCTTACCCAATTCACCATTTAAGTATGGCGAAAAAATTTATGTCATTGTTCCTGATGGAATTAGTACTCTTAATGGAATAATGATAAAGGGTACAGAAACTGTATTTACAATAAAGCAAGGTGAGGCCAATACTGATAATACTACTCCTACACCATTTTCGTCTGAATATAAAGTTACTAATAATGATATAAATGAAGGCAATTTTTCTTCCAATGGATTAATTCACTACGGAGAGGCTTCTCTTCCCAACAATTATCCTGTACCTGAGATTCTTACTTTTAATAACCCTTCCCCTGAGTTGTGCTTTTATTCTACTAACCCGAAAACTGACAGGTATGGTCATTATGCAGTTATAATGGATAATTATGGCACTCCAGTATTTTTTAGGGAGTGGCCATCTAAAACTGCCTTATTTATGGTTGTTCCTAATAACCAATTGGTACACAAAAACAGAGATGCAAGTGCACAGGATAAAGCATCATTTTTAGTGTTAAATGACAAATATGAGATTCAGGATACATTACAGGTGAGAAACGGTTACAAAACAAATACCCATGATATGGTTATGCGTAAGAATGGAAATCATTTGCTTATTATATATGATTCTCAACTTGTTGGAATGGATACAGTTGTTCCTGGTGGTGACCCCGATGCAACTGTAAAAGGCTTTGTTCTCCAAGAATTGGATCCCGATCATAATGTTATTTTCCAATGGAGAAGCTGGGATCATTTTGAAATTACTGATGCAACACATGTAGATTTAACCTCAAGTACCATTGACTATGTTCATGTGAATGCCATCGATACAACCTTAGATGGAAACATACTTATTTGTAGTCGTCATTTAGATGAGATTACAAAAATTGACAGAAACACTGGTGAAATTATATGGAGATTTGGACCACAATCGAAAAATAATATGTTTACATTCACAAATGACACAGTTGGTTTTTCATATCCTCACGACATCCAACAACTTTCAAATGGTAACCTTACGTTATTTGATAATGGAAATTTTAACGATCCACAACAATCAAGGGGTTTGGAATATGAAATTGATGAAGAAAATCTTAGCGCAACTCTTGTTTGGGATTATGTAAACGATCCTCCCATATATGCTCCAACTACCGGAAGTACCAGAAGATTGAATAATGGCAATACAATTATTGGATGGGGTGGTAATCACCCACTTGTATCAACAGAAGTAACTGAGGATGGGACTAAAGCATGGGAATTTAAACTGGATAGCACGGTATCCTATAGGTATCTAAAATATGATTGGGAAACATCTGTATTTGAAACAAATGTTGACTCTATTGATTATGGCTATTATAATGGATATGAACCATGGCCTGTAATATTTACTATCACAAATAATGTTGATTATGATATAACTATTACAAGTGCATCAAACCACAAGGATGTTTTTTATCTGGAAACCTCATTACCCATAAATATCCCAGCAGGAGAATCGAAGAACTTAATTATTAATTTTTTCCCTGAAGGTACTGAAGATGATTTCAATGATGTACTTACTTTAAACTATGATGGGTACTATAGTGACACATTGAATCAAAGGATTTCAAGACAAATTCACTTAACTGGGACCACCATTGATCATTCTTATATAGGTAACAATAATGAAACCAACATTAGAGTTTATCCTAATCCTACAACTGAATTCGTTAGAGTGACTTCATCAGACAAATTAATCAATTCGATTTCTGTATATAGTTTGACCGGGGCAAAGATATTCGAAGTTAATAATATTAACAGTATAAATTATATTCTGAGCTTATCAAATTGTAAACCTGGAATTTATTTTGCAGATATTAATGTAGCTGATGTAGCTCAGAATATAAAAGCAAAAATTGTTGTGAAATAGACTTCTATTTAACAACAATTTTGTGGTGTATTATTTCATGGAGTGTTTCTAGTTTAACTATGAACACTCCTGATTTTAATGAATTACGATTTAGTGTAAATGATCTATTATAAATATTCGAGTAAGATTGTATCTCTCGTCCTGAAAGATCATAGATTCTTAATTCCCTAATTTGTTCTCCTTTGTCAACTTCAACAACTGATTTATCGACAATGGGGACTGGCCAAACTTTTAATTGTTTTTCAGGACTTTCTATTTCGGTTTCATGAGTAATTAATCCACCCAATAACCTAACTTGTGTTGTAATACGTAATGAATCAGATTTTGAGTCTGAATATAGTGTTAAAGCATCAGTATAATAGTTTTCACTACCAGGTAAAAATAAAATTGTAAGCTCCAACTCTGATTTAGCTGATATTGTTTTCGGAAAATTTCCAAGTACCGAAAAAGCGGTCTGGTTTGAATGATAACCTGATAGTGTTAAATCACTTTCTGTATTATTATAAACAATGGCAATTGCTGAAGCTGAATCGCCTGGTAAAATTACTCCTTCGAACTCAATAGTATCATGTGTAAAATAGAATGCGTTGGTTTCCCATTGATATTTATAGGCTCTATAACTGATTAAATTTGTGTCCAGATTCATAATATCCAACGCCTTACTACCATCGGGTTTATAATCAGTGAGAACATATCCCTGAGTATTTGCGGCCCACCCAATAAGGGAACCTCCATCATCAGTTCGCTGCATATGTCCCATTGCATCGGTGTAACTCAAACCATCATTTGTAATAAACTCGTTTAACAAAGTAGCAGTCATATTAACCTCATCAATAGTGT
>JAERTF010000027.1 GCA_016845105.1 Bacteroidota bacterium | reverse complement strand
CTAAAATAGAATTCTTCCCAAATTCCAATAATTGCTAATGTCATAATTAAAACAGTTAGCGGCTTTAAAAACCCTTTTTCTAATCCTTTAAACTCAATTGAAATTTCAAATAGGAGGGATGCAATTAATAAGCTGAAAGTCACTATTAATAAAGCTAACACGATACCTAATAGTATATTTTTTCCAAAATGCTTAAAATTGAAACCATAACTATTTGGGCCTACTCTATTAATTCTTTGATTAAATATTTTAACGGCTAGATAAGTCAATATGGGGAAAAGAAACGTAATGCTATTTCCTACTACTTTCATTCCTGAATCTTGAAAATAATTGGCGATTCCAGTAACAGTCATAAACAGTAATAACATTCCAATCAGTGTTAGAAACACTATACCTATTGTTTTTAATTTTTGTCTCAAAACTGTATGATATGTATACTCAATTATTGTTGTGTTATTGGGATTATTACTGCTAACGGTTTGAATATGATGCGTGCCGCATCTTGTTCAATAAGTGTCTTTGTATCACGCATTTTCAAATTTACTAAATCATTTTCTATGAAAATGATACTGCGGCATGCATTATATTTTTTGTTGTGCACCGTAATTAATTTATATTCAATTCTTTTAATATCAATGATTCAGTAATTTGAGCTGTATACAATGGTTCTCCTATTTCATTTGTTACAGTTGTACTATCAATAGTTGTTAGTCGTTTTATCAATCCTTCATTTGAAATCCATTCTGTCATATTAATTTTATCATAATTTGGATTATTCAAATAGGTGTATTCAACCTTTAAGCATTCAAAGGTTTGTTCGAATAATATTAAGTTTTCCGATCCAACTACTTCTTTATCAATTTGCAAATTATCTGATTCTGAAGGTTCTCTATAAGTCCATGAAGTATTGTTCTCGAGTGGAAATTTGATGTTTAGGGTAGGAGGGGTCTCAATAAACAGTTCTCCATTTGTTAATTTTATTTTGTCGACAATCATTTCCAAATTGGAAAATTTCGGATGTGCACTTTTCTTTGGGAAAACAATAGTACCAGCATTCATATATGCATAATTCCGTAAGCCATTATTGTCAATGTAATAATAATGATTAGAGGTCCAATTACTATTCTCCTCACGAGATTTAAATACCATAACATTCATGGTGTCATTTAGAATTGTGTCTTTTACAATTGATATTTTCGTAATAAAATTAATTGTGTCAATTTCTTCTGATTTGTGATAAGAGGAAGAGTCATATTTTTTAACAATAATCTGTCTGTCATAAGTCCATTCCGTTCCAATATTCATTGGGTAGCTACTAATAATTAAAGTCAAAATATCGTCATTTTTCTTGCAACTAATTATTGCAAATATTAAGATTAAAATCAACAAGTATTTTCTCATAGTTTGTTTTTATAATTAATTATTATACTCCAAGCTTGTAACTCACTCTTAATCCTATTTCCATCAATCTTTGTTGATTCTTTTCAGGATAAATGGGTATTATGCTATGAATTATGATTTCAGGAGCAAGGTATAAAATCATCTTATCAGTTATTTTAAAATCTCTTCCAATCTTCAGATTTAAACCTATTCCTGATTGCTCATCGATGGTTGGCGATTTAATCGAATTAAACTTTTGGTCATATTGTATTCCTGTAATCAAAAAGAATTGTTTTTTAAATTTAATTTTGACATTTATGGGAATTGTCAACAAATCGATAGTCTCAGGACTTACACTATTTATAACTTGTCCTTCACCATCTGTATATACATAATCAAATGAATTTCTTGAATAGTCAATTCCTGTTTCTAGGTTAAGTTTGTCGTTAATTACTCTTGAATATCCTATTCCAACTAAAAATCCTATACCACCATTATAACTTAATCCACCATCCAATTCTCCACTAAATCGTATCAATTCTCCTGATGATATTGAAGCATTTATTCCAACCCAATTTGATATATCAGTTTGAGCGATTAATGCAATATTCAAGGTTATAATAGAAATTATAAGAGTTAATATTTTTTTCATTGTTGTTGATTTTTTCTTATGGTGCACAACGGTTTGAATATGCGGCGTTTGGCGTATTGTGCTCTAAACTTCAATTTTTCTCTTAATTTAGTTCGAGCTAATCACTTGAAATTTAGTCAATTTTGCCAAATGCCGTATATTTGTTGTTAGCAACCGGGCTTTCTTTTCTGTGTGGTTGGGCAGACATACTTATTGCCAAGTTTTGGATTGTGCGGTAGGCTTTTCGTACGACTTGGCAATGTGTATGGATGCATTAGGTCGGATTTATTGGATAATAATTTTCTCTGTAATGAAGAATTTGTCACTTTGAATTTTAAGAATATAAAGTCCACGGTTTAATTTTGAAATGTCAAACTGATTTTTATATGATAATGGTTCAAAGTCAAATGTTATTCTACCATTTAAGTCTAATAGTTTTATTGATGTTTGAGTTAAATTATAATTAGTTGGAAAGTCTATATTTAAAGTTTCGTAAACAGGGTTTGGATAAATATCGATTTTGTTAAGTCCTGTTTTATTTTCGTTTATATTAACAGTTGTATCCGAAATGCCCAATACCCAATAATTATACCCAGAAGCAGGTATGAAATTTGAACAATCTACATCAAATGATGGACTATAACTCATTTTACCAGCAATTGTATAATTATAATCACTATGCTGTATAACTCCATTCACGTCTTCACTGGCAAAACCACCAATGCATTGCTGCCAGATTAAATCACCTGTGCTATTGATTTTAAAAATCCATATTGATGATTTTGCGGTACTATTGGAGGAATTTCCAATCACATCGCCATCAAATGAATGTGTAGAACCAAAGATCACAAAACCACCATCTGAGGTAGAAAAAATTCTGGAAACACTTTCTGTTTGGGAACCTCCATAGCATCTTTGCCAGATAATTACACCATTTAGGTCTGTTCTTATTAACCATGTATCAAGAGTTCTGTCACCAGTTTGGTAGTATCCTTCATGCCAACCACTTCCTTCACAGTAACCATCATCTGAAGTAGCTCCACCTGCTATCAAATAGCCATCTGGTAAACTAATTGCCCTGGTTGCATGGTCATTATAACTACCTCCATAAGTTTTATCCCATTCCACATTACCCAGTGAGTCCAACTTAAAAATTACAGCATCAGTCCCAGAACTTGTATAGCTTGGTGTAGTTATATTTCCTGAGATCCCATCTGGCATGCCATAACCAGCTATAATATAACCGCTATCCATTGTTTGTTCAACACTTGTTACTGCGTCAACATTTTGTGAACCCAGTGTAAAATCCCAATCAGTATTTCCTTCACCATCTAATTTAATAACCCAGCCATCATAGCCACCATACCAGCTTGTGATATCACCACCCTTTGAGAAAATAAGAACTGATCCAATAATTCCTCCATCATTAGTGGATGCCCCAAAAAAATGGTAATCATCAATTCCGATAATATTTCCCAATGTTCTTTCCCAAATAATCAATCCACTTGAGTCCATTTTGGACAAATAAAGATTAAGTACATCTGGATAAGGTTCAGAAATGGTTTGTCCAGTAATAAAATAGTAGTCAGACCCAATCGCCTTTTGCATTTTATGGCCACCAAAATGGAAGATACACTTTTGCCAGATTATATTACCAATATTATCAATTTTCAGAAGCCAGGTTGCATCATCATTGGTACAAGTAACCTGCCCCCCGGAAAGAGCTGCACTGATTCTTCCCAAAACAAGGAATTCATCACCCGATTGAGTTACATCAACAGCAAGGTCAGACTCCATTCCGCAATAACATTGTTGCCAGGTAATTTGCATTTGTGAAAAAAGTCCAAATGGTAGCAAAAACATTAATAAAATGTACAGAGACCTAAACATCATTATAATAATTTACATAAACATATTCTCCTGTTTGAAAACACAAACAGGAGAATGTGAAATTAATAATTAATTACTTATAACGATTTTTCCACTTTTACTAAAACCTGTACATTTTATTGTATAAACATAAATTCCAGAAGTTAATTTGCGAGTATCCCATAATACCTGTCCCTTATTTGCCGTTAGTAGAAAAATGTCAACTATTTTACCTGATGCATTTGTAATTACAATTTCACCTTTGGTTGCCTCGTTAATAAGTGAATACTCAAACGCAGCCCAATCTTTAGCCGGGTTAGGTTTTACATTAACATCTAAACCAAATGATTCTCCAAGTAAATTAGGGTTCACATAATTATCAGCTTTATAACCACTACTTCCATCAACATTTGAACATATATGACAATATTCATTATACACGACTTCTAAGATAGATTTAGCTTGTTTGCCTGCCAGACCATTACTGTTATTAGCAATAGCTGTAATTGATGCTTTTTCTGTACTATCAAGCTGAAAAGTATTTCTTCCTTGCTGATCAAGTGTTTGATAAAGGTTTAACATGTCCATATAATATAAATGTTCAATAGAATCATTTCCCGTTAAACCATATAAACCGGGTAATAAATTAGCTAGTGTAAATGCATCTGTGAAATTACCTTGTGCCAGATAGGAAGAAATAACCTGTCTGTCGGAAGTAATACCACCTATATTGTCTAACCAGTTACGAAATTCTGTGTAATCCATTACAGTATCATTCAAAATGCTCCTAATCATATCATGTGCTGAACGAGTATATGAATGTTTATATCCTGCCATTTGTTTTTGCAATGCAGTTTTATAAGTAATTCCACTTGCCAATTGTTGTAACAAGGCAATCATATAGTCAGGAAGAGGATCTTCCTTATTTTCCAAGTAACTTATAAGGGTATCTTTTTTTAGCTCATCAGGATTAGCAGCCAAAATATCAAATAATGCAGACTCGGTAAATACATCAGTTTTATCTGCGGCTTCAGTAAGCACTTCAAATGATAAATGTGGTGAGTCACCAAGCAATTGTGATCTTAAAGCCCACATATCATCGGGTTGCGCAGTTTGAATATCAAGCACTTCGGACTCTGTTGATCCACCATCAATATAGTTATCATAAAGTACTTTTGTACTGTTGTAGTTTATAAGGTTGTCATAATAATCTTGTTCAGTGTCAACTTTTTGTTGTTGTGAAAGTGATAGTAACTCTTCTGAACTACCACTATAATGTGACGGGCAAGTATTCTCAACCTCGCTTTCTTGTAGATCAACCCTGTACCTTAATTCCGGTGTTAAAGGTGTATTAGTTGCATCAGTGTAATAATCTATAAGGTAAGCGCCACCATTATAAAAATGCCATGTTGCACCGGTAAGGCTAAATGAGTTACCTGCCATTAATTCTTCGCTGCCTTGGCTTTGTTGAATCCCTGATGGGTTATTAATTGAATGATCTGCAACAAAAAAGTCTGCATAATTATTTGTATTTGTATTACATAAGTATTCCAGACCAAACTTTAAACTATTTTCCCAATTTTGACCACTCGAATGGTTTGCATAACTCACCCCATTAAAATCGTTTTTATAAATATCATTAACGGCATTTGAGCTATTTATGCTAATCCCAAAATAATTAGCTATAGAGCCTAAAGGATATTTTGTAAATTGGTTTTCTTCGAAGGCAAAACCGGTTACTTCATCAGTAAAAATTCCGTAACCACAATTCTGGAAACTGCCAACCTGGAATTCCGAGAAAAGAACACTTGCATTATCCATTTTTGTCGTGCGTACACCAAAAGCATTATTTATAAAGTCTGCCCTGTTAACACTAAATGTTACCGCACTCCAGTTATCATTAACAGCACTAATTGCACTCCAAAATCCAGTGAAATTGCTCCTGATATAATCTTCTTCAGGACATGGTGATTGTTGAGATGTGCAATTTGCATAAACCCTAAAACCAGCATCGTACCCTGAAATGGCATGATTATAATCAGAAACATTTGTGGCGTTTTCATCCAATGTAAAATCACAACTCGAAAAATTTATGCCTTTAACATAGGCTAAATCAACATGTTTATAGAAAGTTTCATCGCCTAAGTAGTCTTCTGTAATTTCAAATGTGCAATATTTAAAACTGCTGTTGTAGTCAGTTTCATCACCAGAAACAGGGTGGTAATTAGCATAATGCAACGCGTGAATTGATTTAGCATTATTTCTGAACGTAGAATTTTTAGCACTTACAATACCACCTGTTGACGCATAATTCTCTGGCTCCCACAAGTCAACAGCAATAATTGCATTTTCTATTACCGCACCATTACTAAGTTCAAGATAACCTTGTTGGTAATCTCCATTTATATCAGGATATTGATGAGCTGTTTTGTCGCCCCAAACTTGTATGCCTTGCCACTTACTATCTTCGTATATATCAGTTCCTATTAGACCACCGTCAATTAATAGTCTGCCTCCTGGTTTGACAATAATTTTTGCATCGGGATGCATCACTAAGTGACAACTAATTGTTAATTCAGCATCATTTTCAATAATAATATCACGATATAATTTTATCTGTATATCCGTAATTAGTCATATTCCTGTAATGCTAGCAACAACAAGTCTATCAAAGATACGTTCTCCAAAATATCTTCGATTTAACTTATAAACAAACTCATTAAGATATAGTTGTAAATATTTTCTCTTGATTT
>JAERTF010000026.1 GCA_016845105.1 Bacteroidota bacterium | reverse complement strand
TACATTTGAGCCCAGGTAAGGTTCCTCGCGTATCATCGAATTAAACCACATGCTCCACCGCTTGTGCGGGCCCCCGTCAATTCCTTTGAGTTTCAACCTTGCGATCGTACTCCCCAGGTGGATCACTTATCGCTTTCGCTTGGTCACTGACTGTGTATTGCCAACAACGAGTGATCATAGTTTACGGCGTGGACTACCAGGGTATCTAATCCTGTTCGCTCCCCACGCTTTCGTGCCTGAGCGTCAATATCGGCTTAGTAAGCTGCCTTCGCGATCGGTGTTCTGTAGCATCTCTATGCATTTCACCGCTACATGCTACATTCCGCCTACTTCAACCGTATTCAAGACCAACAGTATCAATGGCAGTTTCGGGGTTGAGCCCCGAGATTTCACCACTGACTTATTGGTCCGCCTGCGCACCCTTTAAACCCAATAAATCCGGATAACGCTTGCACCCTCCGTATTACAGCGGCTGCTGGCACGGAGTTAGCCGGTGCTTATTCGTTTAGTACCTTCAGTCCTGCTCACGAGCAAGAGTTTATTCCTAAATAAAAGAAGTTTACGACCCATAAGGCCTTCTTCCTTCACGCGGCATGGCTGCGTCAGAGTTGCCTCCATTGCGCAATATTCCTTACTGCTGCCTCCCGTAGGAGTCTGGTCCGTGTCTCAGTACCAGTGTGGGGGATCATCCTCTCAGAACCCCTAGACATCGTAGTCTTGGTGAGCCGTTACCTCACCAACAAACTAATGTCACGCATGCCCATCTTTAACCACCGGAGTTTTAATTATAATATGATGCCATATCATAATGTTATGTGATATTAATCCCGATTTCTCGGGGCTATCTCTCTGTTAAAGGTAGGTTGCATACGCGTTACGCACCCGTGCGCCGGTCGTGTACTCTCCGAAAAGAGCCTTACCCCTCGACTTGCATGTATTAGGCCTGCCGCTAGCGTTCATCCTGAGCCAGGATCAAACTCTTCATTGTATATTTGTTTGTCCTTTTTTTCAAAAGAAAATTTTATACTTTCAAGATCCTGGCAAAAAAAAATTAAACTCAAAAATTTGTGTTTCTCTATCCAATTAAGAATAGTGTGTTGTGCTTCCTTTTACTTGGCTTGGCTTCATTATGTCTATGAACTATCCGGCTGTTAAGCCATCTTATCGTTTCTTTCGAAATCTTTCCGTTTCAAACGGGCTGCAAAAGTAATACTCTTTTTTTAACTGACAAAACAATTATCAAAAAAAATATTTCTTTTTTTTCGTCGTCTGTAGCGCCTCTTTCTTTCTGTAATCAAATCCGATTACCCCATCACTCGCTACTTATCTTATCTCCTTTATGAACACCCCGCTTTTTGCGAGCGGCAAAAGTAATCTTTTTTTTAAACCGTAAAACAATTTTGAAAAATAATTTGACTTTTTTTCAATGCCCAATTTCTGACGATAATTATAGTAGATATATAATTAATACCTTTTTTCTATAAACGACTAAATCTTTCTATGAACTTCCCGCTTTTTGCGAGCGGCAAAAGTAGAATACTTTTCTAAACAAACAACAGGTTTTTGAAAATAATTTGAAAAAAATATAATGTATTTTTAACTTGTTGTTTTATTGATATTTACAAAACAAAAAAACCGGCCTTTTGAGCCGGTTTTGTATATTTTATGTTTACTCTACTTTAAAAACTTAAAGTTTTTTCCTAAATATGTAGCAGTATCACCAAGAATTTCCTCAATTCGTAATAATTGATTGTATTTTGCAATCCTGTCAGTCCTACTTGCAGACCCAGTTTTAATGAGCCCGGTGTTTAATGCAACCGCTAAATCAGCAATGGTTACATCTTCTGTTTCACCCGAACGGTGACTAATTATCGAAGTATAACTATTTTTCGTTGCCATTGACACAGCATTAATAGTTTCTGTTAAGGTTCCAATCTGGTTTACCTTAATGAGGATAGAATTGGCAACACCTTTGGATATACCATCGGATAATCTATTAGTATTAGTTACAAATAAATCATCTCCAACAATTTGAACCCTATCACCCATTTTGTCTGTCATTAACTTCCACCCATTCCAGTCATCTTCAGCCATTCCATCTTCAATTGAGATAATTGGATATTTTTTTGTCCAGTTATCCCAATAATCAACCATCTCTGCTGGTGTAAGCTTATCACCTGTTGACCATTTTAAATGATATACATTTTCCTCAGGCAAATAATACTCTGATGAAGCAGGATCTAAAGCAATGTAAATATCTTCCCCTGGTTTATAACCAGCCTTTTCAATGGCTTCCATAACTACTTTTACAGCTTCCTCATTGGATTTCAAATTTGGTGCAAATCCACCCTCATCTCCAACATTAGTAGAATAACCTGATTTTTTCAATACTGATTTAAGGTTATGAAAAACTTCAGCACCCATTCTTAACGCCTCGGCAAAGTTATTAGCTCCCACAGGCATTATCATGAATTCCTGAAAATCAATACTATTATCAGCATGAGATCCTCCATTTAAAATATTCATCATAGGAATTGGCAACATAGTAGCATTTACACCACCCAAATATCTATACAAATGCTGGTTTGTTTCCTGTGCCGCAGCATGAGCAGCTGCCATAGAAACTCCTAGTATTGCATTTGCACCAAGATTCGCCTTATTTGGAGTTCCATCAAGTTCAATCATACGATGATCAATTTCAACTTGATCTGTTACATAATAACCGTTCAATTCTTCAGAAAGAACATTATTAACATTTTGCACTGCCTTTAGAACGCCTTTTCCTAGATAAACATCCGTATCTTCATCTCTTAACTCAACTGCTTCATGCACACCTGTTGATGCTCCAGATGGTACAGCTGCTCTACCTACTACTCCAGAAGCTGTATAAACATCAACTTCAACCGTTGGGTTACCACGAGAATCTAGAATTTGTCTTCCGTGTATATTAGTTATTTGACTCATAATCTTTTTTTATTAAAAATTGAATGGCGAAATTACCATTTTTTTTGATTTGTTTAAAAGAAACTAACTCGTAAACAGTATGTCCTGCTACAAATAATTCACAAGTATTAATGATTGAATTAGACTGGTTAATGAAATCGATTGCACAGAAATACTAATAAATATACCATTATACATATTATGTTCTAAGAAATAAGTATTACTATATTTGGCACAAAAAAAAGGATAAGAGAAAATCTCCTATCCTTTTGGTTACAAGTAGAATTATTTCTAATTCTCTATTTTTCTTCCTTTTTATCTTCTTTTTTCTTTGGCTCATCTTCTACAGTAGGCTTCTCTTCAACAACATCCTCAACAACTGCCTCTTCTACTACATCATCAACAGGAGTTTCAACAACAGGAGCTGTTGCTTCAACTGCTTTCTTTTTACCACCACCTCTACGACGACGTGTTGATTTTGCTTTCTTAGTTGTATCTTTCAACAATAACTCGTTGTAATCAACTAATTCAATCATTGCCATTTCTGCATTGTCACCAAGACGTTTACCTAACTTGATAACTCTTGTATAACCACCTGGTCTATCAGCTATTTTACCACTAATATTACGGAATAATTCAGTAACTGCATATTTATCATTAAGATAACTAAACACTATCCTGCGAGAATGAGTGGTATCGTCTTTTGATTTTGTAATCAAAGGTTCCACATAACCTCTTAGTGCTTTAGCTTTGGCTACTGTTGTTGTTATTCTTTTATGAAGTATTAGTGAAGCCGCCATATTTGAAAGCATTGCTTTCCTATGTGAAGATGTTCTTCCTAAATGATTAAAACTCTTTCTGTGTCTCATCTCGCTTAATCCTTATCTAATTTATATTTTGCTGTATTCATACCAAACTCAAGACCTTTAACCTCAACGAGTTGATCTAGCTCAGTAAGTGATTTCTTACCAAAGTTTCTAAACTTCAATAAATCGTTTCTATTGTATGCCACAAGTTCACCAAGAGTTTCTACATCAGCTGCTTTCAAGCAGTTAAGTGCTCTTACTGATAAATCTAGATCAACCAATTTAGATTTGAGTAATTGACGTACATGTAGTGTATTTTCGTCAAATTCTTCATTTACTGATTTCTCTTCAGTTTCGAGAGTAATTCTTTCATCAGAGAACAACATAAAATGTTGAATTAATATTTTTGCAGCTTCTTTCAATGCCTCTTTTGGATGAATTGAGCCATCAGTTTGAATATCAAATACAAGTTTTTCGTAGTCAGTTTTTTGTTCAACCCTAAAGTCTTCTACATGATATTTCACATTTTTTATTGGAGTATGGATTGAATCAATTGCCACTGTACCAACAAGAGCATCTTCATTCACGTTTTCCTCAGCAGGAACATATCCACGTCCCTTACTAATTGTAAGTTCCATGCTTAATTTCACTGATGGGTCCAAATTACAAATAACTTCCTCTGGATTAAGTACTTGAAATACTGAAAGAAATTTGTTAATATCACCGGCATTAAATACTTCCTGATCACCAATAATAATATTAACTTTCTCACTGTTTTCACTTTGAATTTGCTGCTTAAAGCGTATCTTTTTAAGATTTAAAACTATCTCAGTAATATCTTCAACAACACCTTTTACAGTTGAAAACTCATGAACAACGCCATCAATTTTTACTGATGTAATGGCAAATCCTTCTAGTGATGATAGTAAAATACGTCTGAGGGCATTGCCAATAGTTATACCAAAACCAGGTTCCAAAGGTCGGAATTCAAAAATTCCATGGAACTCATCGGCTTCATTCATTACAACCTTATCGGGCTTCTGAAATGCTAAAATTGCCATAATTTATCTAACTTTAAAATGATCAATTAGTTAATTAGTTATTACTTTGAGTATAACTCAACAATAAGTTGTTCCTTAATATTTTCAGGAATTTCCTCACGTGGAGGATAGTTTAGGAATTTTCCTTGTAATTTTTCTGAATCCCACTCCAACCATGAAAAACTTTTGTGTGGCTGTTCAAGTGAATCAGTAATTGCAATCATGCTTTTTGATTTCTCTCTAACACCAATAATATCTCCTTCTTTAACAGAATATGATGGAATATTTAATACTGCACCATTAACTGTTATATGTCGATGAGAAACTAATTGACGTGCACCAGAGCGAGTTGGTGAAATTCCCAAGCGGAATACAGTATTATCTAAACGAGCTTCGATTAATTTAAGGAGGTTTTCACCAGTAATACCTTTCTTACGAGAAGCTTGTTTAAAGATGTTACGAAATTGTCTTTCGAGTATACCATATGTATATTTAGCCTTTTGCTTTTCTTGAAGCTGAATACCATACTCAGATTGCTTTTTTCTTCTTTTATTGGCACCATGTTGTCCTGGAGGAAATGCCTTTTTTTCAAGAAATTTATCAGGCCCGTAAATAGGATCATTAAATTTACGTGCGATTTTGGATTTTGGTCCTGTATATCTTGCCATAGCTTAGATTTTTTGTCAGTTAATAATAAGAGTTATACCCTTCTGCGTTTTGGTGGACGACAGCCATTATGTGGCATTGGTGTTACATCAATAATTTCTGTAACTTCAATTCCAGATGAATGTATAGTTCTAATTGCCGATTCTCTACCTGAGCCTGGGCCTTTAACATAAACCTTAACTTTACGTAAGCCTAAGTCGTATGCTACTTTTGAACAATCGGTTGCAGCCATTTGTGCAGCATAAGGAGTATTCTTCTTAGAACCTCTAAATCCCATTTTACCTGCAGATGCCCATGAAATAACCTGTCCGGTTTCATTTGTTAATGAAATAATAATATTATTGAAGGAAGCTTTAATATAGGCTTTTCCGATAGGTTCTACCTTAACAACTCTTTTTTTTGTACTTCTGGTCCTTTTCGCCATCTCTATTCTTATTACTAGACTATGAATTGATTAATTTACTATTTAACAGCCATCTTTTTATTGGCAACAGTTTTCTTACGTCCTTTACGAGTTCTGGCATTGTTTTTCGTATTTTGACCTCTTAAAGGTAATCCAATACGGTGCCTGATACCTCTGTATGTTCCAATATCCATTAACCGTTTAATGTTCATTTGTGTTTCCGAACGTAATTCACCTTCAACTGTATAATTGTCACCAAGAATAGTACGAATAGTATTTTGTTGATCATCTGTCCAGTCGTCAGCCTTAACACTCCAGTCAATACCGGCTTCGGTTAAAATTTTTTGAGCGGTGCTTCTACCAATTCCGTAGATATAGGTTAAAGCTATTTCTCCTCTCTTTTTGTTTGGGATATCTACTCCAGCAATTCTAGCCATAATTATTATTTTTATTCAGCTAAACAATACAAGATTAACCTTGTCTTTGTTTATACTTTGGATTCTTTTTATTAATAATGTACAATTTACCTTTACGACGAACTAATTTGTCCTCAGGTGTCCTTTTTTTTATTGATGCTCTTATTTTCATCTTAATTTCTATTTGTATCTGAATGTTATTCTACCTTTCGATAGATCATATGGTGACATTTCCAATTTAACCCTATCTCCAGGTAATATTTTTATATAATGCATTCTCATTTTTCCTGAAATGTGAGCAGTAATAACATGCCCATTTTCAAGTTCAACGCGAAACATCGCATTTCCAAGAGATTCTATTACCGTACCATCAAGTTCAATTGACTTCTGCTTTGCCATAAGTATTGACTATTTTTTATTTAAAACTTGTTCAATATATTCAAATGTTGATAATATATCAGCTCTCCCGTTTCTAACAACCACATCATGTTCAAAATGTGCTGAAGGTTGATTATCTACTGTACGGATTGTCCATCCATCTCTATCCTGAATCACCTCCTTAACACCTAAATTAATCATAGGCTCGATTGCCAAACACATTCCTGATTTTAACTTTATGCCTGATCCCCTTCGTCCATAATTAGGTATTTCCGGTTTTTCGTGCAAGTTTCTACCAACACCGTGTCCTACCAAATCTCTCACAACCGAATAACCAAAACCTTCAACGTAACTTTGAACAGCATGCCCAATATCTCCAACTCTTTTCCCAACTATGGCTTGCTCAATTGCAAGGTATAGTGACTCTTTGGTTCGTTGAAGTAACAATAAAACAGATTCATCTACTTCACCAACAGCAAAAGTATATGCAGAATCACCATAAAAACCATTCATTAAGGTTCCACAATCAACTGAAATAATGTCTCCATCATTCAGCACACGTTTACTGGGTATTCCATGAACTACTTCATCATTTACCGAAATACATAAAGTAGCAGGAAATCCGCCATATCCTTTAAAACCAGGTTCAGCGCCATTATCACGGATAAATGTTTCAGCAACAGTATCCAATTCAATGGTTGAAATGCCTGGCCTAATAATTTTGGCTACTTCGGCTAAAGTTTTTCCAACAAGTAAAGAACTCTTTCTTTGTATTTCAACTTCCTCATCTGTTTTAATGTAAATCATAAAACGGAAGCTAAAACTACATATTAAATGGTGATTTGCCCTTAATTCTTCCTGACTTAGTCAGTCCGTCATAATGACGCATCAATAAATAACTTTCAATTTGTTGCAATGTATCCAGAACAACACCCACAAGAATTAACAATGAGGTACCCCCATAAAATTGGGCAAACCCACTATTTACACCAGCTATCATTGCAAAAGCAGGCATAATAGCTATGACACCAAGGAAAATTGACCCGGGTAATGTAATTCGTGAAAGTATATTATCTAGATACTCAGCAGTCTTTTTACCTGGTTTTACACCCGGAATAAATCCTCCGTTCTTCTTTAAATCGTCAGCCATCTGCTTCGGATTTATTGTTATAGCGGTATAGAAATAGGTAAAGAGAATGATCATTACAAAGAATGTGAAATTATACCAAAAGCCGGTATAATCAGCAAAAGCTGCAGCAAAACCTGTCATAGCTTCTGATTCAGCAAAACCAACTAAAGTAATTGGCAGAAACATAATTGCCTGTGCAAAAATGATAGGCATTACACCTGCTGAGTTTACTTTTAAAGGTAAGTACTGACGTACACCACCATATTGCTTATTACCAACAATTCTTTTGGCATATTGTACCGGAACTCGTCTGGTACCCTGCACTAACAGAATTGTAAATAATATTACAAATATCAGGATAACTAACTCCAATAAGAAATATACTAATCCACCTCCAAGGGCACCCATTTTGGAAACAAATTCCTGAACAAGTGAGCTGGGAAGTCGAGCAATGATACCAATCATAATTATGAGAGATATACCATTACCTATTCCTTTATCTGTTATTTTTTCACCAAGCCACATCACAAATAAAGTTCCCGCAATCAAAATTACAGTTGATGAAACCCAAAAGAAAAATGAAGGAGATGTAACAGCAGCACTAAATGGTGTTATGGCTTCTGAAGGTAACTGAGACACAAGGTTAGCAATATAACCAGGAGCTTGCAGACCAACAATAATTACAGTTAGATACCTAGTAATTTGATTTATTTTACGTCTTCCACTTTCTCCTTCACGCTGCAATCGCTGGAAATAAGGAATTGCCATCCCCAACAACTGTATAACAATAGATGCACTTATGTAAGGCATAATACCTAATGCAAATATCGATGCATTTGAGAAAGCACCACCCGAAAACATATTAAGTAATCCCATTAAACCACCTGAACCTTGCTGTTTCAAGTTGGCTAACATATTGGGATCAACACCAGGTAATACAATATATGATCCTAAACGATAGATCAAAATAATACCAAGGGTATAAAGAATTCTATTCCTTAGTTCCTCAATCTTATTTATATTTCTAATTGTTTCGATTAACTTTTTCATCTAATTTTAGATTTTTGTAACAGAACCACCTTGTGCTTCAATGGCTGCCTGTGCTGTTTTGGTAAATCCATTTGCTGTAACGTTCAGTTTGGCTTTAAGCTCACCTGATCCTAATATTTTTATAAGATCATTCTTTCTGGCTAAACCATTCTCCATAAGAACTTCCAAATTAACTTCAGTGATATTACTCTTGTCTACCAATTCTTGTAGCACATGCAGATTAATTCCTCTAAATTCTTTACGGTTAATATTTTTAAAACCAAACTTAGGTACACGACGAAATAATGGCATCTGACCACCTTCAAAACCAATTTTCCGTTTGTAACCAGACCTTGATTGAGCTCCTTTATGACCTTTGGTAGAAGTACCACCACGGCCGGAACCCTGTCCACGTCCAATTCTCTTTTTGTTCTTTACAGAACCCTCTGCAGGTTTAAGATTACTTAAATCCATTATTATATACTTTTTAAATTTCTTCTACCTTCAATAAATGCTTAACTTTATGAATCATACCTTCTACCTGAGGTGTAAGGTCGTGATCCTTTGGCCTGTTAAGTTTCTTAATTCCTAAGGCCTTAAGTGTCAACTTTTGCCTTTCTGGCCTGTTGATTGCACTTCTAACTTGTGTTATTCTTACTTTCTTCATCTCCTGCTAAAATTTAACTATTATCCGTTAAAAACAGTATCAAGTTCAACGCCTCTAACTTGTGCAACTGTGTATGGGTCTCTCATTCTTGTAAGTGCATCAATTGTTGCTTTAACAACAGAGTGAGGATTTGAAGATCCTTTTGATTTTGCAAGTACATCTTTTACACCAACACTTTCAAGTACAGCACGCATAGCACCACCGGCGATTACACCAGTACCCGGTGCAGCAGGTTGAACATATACTCTGGCACCACTATATTTACCCATTTGCTGATGTGGTAAGGTTCCTTTAAGAACAGGAACTTTAACTAAATGCTTTTTTGCATCATCAATACCTTTTGCTATGGCAGATGTTACCTCTTTAGCCTTACCAAGACCATAACCAACAACTCCATTTTCATTTCCTACAACAACAATTGCAGAAAAGCTAAAAGTACGTCCACCTTTTGTAACTTTTGTTACTCTTTGAATGCTTACCAGTCTATCTTTAAATTCGATATCACTGGATTTAACACGTTTTATATTTGCGTTTGTCATGATCAATTAAAATTTAAGTCCACCTTTTCTTGCAGCTTCAGCAAGTGATTTGATTCTACCATGATATAAATATCCGTTTCTATCAAAAACAACATTTTCAATACCTGCTGCTTTTGCTTTTTCTGCTATAAGGGTACCAACTAATCTAGCCTGTTCGATTTTATTAACCTTTGTATCAGCAGCATCTTTAATTCGTGATGATGCAGCAACAACTACACTTCCGTTACTATCGTCAATAAGTTGAACATATATTTGTTTGTTGCTTCTAAACACAGACATTCTTGGCCTCTCAGTTGAACCAATAATGGTTTTTCTGATTCTCCTTTTTATTCTGAGTCGGCTATATGCCTTTTTATTCTTTATTCCCATTACTATTAGGTTTTACCTGTTAACAGTTTCAATAGTTTATTATTTTTCTCCAGCAGCTTTTCCAGCTTTCTTTCTAAGTTCTTCACCCTGAAATTTGATACCTTTACCTTTATATGGTTCAGGTTTACGTAGTGAACGAATTTTTGCTGCTACCTGTCCAATTAATTGTTTATCGATTGAGAACAATTTAATTAGTGGGTTTTTACCTCTTTCAGATACAGTTTCTACTTTCACCTCTGGAGGAAGTTCAATATAAATATGGTGAGAAAATCCCAATGCAAGATCAACTAATTGTCCTTTTGCTTCGGCCTTAAATCCAACACCAACCAATTCTTGAACGGTTGTAAATCCTTCGTTAACACCTTGAATCATGTTAGCAATTAGAGATCTGTAAAGACCATGCTTTGATTTGTGTTCTTTTTTCTCAGTAGCTCTATCAAGTACAACACTACCATCTTCAACTTTTACAGTGATGGCTGGGTCAACTAGTTGTTCAAGCTCTCCTAATTTTCCTTTAACCTTAACAAGGTTTGTATCAGTTACTTTTACTTCTACACCTTCTGGTAAAGCTATGGGCATTTTTCCTATTCGTGACATTGTCTTACTCCTTCTAATTAACTTACATAACAAATTACTTCGCCACCTACTTCAAGTTTTCTAGCTTCTTTATCAGTAATTACACCTTTTGAAGTTGAGAGAACGGCAACACCAAGTCCATTAATTACTCGTGGTAATTCGTTAGCATTAACATACTTACGTAAACCAGGACGTGACACTCTTTGTAGTTCAGTTATGGCTGGTAATTTAGTTACTGGGTGATACTTTAAAGCAATCTTTATTGTTCCCTGTACTTTATTTTCCTCAAATTTATAATTCAAGATATATCCTTTTTCAAAAAGGATTTTGGTAATATTTTTTCTGAGGTTAGAGGATGGTACTTCTACCATTCTGTGTTTCGAAGCTACAGCATTTCTAATCCTTGTTAAATAATCTGCAATTGGATCGGTTATCATCTGACTAATCTTTTTATATTATTATTACCAACTGGTCTTCTTAATTCCAGGAATTAAACCTTTTAAGGCCATCTCACGGAAGTTAATACGAGAAATTCCAAATTGTCTCATATAACCTTTTGGTCTACCTGTTAACTGACAGCGATTATGTAAACGAACTGGAGATGCATTTTTGGGTAATTTTTGTAACCCTTCGTAATCTCCGGCAGCTTTCAATTCAGCACGTTTTTCAGCGTACTTCTCTACCATCCTTTGTCTCTTGCGCTCACGCGCTTTCATTGATTCTTTTGCCATGAGCTATGCTTTTTTCTGGTTCTTAAATGGTAAACCAAATGCTTTTAACAACCCAAATGCTTCTTGATCTGTTTTTGCTGTTGTAACAATGGTTATATCCATACCATTAATATTATTCACTTTGTCGATATCGATTTCAGGAAATATTAATTGTTCAGTAACTCCAAATGAATAGTTACCTCTTCCATCAAAACCTTTATCATTAATACCTCTAAAGTCACGAACACGTGGCAGTGCAACTGATATAAGTCTGTCTAAAAACTCATACATTTTCACTCCACGTAGTGTAACGCGTACACCAATGGCATTTCCTTTTCTAAGCTTAAAGTTTGATACATCACGCCTAGAAATGGTAGGAACTGCTTTTTGACCTGTTATTGCTGACATTTCTGTCACTCCCAAGTCAATTAATTTCTTATCGGTAAGAGCAGCACTTATACCCTGGTTGATAGATATTTTTTCAATTTTAGGAGCTTGCATTACTGTACTGTAACTAAACTCCTTCATTAACACTGGAATAATCTCCTCAGTATATTTTTTTCTTAATCTTGGTGTTGCTTCCATTACTTAATAGCCTCCCCTGATTTTTTTGAAGTACGTACTTTTTTTCCTGTACTTTCATCAACTACTAATCTTGTACGTGTTGGTTGCCCAGCTTTATCTACAAGCATTAGATTTGAGATGTGTACAGCAGCTTCTTGTTTAAGAATCCCACCTTTAGGATTATTAGCGTTAGGTTTAGTGTTTTTTGAAATCAAATTAACACCTTCTACAATGGCTCTTTGATCAGCAACATTAAGAACCAATACTCTACCTGATTGCCCCTTATTGTTTCCGGAAATCACCATTACGTTATCCCCTTTTTGTATGTGTAACTTAGCCATAACTAAATTTCTTTCTTTTAAAGCACTTCAGGTGCTAATGATACTATTTTCATAAATTGTTTCTCACGCAGTTCACGAGCAACAGGCCCAAAAATACGAGTGCCCATCATTTCACCTGCCTGGTTTAACAATACACATGCATTGTCGTCGAAACGTATATAAGAACCATCAGTACGACGGATTTCTTTTTTTGTTCGCACAACTACTGCTTTTGCAACTGCACCTTTTTTAATGTTTCCGGATGGCATAGCATTTTTAACAGTAACTACTACCTGATCGCCTATTGATGCATATCTGCGCCCTGTTCCGCCAAGTACCCTGATGCAAAGTACTTCTTTAGCTCCGCTGTTATCAGCAACAGCAAGTCTTGATTCTTGTTGTATCATGGTTATTTAGCTCTTTCTAAAATTTCTACTAGTCTCCAATTCTTATTCTTGCTCAATGGACGTGTTTCCATAATACGAACTGTATCACCAATTCCACAATCATTTTTCTCGTCATGAGCAGTAAATTTGGTAGTCTTCTTGATGAATTTACCGTAAACAGGATGTTTAACTCGGCGTTCTACCTGAACCACAATAGATTTCTCCATTTTATTGCTTACCACAAGACCGGTTCTTTCTTTCCTTAAGTTTCTCTTTTCCATCATCTGATTACTTATTATTTTGTTCTGCGATAATTCTACTCCTTAACTCAGTTTCAAGTCTTGCAATGGTCTTCCTATTGGCACTGATATCATGAGGATTTTCCAAAGGAGAAACAGTATGATTTAACTTTAATTTAGTTAAATGTTTACGTTCTTCTTCAAGACGGTCGATGATATCTGCTTTACTAAGCTCTTTTATAACTTCTTGCTTCATTATCCTATTATTTTACTCAGAGTAATCTCTTCTAACAACAAATTTGGTAGTCACAGGTAGTTTTTGTGCAGCTAATCTCATTGCTTCTTTTGCAACTGCGAGAGGTACTCCTTCTGCTTCAAATAATATTCTTCCTGGAGTAATACGTGCAACGAATAATTCAGGAGCACCTTTACCTTTACCCATCCTAACCTCAGCTGGTTTTTTTGTAACCGGCTTATCAGGAAATATCTTTATCCAAATCTGACCTTCACGCTTCATGTAACGTGTAACAGCCTGACGTGCAGCCTCTATTTGACGTGATGTTAACCATCCTTCTTCTAGAGTTTTTATGCCAAATGATCCAAAAGCCAACTGATGACCGCGTGAGGCGTTGCCTTTCATGCGACCCTTTTGCATCTTTCTAAATTTCGTTTTCTTAGGTTGTAACATGCCTATTTAACTTTAATAATTTCTTAATAATTAATTGCTACCTTCTTCTTCTTTGTCTTCCACCACCTTTAGGGGCAGATGATCTTGGCTTCGATGCTCCAACACTTGGTGCAACTAACTCAGGCTTGCCATAAACTTCTCCTTTGAAAATCCAAACCTTAATACCAATACGTCCATATGTTGTATGGGCTTCCACTAAGGAATAATCAATATCAGCACGTAATGTTTGAAGAGGAATACGACCTTCTTTATACATTTCGCTACGAGCCATTTCGGCACCACCAACTCTACCCGAGATAAGAACTTTTATTCCTTCAGCACCTAAACGCATTGTTGAGGCAATGGAAGTTTTAATTGCTCTACGGAAACTAACTCTACCTTCAATTTGACGTGCAATGCTAGTAGCTACGATATGAGCATCCAGTTCAGGTCGTTTAATTTCAGAAATATTAATTTGAACTTCTTTCTCAGTAAGTTTCTTTAACTCTTCTTTCAATTTATCAACCTCTGATCCGCCTTTACCAATAATAATACCCGGACGTGCAGTAAAGATTGTAATTGTAACAAGCTTAAGAGTACGTTCAATCATTATTTTCGAAACACCAGCTTTAACAAGACGTGCAGTAAGATATTCTCTAATCTTTCCATCTTCCACAAGCTTACTTGAAAAGTCTTTTCCTCCGTACCAGTAAGAATCCCATCCTTTGATGATTCCTAACCTTAGTCCTATTGGATTAGTTTTTTGTCCCATTATTTATCTGTATTTTCGGTAATAACTTCTTGAACTTCTTCTTCTTGTTGTTGCGGTTGAACTCTGTTACCCAATATAAGAGTTACATGATTCGATCTTTTACGAATACGGTGAGCTCTACCTTGAGGTGCTGGTTGAATTCTTTTTAGCATTCTACCACTATCAACACTTATCTCTTTAATAAATAACTGATTGTCTTCAACTCTTTGTCCTTCGTTTTTAACCTCCCAGTTAGCAATGGCAGAGCGTAATAATTTGTACAGCCTGCCTGCAGCTTCCTTTGAAGTATGTTGTAAAACAGCCATTGCATTTTCAACATTCATGCCACGAATCAGGTCGGCAACAATACGCATTTTACGTGGAGAAGTAGGTACATTGCGAAGGCGTGCAACGTAAAGTGTTTTACGCGCTTCTTTCCTTTGTTCCGCACTTATGTGTTTTCTTGATCCCATTATTCTGTACTTTATTAATTACCTTTATTCTTTTTACCACCATGACCTCTAAACAATCTAGTGGGTGCAAATTCACCTAGCTTATGGCCTACCATGTTTTCAGTTACATAAACCGGAATAAATTTATTTCCGTTGTGTACTGCTATTGTTTGGCCAACAAAATCAGGAGAGATCATAGATGCTCTCGACCAGGTTTTAATTACGGTTTTCTTACCGGACTCTACATTTACCAATAACTTCTTTTCGAGTTTAACGTCGATGTATGGTCCTTTTTTTAATGATCGGCTCATATTAAGTTCAATTAACGCTCCTAATTATTTCTTTTTTCTCTCAACAATATACTTATTCGATGCCTTTTTCTTGGCACGTGTACGGTAACCTTTAGCTGGTAATCCTTTACGTGATCTTGGATGTCCACCCGAAGCTCTACCTTCACCACCACCCATTGGGTGATCAACAGGGTTCATGGCTACACCACGAACTCTTGGACGACGACCTTTCCAACGGCTACGTCCAGCTTTACCTGATTTCTCAAGGTTATGATCTACATTAGAAACCATACCAATGGTAGCTTTACAAGTTTGTAATACCATTCTGGTTTCTCCCGAAGGCAACTTAATAATTGCAAATTTACCCTCACGTGTCATTAATTGAGCATAAGCTCCAGCACTACGCGACATTTTTGCACCTTGCCCGGGACGTAACTCAATGTTATGAATAACTGTACCAAAAGGTATTTCACTTAAATACATTGTGTTTCCTACATCAGGAGTAGCATCGGAACCAGAAATTATTTTCTGTCCAACCTCTAATCCATGAGGTGCAACTATGTATCGTTTTTCACCATCAACATAAACAATTAAAGCAATACGAGCAGTACGATTTGGATCGTACTCAATTGTTTTAACTATTCCGGGGATGTTTTCTTTATCCCTTTTAAAGTCGATAATTCTATATTTTTGCTTATGACCACCACCAACGTTGCGGATAGTCATTCTTCCCTTATTATTTCTACCACCTGTACTTTTCTTACCAACTAGTAGGCTTTTCTCAGGCGTACTGGTAGTAATATCGTCAAACGCGCTAATGATTTTAAAACGCTGACCTGGGGTTGTCGGTTTATATTTTTTTAGAGCCATTTCTAAATATTGCTAAAGAAATCAATTGATTCACCTTCTCCTATTGTAATAATAGCTTTTTTGAAGGCATTTGTCTTACCAGAAATTACGCCAGATTTAGTATTACGTGATTTCCTTTTACCTGAGTAATTCATGGTGTTAACAGAAAGTACATCAACACCATAAAGTTCTTCTACTTCACCTTTGATTTGTAGTTTATTTGCCCTTTTATCGACAATAAAACCATACTGGTTAAGTTTCTCGCCCTTGGCAGTCATCTTTTCCGTTATAACCGGTTTTAATATTACACCCATCTCTTTTCAGTTTTATTTATTCGCGAATACTTCAACGATGGTTTTTAATGAACTTTCAACAAAAACAATGTTGTTTGCATTTAGAACTTCATAGGTATTTATACCTTCAGCTCTAACTACTTTAACCTTTTGAAGGTTTCTTGCTGACAAATATATATTCTCATCAGAGCTACCTAGTACAATTAAAGTTTTTTTATTGTTTATGTCAAAGCCTTTCAAAATTTTATTGAAATCCTTTGTTTTAGGATTTTCTAACTTAAAGTCTTCAACAACTAATATGTTATTTTCTTGTGCTTTGTAAGATAATGCTGATTTACGAGCAAGACGCTTAACCTTTTTATTCAACTTAAAAGTATAATTACGTGGATGTGGTCCAAATACACGACCACCACCGCGGAATAAAGGGTTTTTAATGCTACCTGCACGTGCAGTACCTGTACCTTTTTGCCTTTTAATCTTACGAGTACTTCCAATTATATCACTTCTTTCCTTGGAATCATGTGTACCTTGACGCTGACTAGCCATAAAATGCTTTGCATCAAGATAAATGGCATGGTCGTTTGGCTCAATTCCAAAAATGGAATCATCGAGCTGGACCTTACGATCGGTGGCTTCACCGCTTACCTTATGAACTACTAACTCCATCTTTCTAATATTACTAGTGAATTATTAGGACCTGGAACAGCTCCTTTAACTACAATTACATTTTTCTCAGTAATAATTTTCATTACCTGAAGGTTAATTAACTTAACCCTGTTTCCACCTGTACGGCCTGCCATTCGCATACCTTTAAATACACGTGAAGGATATGAAGAGGCGCCTATTGAACCAGGAGCTCTTAATCTGTTATGCTGACCGTGAGTTGCATCGTTAACACCTTTAAAGTTATAACGTTTAACTACACCTTGAAATCCTTTTCCTTTGGATGTTCCTACAACATCTATAAATTCACCCTCTCTAAAAACATCAACGGTTAGTACGTCACCGAAACTTTTCTTTTCCTCAAATCTGCTAAATTCAGCAAGGTGTCTTTTTGGGGTTGTTTTTGCTTTAGCAAAATGACCTTGCATCGCCTTGGTTGTATGCTTTTCTTTTTTATCCTCAAAAGCAAGCTGAATAGCTTCATAGCCATCAACCTCTTTGGTACGGATCTGGCTAACAACACACGGACCAGCCTCAATTACTGTACATGGGATATTCTTCCCATCTTCATCGTAAATTGAAGTCATACCGATTTTCTTACCTAATAATCCTGACATCGTTACTTATCTTTAAACCGTTTATAGTTATACTTTAATCTCTACTTCAACACCACTTGGAAGCTCAAGCTTCATTAATGAGTCGATGGTTTTTGAAGATGAGTTAAATACATCCATTAATCTTTTATAAGTGCTTAACTCAAACTGCTCGCGTGACTTTTTGTTTACAAAAGTTGAACGGTTAACAGTAAATACTTTTTTATGAGTTGGTAAAGGTATAGGTCCATTAATAACAGCGCCTGTTGATTTTACCGCCTTTGCAATCTTTTCTGCTGATTTATCAACCAGATTATGATCGTACGATTTAAGCTTTATTCTAATTCTTTGACTCACGTTAGTATGTATTTATCTAAAAATTTCCTTTAATTTTCTTTACAACTTCTTCAGCAATAAATTTTGGAGCCTCACGAAAAGAGTCAAACTCCATACTTGATGTTGCTCTACCTGAAGTTAGGGAACGTAATGATGTTACGTATCCAAACATTTCGGATAAAGGTACAACAGCCTTTACTACCTGATATCCAACCTTAGCAGATACATCTTCCAAGATTGCTCTTCTTTTATTTAAATCACCAGTTACATCTCCAAGATATTCTTCGGGGGTAACTACTTCAATTTTCATAATAGGCTCTAATAATACTGAATCAGCTTTTCGTGCGGCTATTTTAAAACCAACCTTTGCAGCTAACTCAAATGATAATTGATCGGAATCAACCGGATGGTATGACCCATCGATTAAAGTAACTTTCATATTATCAACGGAAAAACCTGCCAATACACCATTTTGCATTGCGGTTTGAAAACCTTTCTTAACAGAAGGGATAAATTCTTTGGGAATGTTACCGCCTTTAACTGTATCAACAAACTGCAATCCTTCTTCTCCCTCGTCAACAGGTCCCAATTGGAACTCGATATTGGCAAATTTACCTCTACCTCCAGTTTGTTTTTTATATACTTCTTTATGATCTACAGTTGTTGTAATTGCCTCTTTGTAATTAACTTGTGGTTGGCCAATATTACATTCAACATTAAATTCGCGCTTCATTCTATCAACCAAGATATCAAGGTGCAATTCACCCATTCCTGAGATAATAGTTTGACCTGAGTCCTGATCGGTAGATACCTTAAATGTAGGATCTTCCTCAGCTAACTTTGCCAATGCAACGGTCATTTTATCAATATCTTTTTGAGTTTTAGGCTCAATTGCGATACTAATTACAGGATCAGGGAATGTCATTGCTTCGAGAATAATTGGATGTTTCTCATCAGTTAATGTATCTCCAGTATGAATTTTCTTAAATCCAACACCTGCTCCTATATCACCAGCTTCAATAACATCAAGAGGCTCTTGCTTATTAGCATGCATTTGCATTATGCGACTGATTCTTTCTTTTTTACCGGTGGTTACATTATATACATATGAACCTGCCTTTAACTGACCCGAATAAACTCGGAAGAAACAAATTCTACCAACGAAAGGATCTGTAGCAATTTTAAAGGCCAAAGCACTAAAACTATCATTGGGATCCGCACTACGGTATTCCTCTTTATCAGTTTTAGGATTAATGCCTGAGATAGCATCAACATCCAATGGACTAGGTAAAAACTCAATAATTGCATTTAGCAACATTTGAACTCCTTTATTTTTAAAGGCAGAACCACACATAACCGGTGTGATATTCATTCCAACTGTAGCCTTACGAATAACATTTATCATTTCCCCTTCAGTAATAGAATGAGGATCATCCATAAATTTTTCAAGAAGTTCGTCGCTTTCTTCAGCAACCCCCTCGATAAGTTTCATTCGGTAATCCTGTGAAATCTGCTCAAGATCTTCAGGAATTGGAATCTCAACAATTGTAGTACCATCCGAACCTTCTTCCCAAACAAATGCCTTATCTTTTACTAAATCAACAACTCCACGAAAATCCTCTTCAGCTCCGATTGGAATCTGTATTGGAACAGGATTTGCACCTAGTCTGTCGGCCATTTGCTCAACAACTCCAAAGAAATCAGCACCAGATCTGTCCATTTTATTAACGAAACTAATCCTTGGTACTTTATATTTATCAGCTTGTCTCCATACAGTTTCCGACTGTGGTTCAACTCCACCAACAGCACAGAAAAGAGCGACAGCTCCATCCAACACCCTTAACGAGCGCTCTACCTCAACAGTAAAGTCAACGTGCCCAGGTGTATCAATTATATTTATCTTATATTGCTTATTGAATAGTTCCCAATATACTGTGGTTGCAGCTGAGGTAATTGTAATTCCTCTTTCTTGCTCCTGAACCATCCAATCCATTGTGGCACCACCTTCGTGAACTTCACCCATTTTGTAATTACGTCCTGTGTAATACAAAATACGCTCCGTAGTAGTGGTTTTACCGGCGTCGATATGAGCCATAATACCAATATTACGGTTTAGTTGAAGTTTACTTATATTATTTTCTTGTGTTGCCATTAGTTATTTATAGTAGTAGTATAGTAGTATTCTTAGAATCTAAAGTGTGAGAAAGCTTTGTTAGCTTCTGCCATTCTGTGAGTATCTTCTTTTCTTTTGAATGCAGCACCTTCTTCTTTATAAGCAGCAATAATTTCTCCTGCTAATTTTTTACCCATACTTTTTTCATGACGTTTACGCGAAAAACTAATCATGTTTTTCATTCCAATCGACATTTTTCTACTTGGGCGAATTTCAGAAGGAATTTGGAATGTTGCTCCACCAATGCGTCTACTTCTTACCTCAACAGCAGGAGTAACATTAGCCAAAGCTTTTTTCCATACCTCAACAGGATCTTCGTTTGTTTTCTCTGCTACAATATCCATAGCTTCGTAAAACAACCTGTATGCTGTACTCTTTTTACCACCCAACATCATGTTGTTCACAAATTGTGTAACAAGCACATCACTGTACTTAGGATCTGGAAGGATGATTCGTATTTTTGGTTTCGCTTTTCTCATGATATAAAGCTTATGCTATTAACTATTATTTTTTAGGACGTTTTGTTCCATACTTTGATCTACGCTGTGTACGACCTTCAACGCCTGAAGTATCAAGTGCTCCTCTAATGATATGGTATCTAACACCAGGAAGGTCTTTTACACGACCACCTCTTATCATAACAATAGAGTGTTCCTGAAGGTTATGACCCTCACCAGGAATATAAGCATTCACCTCTTTTCCATTGGTGAGTCTTACTCTGGCAACTTTTCTCATAGCAGAATTCGGTTTCTTAGGTGTAGTTGTATAAACTCTTACACAAACACCACGACGTTGCGGACACGCATCAAGAGCAGGAGACTTACTCTTATCAACGAGCTTCTTCCGTCCTTTTCTTACTAATTGTTGTATTGTAGGCATATTAAAAACTAATTTATTTCCTCAATTTTTTGGAGGCGCAAAAGTATAAATACTTTTAATACAAACCTCATTTTTAATCTAATAATTTTTGGAAACTTTCAAGGGGGAATACCGGAGGGTTTTTTTAAAACCACACAGCAAGCTAAACTTTTATTTCGCTGCGCCGGAAACCTATATCGTTTTACCTTGTCAGGTTCCTTTAACTACTACTGTTTCAACAAGTTTCACAGAATCTCGTTCGAAACGGGCTGCAAAGGTAAAAATATATTTTTTATTAACAACAGATTGGTGATATATTTTTTTAAATATTTTTTGATTTCCCTTGATTTCAGGGATAAAACATAGGGTCAGCGTGTTTTAATAAATAATATTCCTTCAAACCAGATTCTGTATCAAATTTGAAAAACTCGTAAGTAACTTCTACATTACCTATATAAACTATACCTAAGTGGGTTACCAGGTTTCAAATAAATGGCTATATCATCAATTAGTACACGGTTATTCTTAGGGTTCCAAACAACTATTTTTACAGTTAACCCATTGGTTGAATCCCTACCCTTTAATGCTCCTTGAATATCAATACTTAAAAAGATGCTCTTCCACTCATTTGTATCCAATATATAGTTACTAAAATCTGTTGCGCCAAAGTAAATTGTTTCACCTTCTTCAATAATGCTTGCTGCGATAAATGCTGATGATAAAGAATCGGGCAAACAAGCCTTTAATTCAATATCAATTATTCCTAGTCCATCGGGAGCTATCTCAATTAAATCAAATCCAATCGAAGGACCCCATTCATCTCCCATTAATTGACAAACATTACTATTCGAGATTGAATCATATATTGTCATTCCTGAAACATCCTTCCACTCACCTATTTCATCGACGAAATTGGTTTGCGCAAGTAACTGTTTATTAATAATAGACTCTTTATCCTGTTTCTCTTTCGCAAAAGTATAAATTTCATAAGTAAACCCAACTTCATAACCAATTTGAAAAGGAAAATACGTTTGTACAATCTGAATCTCATCATTGGTTAATGCATGCGTTATTACAATATCTTGCTCGATGCCATCAACTACTTCAATAAATCCCTGCAGATCAATATCAGAATTGCGTTTCGTAAAATAAGGAACTACTTTATTATACTTATCGAAATAGTACTCATTATAATAAGGTACACAATCGTCAAGTACAAATACATCAGAATCTCGATTATCAACCAAGGCAGCTTTAAATAATTCCTGATAGGGTTGTTTGTAAAAAATATTGTAATGGTCTCTTTCAACAACTAGAACAACAATATTAGTCGCCATCAAAATAAACACAAGTATTGCAATAAGTCCTGATTTTACCTTCTTATGAAATGAAAATAGTAAAACTATTAAATAAGGAGTAGAAAAAATGAGCATTGAGTATTGAATAACCGGATTCCTTAACACTGAGTATATATAGCCTATTACTATCGGCAATAAAAACCATGTGATAAGTATCCATCGTTTTTTGTAACCATTGCTGAAATTAATCAGCTTGCCTTTGAGAAATACTATTAGATATAGTACAACTGCAGTAGTCGCTATCCACGACCAATATGAATACTGAAAAATCCAGTGTAAAAACTCAATAATAAAAGTAGGTTTGGGTTTCGACAACCAACCTCCAATACCACCTTGTGATAACTGACTAAAGAAAATATGCAAATGCGGAATGTACAGCACAAAAATTGAAACGCCAGCAATTAAATATGCCAGCAGGTTCTCCTTTTTGATTATAGTTAATCCAGTTATTCCAACAATTGCAGCAAACAGCAAACTGAAATGGTGATTATAAGCAGCCAATGCCGAAAACACCACATATAATATAAGGTATAGATTTCTTTTCTCTTTAAAAAAATACAAACTCCAGAAATACACCATCAACAGTGTGATAAGTAATCCACTAACATAAGGTCGTGCAATTTGGCTATATAGTACAAAGAACTGTGTTGAGGCAACAAACACAGCTGTGAATAACCCTGTGGTACTATCAAACCAGAGTTTACCTATTAAATAGCTTACCCATATTGAAATAATTCCGGAAATAATAAATGGCAGCTTAACCATTATTTCAGATGTGCCAACTACACTTGTCCAGTAATGCAGAAATACCTGCACGCCTGCCGGGTGAGTATCACCTAGCATAACCCCGTTACGAATAACTTCTATAATGCCATCAAATTCTAACCTACTTAATGCACTTAGTTCATCGTGCATAAAGGGAATATTGTGAAAATTCCAAAACCTAAGTACAGCACCAACAATAATTACAATAATAAGTAAGGTGTATTCCGTTTTAACGAATGTGACATTATTTGTTTTTTCAGTATTCATTATAGGAAATCAAAAATAGATAAATATGGGATAGTAAGCATTTATAACGGCACTACTTTTATACAATGTACTACTCAGAATATTACTGGCTATTTGGCTACAATTAATAATATGGTAAACCAATAATTGTTGAAAACAGTCACTTATCTCTTAAATATTATCTATCTAAAAATGTAATTTTGCCCCGATGAATAATAAAGTGGATAATTTTTTAAAACAACTTAACAAAGAGCAACTGGATGCTGTTGTTCAAACCGATGGTCCTGTAATGGTTATAGCAGGTGCAGGTTCTGGAAAAACAAGAGTACTTACTTATCGCATTGCCTACCTCCTATCAAAAGGTATTGATCCTTTTAATATACTGTCACTTACTTTTACTAATAAGGCGGCACGTGAAATGAAGGAACGTGTAATAAACCTAATTGGTGATGGTGATGCACGAAATGTATGGATGGGTACATTTCACTCGGTTTTTGCAAAAATATTACGTATCGATGGTCATAATCTTGGTTACCCTTCAAACTACACAATTTATGATAGTAATGATAGTAAAAGACTTATCAAGACAATCATAAATGATATGAAGCTGGACACAAAACAATATGCTCCTTCATATGTTGCCAGTAGAATTTCAATGGCTAAATCATCTCTTATATCTGCGGATGCATATGCAAACGACCCTGATATACAAGCGGCTGATGATAGTGCACGAAAGCCCTATATAAAGGAAATATACACAAGATATCAAAATAGGCTTAAGCGCGCTGATGCAATGGATTTTGATGATTTATTATTTAATACATATCTCTTATTCTCTGGATTCCCAAAAGTTTTATATAAATATCAACAAAAGTTTAGATATATACTTGTGGATGAGTATCAGGATACAAACCATGCACAGTACTTAATTATTAAAAAACTGGCGGCTAATACCGAGCAGATATGTGTTGTGGGTGATGATGCACAAAGCATATATGGATTCCGGGGAGCGAACATCAGTAATATCCTAAATTTTAAAAGTGATTATCCTGATTTTAGATTGTTTAAATTGGAGCAGAACTATCGTTCAACAAAAACCATTGTAAATGCTGCTAACCAAATTATCTCACGTAATAAAGATCAAATAAAGAAAACTGTTTGGACAGACAATACAGCTGGTAGCATAATAGGATATATAAAAGCAAGTAGTGATAACGAAGAAGGAAATATAGTTGCGAATTCAATTTTTGAAAAGAAGATGAATGATCAGCTTTCGAATGATAAGTTCACTATTCTTTACCGAACAAATGCACAATCCAGATCACTGGAAGAGGCTTTGCGTCAGAAAAACATACCCTATAAAATATATGGCGGACTATCATTTTATAGCCGTAAAGAAATTAAAGACTTATTGTCCTACTTCCGCCTTGTGATTAATCAAAAGGATGAGGACGCATTGCTAAGGATAATTAATGTACCTGCACGAGGAATTGGCAAAACTACCATTGAAAAGATTGTTGTAGCTGCCGACAAACATGATGTTAACATATGGCAAGTAATTAATAATCCTCGGGAATATAGTTTAAACGTAAATTCTGGTATACAAACAAAGCTGAAAAATTTCAGCACAATGATTAACAGCTATATTGCTTCAAATAAATCAAAAGATGCTTTTGAAATAGCCAACCATATTGCCACATCATCCGGACTAGTAAAATCATTCAGAGATGAAGACACCCCCGAAGCAATAAGTAGAGTTGAAAATATTGAAGAACTATTAAACGGTATAAAAGAATTTACCGAAAAAGCCATTGAAAAGAGTGAGGGAGATATGTCTATCGTAAAGACTTTAAATGAGTTTATGGAAGATGTTGCCCTCCTTACCGATCGTGATAATGACGAAGATGAAAATGCTGACAAGGTTACCATGATGACAATTCATGCATCAAAGGGGCTTGAGTTTCCTCATGTATATATTGTTGGTTTAGAAGAAAACCTCTTCCCTTCTATTCAATCCATAAGCACACGAACAGAATTGGAAGAAGAAAGAAGGCTCTTTTATGTGGCCATAACCAGGGCTATGGAAACAGTTACTTTATCACATGCAGAAACTCGATACAGGTGGGGAAATTTTACAATAACTGAACCAAGTAGATTTCTGGATGAAATTGATGATAGCTTAATAGACAAACAAAAAAAAGAACTTTTTACGCCACGAAAAAGCCATACATCTACTCAAACAAATCAAACTGCCAAACCAACTTTTAAAAGAAGGAATTTACAACCCGTTACAAGCAACTCAAATTCTGGTGTTGCAGCTTCTGATACAGGAGATTTACAAGCTGGGATGAATGTTGAGCATGCAAATTTTGGCAAAGGAAAAGTTATTGCAGTTGAAGGTAATGGGCCAAACAAGAAAGCTACAGTATTTTTTGATAGTGTTGGAAATAAAAACCTCTTATTACGATTTGCCAAACTTAAGATTATAGAATAGCATGATTTATTACTTTTGCACAAAATAGAATAACGCAATATGTCGACGGTAGAAATTAATGGAATAACAAAATATTACGGAGAACAAAAAGCTCTTGATAACATTAGCCTATCCATTAAAAAAGGTGAAGTGGTTGGATTGCTAGGCCCAAATGGAGCTGGTAAATCAACACTAATGAAGATAATTACATCGTTTGTACCACCATCTTCAGGAACAGCGAAAATAGACGGTTTTGATGTACAGGAAGATTCGTTGGAGATTAGAAAACGAATTGGATATCTGCCTGAACATAATCCGCTTTATCAAGAAATGTATATTAAAGAATACCTCAGCTTTGTGCTTAGTACCTATCCCGGACAATCAAAAATCAAGAGTAAAGTTGATGATATCATAAAACTAACAGGGCTTGACCTCGAACAAAAAAAGAAAATTGGAGCATTGTCGAAAGGATATCGCCAGCGTGTGGGGCTTGCCCAAGCATTAATTCATAATCCTGATATATTAATTCTGGATGAACCAACTTCCGGACTGGATCCAAATCAACTTATCGAAATAAGGAAAATAATAACCGATCTTGGAAAAAGCAAAACCATAATATTATCAACCCATATAATGCAAGAAGTTGAAGCTCTTTGCAGTAGGGTTATTATAATTGATCAAGGTAAAATGGTTGCTGATGATACGCCAAGTAACCTATCTAAAAATGACACCAAAAACACTCACTATAAAGTCGAATTTAAAGAGAAAGTGAGTAAAAAACTTTTGGAATCTTTGGATGGTGTCATTAAAGTAAAAAACATTGGCGCTAACCAATGGCTATTAACTTCCAAAGGTAAATACGACCTCCGTGAAAACATTTTTAAGTTTGCTGTAAAAAACAAATTCAATGTGCTTGCATTATCAATGGAAGATCAAAAAATGGAAGATGTATTTCAAAGGCTGACTAAATAAATTTTAGTTAATTTCATTTTTGTGTCAACCTTGATCTGATTATGATGGTATTGGGTATAGGGGTATAGGCTAAAAGGAATAGGGAATAATGTTATAGATTATATTTTAACCATATACCCACTTCTTGAATACCATATACCCAAATACCAATATACCCCCAATAACCCAATCCCTCATTCACGCAAAAAACTCATTTCAAATCAAAATCACCAAACCATTTGATATAAATAATTTTTATACATTTGCACTTTCATTTTACAAATGAGTGGACAGATTTGATTGATTGCAACCACAGAAAAAAATGCTAAAGCAATTTCGCCTAAACTGCAATCACATTTCTTTCCTGTAATTTTTTAAACTTAAAAACTTAAGATATGTCTTATTATTTTACTTCAGAATCCGTATCAGAAGGTCATCCTGATAAAGTAAGTGATCAAATTTCTGATGGAGTACTTGATGAAATGTTACGTCAGGATCCTAATTCAAAAGTAGCTTGTGAAACACTTGTTACCACTGGTCTTGCAATGATTGCCGGCGAGGTTAAAACAACAGCTTATGTTGATTTACAGAAAACAGCCCGTGATGTAATCAGAAGAATTGGATACACCAAAGCTGAATACAGATTCGATGCTGATTCATGCTCGGTACTTTCGGCCCTACATGAGCAAAGCTCGGATATAAACCAAGGTGTTGTTCGACAATCTGATGAAGAACAAGGTGCCGGTGATCAAGGAATGATGTTTGGGTTTGCCAACAAAGAAATGGAAAACTACATGCCATTTACAACTGAAATTGCCCACGACCTATTATTTGAAATGGCAAAAATCAGACGTGAAGGGAAAGATATGTTATACCTACGCCCCGATTCAAAATCACAAGTAACACTTGAGTATGATGACAATGGAAATGCGATTAGAATTGACACAATAGTTATTTCTACTCAACATGATGATTTTGATTCTGAGCAAGAAATGCAAAATACAATCAAGGCTGATGTTGAAAAAATACTAATCCCAAGAGTTAAAAATCAATATTCGGATAAAGTAAAAGCGCTTTTTGGCGATGACATGCGTATATTGGTCAATCCAACTGGCAAGTTTGTTATTGGAGGACCTCATGGCGATACTGGGTTAACTGGTAGAAAAATAATCGTTGATACATATGGTGGTCATGGTGCTCATGGTGGTGGAGCTTTTTCTGGCAAAGACTCATCAAAAGTTGATCGCTCGGCAGCATATGCCACTCGCCACATTGCTAAAAATATTGTAGCTGCTGGTGTTGCCGACAAGGTGCTTGTACAAGTAGCCTATGCCATTGGTGTAGCAGAGCCTGTTGGATTTTTCGTTGATACTTTTGGTACAGCAAATGTAGATTTAAACGATGGTGAAATTGCTCGCAAACTTGAAGGCATATTTGATATGAAACCATTCGCCATAGTTTCACGTTTTGGATTAAAGAACCCAATATTTGAGAAAACAGCTTCCTACGGACATTTTGGTAGAGACCCATTTACTGAAGAAATAGAAGTTATGTATGAAGATGGTAATACAACTTTTAAAGAAAACCGCAATGGCATTAATGTTTATACAAAAAAAGTTGAATTCTTTGCTTGGGAAGAGCTTGATTACGTTGACAAAGTAAAAGAAGCTTTTGGATTGTGAAAACAATATCTGTAAAAACTAAAAACCCCAAGCATATTCTGCTTGGGGGTTTTTTATGAATACATACCTAAAGATATTGGATCAAGCAGTATTTCTGGGGGATTTCATTTTCCATATTCGTCGTTATTAGTTTTCATCGATTTAGCATATAGCTTTCTTAGACATTTTTTCCTCAAGGCCGGAAGGGCCTTTCATTTCTATTCAGAATATGATAAAAATAGGCCCATCCAAAAAACCAAAAAACATCAACTTTTTATTCTGCTAAATTTGATAGCAAATAATGAAATGCTTTTTTTCAAATCCCCCAACAATTCAGCTTGATCCAAGATATTACCTACTTCACAATTAATTTCTTGGTAATATATTTGTAACCATTAACGGACATACTATAAAGGTAATAACCCATTGGGAGATCTGAAACATTGATACGGGCCTTGTTTTCACCAGGTACAATATTCTGCTCTACTACTATCCTTCCCATTAAATCACATATTACTATACTTGCTTGATCCACCTTCTGAGATATGCGATAATCAAGTTGCACAAAATCAGTTGCCGGATTAGGGTAAATATCAGACATTGCTATATATTTAAAGATGTTCTCATCAACACCATCGGGTGTATGGAATGAATCATACTCCACAACAATCTTTACATTCTCTTCCTGATTTTCAATATCAAAAAAAGTATAATCAATATATGAAAGTCCTAAGGTCGGACCGATAATAAATTGAGCAATAAAAGCGGTATCAGGGCATGAGCTCCCAGCCGGAATATAAATATAGTCTGTTGATAAATTAATAGTGTCATTATAATACTCTCCACCCCATTTAAACATATTACTGGTTCCATCTACCACTTCAATCTCATTTCTAACTACCTTAATATTAACACCATTGTTAGTGTTATTATGTAAAGTAGCAGTAAAATAAATTTTTGATACTGCTGAATCTGATGGATAAACAATTATTGAGTCACCGAGAATTGTATCATTAATAGTTAGGTAAAATGACTGTGATGTAGCAAAATATGAAGCGGCTATTAACACGGTTGCAAGTAGAAATCTTTTCATAAGATACTTTTTAAGATTAGAACAGGACAAAATTAACTATTATTGGTAACTATAAGGCAATAAAAAACCCTGCATTTGCAAATAAATCCAGGGTTTTTTATAATATAAGTTAAATATATTCTGTTGAAAGATTATACTAGTTTACAATCAACTTTTTTGTTTCCAATACTTCTCCATTTACAATAACAGAGTAGAAATAAATTCCACCAACAATATCACTTATATCCATTTTTAGATTATTGTTTCTAACATTGATTTGCTGTTCTTTCACAATCGAACCCAATAAATTAACAACTTTAACACTTGCTTCGTTAACTTCTAAAGGCAGAGTATAATCAATGGATACAAAATTTGTTGCAGGATTTGGGTAAATTTCAGAGATATTAGTATTTCGTAGAATATAGTCATCAATCCCATCTGGGCTTGTATCATACTCAGCAACAACAACTAATTTTTCATTTTCGTCATTTTTATTGAAGAATGTATATTCTACAGTTGATATACCAACAACTCCTTTAGCATTATAGTGACCTGAAAATTCATAATCAAGTGATGTTTGACCTGGTTCCAAAATTACATATCCAGCAGGAGCAAAAATAGAATCAAGATTTGGCTGGTAACATGTTCCCCAACAAAAAAGGTGTTCAACATTAGGCAATAAATTAACAAGTCGACGGATGATTTTTATGGTATCCGTATCGCTAGAATTATTAGTTAGCATTCCATGAAACACAATTTCAGTATCAGGTTCACCTCTTAATAAAACAGTATCACCCAAGGTTTCACCATCCCATGACAATGAATATGATTGAGCGTTTACAGAAAAGGCAGTGATGATAACAACTGCCAGAGAAAGTAATATTTTTTTCATAGTAATAAATTTATTTGATATAGATTTAATTGCAAATACTGTACCAAAATTTTAGCAAAAATACATATAATAGTTGTATAGCTGGTAATGCATTTTGGATTCGAGTATAAAGACAGCATCT
>JAERTF010000025.1 GCA_016845105.1 Bacteroidota bacterium | reverse complement strand
TAGGTTAAATAGTTCATGATTATTTCGATTTTCATTGCGTAGGCCTAAATTCAGGCTCTTTTGGTTTTTCATCATTGGCTTGTGTGTTTGAAAAAACCAAATGTGCCTGGATGTGTGTCGGCCTTCGCCTTGTTGCTAACGGTTTGAATATGATGCGTGCCGCATTTTATTTAATAAAATTTCTTTATTTTCTATATCGTCAAATTTACAATTCATTTTCTTTGAATGACTTAACTGCGGTATGCATTATATTTTTTGTTAGCAACTGGGCATTCTATTTCTTAATCCAAATTCCGCTCTCTTTTAATCCTATATCATTGGTTATTTGATAAATGTATGAACCTGATTTAAGACCTTCTGTGTTTAAGATATTATGTTTCTCAAAAAAATCTTTATGCAGTACTTTTGTACCGTTAAGTTCAAACAATTCAAATGTTGATTCGGAATATTGAGATGCAATTCTTACATTTAACTGAGAATATCCCGGATTTGGGAATACTATAGCTTCGCTAAACTTTTCAGGTATATCTTCGTTAACTGATGTTATTAAGCCTTCACTATCGAGTTTTAAAATAGTTATATCTAGCAAATAATCTGGAGCATTTTGATAATCATATCGTGTACCGGCAACTATACAGCCACCATCATTAGAAGCAATTAAATTAGTCATATTATAGTAAGCATCTCCACCGTAAAATCTCTCCCAACGGATATTTAAAAGGCTATCAGTTTGTATCACAACAAACCAAGATGGCTGATTACCATACCATGGTGAGTAAAAGTCCATATTTTCAGTCCCTCCTATATAAACAGAATCTTTTTTGTTTAAATCAACCCCATTCCAAATAGCAGGAAAGTCACAAGTGTCACTATATCTCCAATAATTAAATAAATAATTACTAGTATCCATAGGATGATATTGTCTGATAAAAGCCAAATTTTGGCCGTTACCTGAAAATTGGTCCACATCTTTTCCTAGTAAAAAAAATGAGCTGTCACTGTCCCAGCCAACTCCATAATTTCCAGTAAGCAGTTCAGGCACTTTCTGTGTGTTAATAATGTTTAAGCTGCTATCAAATAACTCATATTGATGAATAACCATATTAAGTGACCATATGTTGCTATTAGGTAATTCTTTCATATGATAAGTAGGTCTCATTAAATCAGGATAATATTTTGAATAGATGCTATCAAAATCAGAGTTAAAGACGTAATTATGGGTTCTCCAAGTAAGGTTTGGATATTGTCGAAGTGTAATGTTTGTTAGAATATTTCCATTGTTTAGTTTTAAGGAATATGTATCCCAAAAAAGAAAATCAGGATTAAAGGAGTAGATTGTTCCATTCGTTAGATTTAAGTTATAATCCACATTATAAAGGCCAATAGATGGGTGAAATAGTAACGTGTCAGATATATTGGCTACCAACACCAATGTGTCGTAAAGCAATATCTGCTTGGCATAAATACTTTTATTGTCAATGCTATATATGTTGCTATTCAACTCATTACCATTGCTGTCAATTTTGGCAACTAACAATGAGCTGTTCCAAAAGTCCGGTGTTTTAGATGTTCCACCACAAAAGATAATATCACCTTCTGAATTTTCATAAATATCAAATACCCGATCATCATTGATAGTTTTAAAGGTATATTCGAATGTTGTTGATTGAGAAATTGCCTCAGATACAAATAATAGTGTAAGTAAAACTAACACATGATTCATTATTTTCATTGCTAAAAGTTTAAGCTATTCTGGATGATAAAAAGTTACCATCCAGAATAAAAATGTTAATTGCCAGTAGGTATAAGAGAGGGAATGCCATAGGTTACTTCGTGCAAATGATAATACTGTGGGCCAGCAGAAGTGGTAAGATCATCTATTATTTTAACTGAAACGAAATCTTTTCCAGATGGCCTCAAACCTCCATTACTTTCATATGTATTAAAAATATTATGAGCATTTGTTAAATAAAAGGCTAAAAGATCATCTGTTAAGCAATCTTCTGTTGGGTAGTTCTCACTCACATATAATAGTGGATATCCATCTTCCCATTCAAAACCTGTGGCATTTAAAGTTACTAAACTAGTGTAAAATAATTGTTGTGTAGGTTGGTAGGCTGGATAGTTTAACCTCCACTGTATTTCATTTGAGCCATCACTTACTCCAAACATCGTTCCATCACATTTTCCTGCCGGTGGATTTCCATATTCCTCACCTAAAGTACCCCACCACCAATCATCATCTTCATCAAAGCCATAATATATGCCTAATAATAAATTCAATCCAAATCCTGAAGTAGCACTTAAAAAAGCAGTTGTTCCAACAACACTATCAGCATTTACATCCCAAAACTTCATACATTTTACTTCTTCTGGAAACTGAGATAGCTGATACAATAAGGTGTCTTCCATTAACTGATTAACAGCCTGTACATCCGTCATTAATACCTTATTGTTTGAGTTAACCGTTATTGTATAATAAGATTTTAATACAACAAAATCGCGTGTAGATGAATCAGGGTAGGCATAGCTGTAGTTTTGTAATGCTTCCATATTCCATACAGCTGAGTCAAGATCAATATATTCTCCTGACTTGAGTGTGCTTTGCATTTTAGTCTCAAATTGTTTTATCAGGTTGATAACCTCATTGTTTTTAACAATTTCGGTATTAGTCTGATTTTCTTCAATATCTGAAACATCCTTTTTACAAGAATAAGTTAGTGCCATAACGGCTAATAAGACAAAAATAATTTTTTTCATTTTTGAAAATTTTTAGTTAATACTGAGCTTGTTGTTTTATTCATATCCAATAATAAATTCAGATGGCTGGTCTTTCTAATATTATCGAGGAAATGATTACTTTTGTCTCAACCTCCTTTCTTTGTTATGTGGTAAACTTATGTGTGTTTTCATTTAATAATCTAAGGGGGGTTTTTTCTGCTTGTTGTTTCTCAAAAATAACAAAATTTGGTTAATAAAAACATTGCCCCCCCTAATTCATAATTATTCTAAATAAGTAGGGAGTCTAAAAATTAACAACATGTTAATGTTCGATTGGTTTCTCAAAAAATACCTTTGATTCTCCCTTGTGGGATTTTTACTTTGCCTTGTTGCTAACGGTTTGAATATGATGCGTGCCGCATCTTGTTCAATAAATTTTCTTTGGTTTTATTAATTTCATTTTACTAATTCATTTTCTTAGAGCTACTTAGCGGCGGCATGAATTATATTTTTTGTTACCAGCTGGCATTTTTATTTTAGTCTTTCTTCAATTTATATTTAATTCCGAAATTAAAATTCAACCAACTTATAAATGTTGGAGAATGTCCTCCTGTCATTCCAATTTTTTCATAATAAATAAATTCAGGATGGATAGAGGATGAAATCGAAATTCTTTCTGTTATTATTTCTTTTAACTCGAATTCAATTAAAAATCCAAATCCAAATTTATTATTCTCTGAATAATCTGACTGATAATTAGCAGCACTAATTTGTTCATTCTCATATCTAGTTACTTGTTCATTGATGAAAAAATAGTTAATACCAATTTCTGGTCCGATAAATAAACTTGATTTTGCGTGCTTAATTAAATTAAAAGCATAATTCATTTTGAATGCAATCCTCTGATTTTTTGGAACTATATCCTTAATGTATGTAGAAATCCCATCCACTGAAGAAGGATATATTTCACTGTACTCCGTATTGAAAAAACTATGTTGAAAAATAAATCCAAGTCTACTACTTGATTTTGTGAAATGATAGTAGCCTATGCCATACCCAATATTGTTCTGGTATTTATTGTAATTACTTCCCGAATAATGTCCAAAAAATTCAATTTCCTGTCCTGATAAATGGACAACGAAACCTAATATGAATAATGATAATATTAATTTCTTCATATTCCTTTCTTTATGCTTGCTGGTAAC
>JAERTF010000024.1 GCA_016845105.1 Bacteroidota bacterium | reverse complement strand
TGTTTATAAGTTAAATCGAAGATATTTTGGAGAACGTATCTTTGATAGACTTGTTGTTGCTAGCATTACAGGAATATGACTAATTACGGATATACAGATTAACTAATATTAGAACTATTGTGTATTTGACTCTTCTTCAATCACATCTAGTTCTCCTTTTATGTTATATATTTCGTGCTGAGTAAATGATTCGTTTGCCCACATACTATCTCCAAAAATAGTTTTGTCGGGGGAAATTAGCTTAACAAATGTATTTGACTTGATTAGTTTAGCCCTCTTGTCCCAAACTAAGTTTTCAGTATATAATTCTTCTTTTGTTTCGTAGTTTTTTATTATTACATTATCTCGGGCATTCATAAATTTACGTTTTTGATAGTCAACACCATAATTTGCTGAAATATATGATGTTTCATTACCCTTGTTATCATAATAGATAATTTCAAAACCAAGTGGAAATTCATTATGCTCATCATTACCCAAATATCTTTTCATCAATGGACTTGAGAGTTTTATCTGTACAAACCCTGAATCAGATCGCGTGTAAACAATATCATATGTTGTTATTGCGGCAAGGGTATCTTCTTCTGTTGCCAGTTTATTTATTTTCGTTAAGGAGTTTTCACATGAAAAAAGCATCATTCCAGCCAATGCCAGAATAATGCCTTTTATAATATATGATAACATAGAATTCCTTTTAAAAGCTATTTTGCTGCTCTAACAGTTGTTACCTCGTTAATCCAACATTCAACGGTATAGCTATCACCTTCATTTAGGTTATGGAAGAATAGTAGTTCTGTTGGTGGAAAATATTTTCTGTATGAGGCAATTCTTTTATTCATTGATTCTGCCAAATCTGATTCAACGGCTTTTGCCTTTTTATATTTATCAACAGCTGCCCAATAGGCTACCTTTTTTGTGAGCTCATCATTTCCACATGAACTTGCTGTTGATGCATATAAGTCACCAATAATTGCATATGGTTTTCCTGCTTTTGGATTTAGTTTGGCAGCTTTAAGAGCAACATTCCTGGCTTTTACGTTTTGTTTCAGAGATGAAAAATCTTCAGCTAAGAAAATCAGAGCCTTATATGCACGGGTTTCATTTTCCATCTTGATGGCTTCTTCAAGATATGGAACAGCTTCATTATATTTTTGGTCGATAAGCAACATTTTCCCAATCAAATAAGCCGACTCGGGTGAGGGCTCAAGTTTGTATAAAGCGACAATTGCATCAAAATATAGTTGAGAATCAAGACAATCTTTTTTGTCAAGAAGCTTTGTTATTTTTTTCAAAAGACCAATATCTTCAGGATTTGCATCATATTTCTTTTTGTAAATCCTAACCAAATCTGTGCAGTTGGCAAAAGGCTCAAATGTATTTTCAATATTTCCTTTAATATTGTTGTACTCTTCTTCCTTTTTCTTATTTCCTTTTTTGATATAGTATTCAATATTTGAATCAATATAATCACTAATCATGTCATAAGCGTCTACAACAGCAGCGGTATCTGTATCACCTTTTTGTGCCATTTTAGTTACCGATCGGAAATAATATATGTAAACAGGACCTTTGGCTCTATTTTTATCCAGCTTAATTGCTTCTCCTAATATTTCATAAGTTTTAAGATAGTTTTTAGCAGGGTCGAGTTTGTAATAATCAACACCTTTTCTACCCAGAATTGCCCCAACTTGTGGTTTTTTTGTTTTGTAGTGAAGAGGGAAATAATGAATACGCATATCATACAACATCATTAAAGTATCTATGAGACTCTTCTTTGCAGAAGCATCTTTAGTTTTTTTGATACGGTAATTGGTCATTTTAACTCCGTCAACATAAATATTTTCTGTTGCTTTTGGACAGTCATGTAGAACATTTCTCCAGTATTTATGTGCATCTACAAGTGATTCGCCTTTGTATCCAGCTTGTTTCCATTGTTTGTATGATCCTCTATAAAGAGAGAGGTTTTTTACACATTCAATGCTGTCGTTTCCGTATTTGGCTAGTTCATCTTTGGCTTCGAAAGAGCTGTCTTGCCCGGAAACTAAAAAGGAAAGTCCAGCTAGTAGTGAGAGAGTTAGTATTACTGATTTAAACTTCATAATGTTATAATTATTTATTACTATCGGTATTTTCGTTTTTGGAACCAATGTTCCTGTATTGATATACCCAGTGAAATATTAAAAAAGTTTTCCTGGATTAAATTATTATCAGTTGTTCCTCTTCTTCCAATTTCCATTCCCAAATCAATTCCTGTTTTTGAATTCTTCAATGGGAAACCAAATCCAAAACTTATGCCAAACTCATTTATAGGCTTCCCATAAAACTTCAAATACGATTGATTATATCTAATTCCTGCACGATATGTCATTCTTCTGAACAAGGAAGAGATATTAGAATGTTTTGGGGTAAATTCTCCTCCCAATGCCACTCTCCATGAATTAATAAGTGAATCTTTAACTCCAAATGATTCAAACTCATTCCATTTTTGGTATTCAAAATCAGCACCTACCAACCATTTATTAGAATTTTTTATTGTAAATCCAATACCATATCGTTCGGGTAAAGTTACCGTTCCTTTTTCATTTTCTCTAAATTCAATTGTGTCTTTTACATATTCAACCTCACCGTTAAATCCTCCGGATATTGTTTTAGATAGGTAGTTGAACTTTGAATTCAGGTTTATTTTATTTGCATAGATTAATCCAATGGTTGCTTGGGTTCGATTGTTAAGATTGAAGTCATATTGAATTCCGTAGTCGAATACAAAATCACCAACTCTAACAGATTTTTCAACTTTAGTTCCCAGAATAAAAACAGAATCAGGATAATAAATCATACTTGATCGGGATGATTGTCCAAATAAATATGAAACATCAACTCCCAACCTAAGGTTTTTGGTAATGTTAAAACCATTTCCCCAGAATACGCTGTTTAAACCACCATCACCGGTAAATGAGTGGACTACATCGCTGAAATTTTGAACTTCAACTAAAACCTCAACGTTATACCCTATTTTACTAAATGGCATAATCCCAATTCCCGACCTCCACCAATCGGTTATCGGAAAACCTGCATAAATATAACTAAGTGTAGCATCATAACCATTTTCCGAAAGAGAAACGGTTTTAAGGTTTGTAATATTTGCATTTACACCCACTTCAAACAAAAATGAAGAAGAATCTAATGAACCATAAGATGCAGGGTTTGATGGGTTAAGGGCTGTGGGTTTATGAATTGCCAATCCAAGGCCACCCATTGCCATTGAAACTGTATTTATGCTCTCACTATTCAATTGTCCCAAACCATATCTGGAATATGGAGAATTTATTCCTGTTTGGGCCTGAATACTAGCGCTGGTGGCAATAATAATCAGCAAAAAATATAATTTAATTCTTTTCATTAAAATCAAGGATGTTTTTTAATCCCCACACCACAATATTTGGGGTTGCAAAGATGTTACTTTTTACCAATTTTTCAAAATATTTATAATCACCACCACTAATAATTGTAATTAATGGAGAATATGTCTTTTTATATTGATTAATAGTGTGTTCTACTTCTGCTCTCAGGCCAACAATAACACCAGATAAGATAGATGTTTTTGTTGAATTGCCAACCATTGAAATATTGGAATTGGCATCTGGCAAATTTATTAACGGTAATCTATGCGTAAAATTATGTAAACTTTTGAATCTCATTTCTAAACCCGGACTTATTCCACCACCCAAATATTCGCGACTGCTTAGTATTATATCGTAGGTTACACATGTACCTATATCGATAATCAAAGTGTTTTGGTTTGGATGAAGCATTGTGGCTGCTGATGCAATTGCTATTCTATCTTTTCCAAGAGTTTGTGGTGTACCATATCGGTTTATAAAAGGTACAGGTGTGTTATTAGTTAGTTCAATTGTAGTCCCTTTCTCTTCAAGTATATTTGTCAATTGAGGGTCATGAGCTCCGACACTGGAAATAATTGAAGAACTTATTTGTGGGAAGTCAGACAGTAATTTGCTAAGCACTTTGATTTCAGGCTTTTTAATTGTCTGGAAATCAATGATCTCTTCACCTTTAAAAACTGCAAGTTTAGTAAAAGAATTACCTATGTCGACTACAAGTTTCAAATAATATTTTTATAAAAACAACAAAAGTAAAATTAAGGAATAAGAGAGTCGTAATTTTTTAAGTTTTTTTTTGATAGTTTGAAAAAATGTGTACTTTTGCCCCTCCAAAATTGTTGGTGCCATAGCTCAGTAGGTAGAGCAATGGACTGAAAATCCATGTGTCCCTGGTTCGATCCCGGGTGGCACCACCACAATTTCAAAGCTCTGACTTAATGTTGGGGCTTTTTTTGTCTCAGTTACCATCTGAAATACCAATAACTGTAAGAGAGCTTGTGTTGTTAATAGTTAAGATTGCAGCTGTGTTTATAGTAAGATTATTAATGGTAACCGATTGACCTGAACCCAAAGAAGGTTGATTTCCTCCACTTGATATTATAATATTATTTAACACATTGGGGATAAACTCGAGTGACCAATTATTTTTATCCATAAAATCATTTGATTCAGAACCATCCCATGTATTATTAACTGGAGAATGGTCTTCCCAGGTTAGCCATGGGTAGCCGCTATTGTTGCTTCCATCAATCGACCAAATATCAGTAGTTCCATTTGTGGTTTCTCCAACAAGATCCCAGTTGGCATCGGTAAATGTAGATTCTGTCTTCATTTCGGATGTGGTTTTTCCTATGCCCAATTCACTATTTGCTTGTCCTGATGTTGTTAAGTCCCAAAATGAATTGGATGAAGTAGCTGTAGCTGCTTTTGTACCTACTAGTCCACCTGTCCATACGTTTCCTGAAACACTTCCTGCACTATATGAATTTGTTATAGTGCTGGTACCAACACATGTACCTGCCAAACCTCCAGTATAGTTACCGGTTCCGGTTACCGAAGCTGTACTAAAGCAATTTGAAATAGTTCCTCCATTGAGACTACCGCAAAGACCACCGGTAGTACCATCTCCTGATATACTACCTGTTGTATAGCAATAACTGATTGTACTGTTCATACTTGAAGCAACAAGGCCTCCTGTTGTGGAAAATGAGGTAATATTTAGGTTGGTTAAACCTAAGTTTTGAATACTAGCACTAGCTGTGTTGCCAAAAAATCCCAGGTTAAACCCCCAAGTTTGGTTAATATATATACCATTAATGGTGTATCCATCGCCATCATACGAACCAGTAAATTGTGGACTAAAGGTACCAATTGGTGACCACCCTTGTCCATTGTTCCATGTGCTGGTTGCTGAAGCATCAATATCAGCAGTTTGTTTTATATAATCATCCCAATAGCTGCTTGCCTCTGAAAAAGCTCGAAGATCATTAAGGTTTGATATTAAAAATGGATCTTGTGCTGTTCCCGAACCACTTAAAATCACCTCTTGAATTCTTAAAGTATCCGATAAAATATCAACTGAACCATATGAAAAAAGAGAGCCCGTAGTATCTGTAATTAAATCGTAAAGACCATTTACTTTCAACTGAAAGTCTTTGTTAAGAACACCGCTTAAACTGCTGTTTAATATCCCTTTAACAATGAAACTCTTTGAGCTACCTTCGGAAATCGTTTTCCAAACAGATCCTGGTGAACCGATTATTGCACGGGAAGAGTACAATAATACTGGTTCGCTACTTTGTCCAACCTCTTCAATTGTTATACTCGAAAATAAGTCATTGAAACACACATCATCCGACATACCCGGCCCTCTCTGAAATATGATACATTCCAGTTTTGTGGGTTCTCCGTCATTGGCAACATCAGTAATGGTGAATTGAAGTAATGATAATGTACTTGAAGCGTCAAAGGTTGTTAATGTATCTACAGTTGGAGTACCTGAGGTGCTAGTCATTGTTGAGGTTAAATCCGTATTTTTTGAGTTACGTAATTCATAATCATCAGTAGTTGCCAATGTAACCTGATTGCCGTTTTGAACATAAACAATATTTACAGTGCTGTTTTTTAAATCAAGGGCAATCTTACTATCTACTTCAGCAGCATCTCTGGTTGCAGGAATATCATCTGTATTTATAGTTGCAACCAGTTTTTGTGCGCTCCATGAGCCACTGATATTGTTTTGGTAATAAAGGTAGTCATCATATGTAGGGCCATATACATCTTCGTTATTTGTCATGTATGCTACATGCGCTTTCCCATTTTCATCAATTACTACATCGGGAAAATACAAGCCAATGCCAGCAAATATAACTTGTGGAGTACTCCAGGATCCTGATGTATTATTTGTGTAATAAATACCAGAAGGAGTTCGGTACACTACATGTAGTTTTCCATTTTGATCGCATGATATTGATGGAGTTTCTCCATCAGTTGATGGATCATCAATGGCAACTTGGCTGCTCCAGCTACCAGAACTATAATAAGTGTACCAGATATCCTGGTTTCTATAAGCAACAGCATGCAAGGTATCACCCTGATCTATAGTTGTTGAATAATGTTGACGGGTATTATATATAACGGTATCCGATAATGAAGCTATGCTATTATAGAAAATTGCACTGGCTCCATATTTTTCATTCTCTTCGGCAAAAACATGTACAGTTTGATTTCTTGCAACCTCTATTGAGGTTTGATGAAAATGTTCTGAAGACATAACTGTGTTTTGACTCCAATAATAAGAAGTTAGATTCTTATTCGTATAGTATTTGATATCAAACGGATACCCATCAAACCTTGATGAGATATATGAAAATCCATACTTGTCAGTTGTAATTGTTGCTACATAAATTCCATCATAAGAAGAACCGGCTACATCTCTTGAGTATGCCCATTGTCCGGATTGGTTAGTTGAGAATTTTAGGTATTTTCCAGTATTTGATCCACTAGTCCAGCCAACATGTAAATGTCCCAACTGATCAGAAACTATTACAGGTCGAGTTGAGACTGCTTCAGTCCCAACCACTGATGTTTCAAAAGTTTGACATTTACTACTTGGTACATGGAAAATCGTTAGTAATAACAAAAGAATGATAATCCTAAGATTTGTTAGTTTCATAGATCATTCGAAATTATCAATCATAATTACAATAACAGATTACTAATTATTATTAGCAACCTTATTGAAATATATGATAAGTCTAACTATACTAATAGCTTCTTATAAGTTGCGATGATCTAAAAGTACAAAAAAAATCCATATTCTGCCTAAGTGCCTCAAAAATATTATGATGGGTATTAAATTGACTTTGAAAAAGAAATCATGGCCACAAACGATCGGGTTAAACCATCGGGACGAGACTCCTTATCAATAATTGGAGCAGCTAGTACCATCTCCATAATCCAATTATTTTTAATGAATATATGTGACTTCCCAATTAGGTTTAGAGTTAGTCCTGACGAGTTTGCTACTTTTTGCGATCCTTTAATCACATCGTCAGCCAAATGGTAAATGGGTATTGCTCCAAATACTATTTTGGTTTTGTTAATTGAAACCAGGTACTCTATTCTAGCCATAATATCATCTGCCCTTTTAAGATTATATGATTCATTGTAATTATTGAAGTTGGCAGGGTTGTCGTACCTATGTTCAAACTTGTTAAGATTATTACCAAAGGAATGTTGATATCCTAATCCAAAATTCCAATTCTTATACATCGAGTTTATTCCTAAAATTATATCATAAGTACCCAAACTTGTTTGATATGCCATTGGTAATGAAAACCCATCCTTGGTTTTGTTAGCATCATTCGAAGGTATTTTAATCCCTGCAACTACCTGCATACTAGAATTTTCGCCGCTATATAAATGCTGGTTTGCCGAAAGTATTAAGTCACCTAATCCACTAATATTACCCAGGTTGCCAAATGTAAAATTATATGGAATTTTAATCTGTAGTACCTGGCTTGATATCACAGGAATATTTAATTCCAGCTGAGATGTGATATGAAATACGTTTTGCTCACCAAGCCCAAATATGGTTGAGTATTTCAGGTTTGTTTTTGGGTTTGATTTTCCAAATCCAGAATCAAGTCCTCCGGTTGTACATAATCCAGCATCACTACAACCCTGCCCAACTGCAAACGATGCAATTGTAATAGTTATAATTGATAAAAATAGTAATTTCATGTTTCGTTTTTATAATATGACGTTTACCAATGTAATTCCTTACTTTGATAAGAATTATTATTAGTTATTTGGGTACATTTGTTATCCGGATTATTGCTGATATGCTTGTAAAAACAAAAGGAATAGTAATTAAACAAACCAAATTTTCCGACTCAGGAATTGTTGTTAATATGTATACTGAGGAGTTTGGCATACAATCATATTTTGTGAGAGGAGTGAGGAGGAAAAAATCAGGAAAGTCTTCGAGTAGTTCTAAAAACAAAGCAGCAATGTTTCAACCTCTGACATTGTTGGAACTGGTTATTAATTACTCTGATAAAAAAACGATGCATAACATTAAGGAAATAGAGTTATGGTATGCTTATCAAACGATCAATAATAATATTATAAAACGGACCTTACTATTTTTTATTGATGAACTATTGTATAAATGCTTAAAGGAAGAATCGGCAAATCAGGATCTTTTTAATTGGATTTATAATGCTCTTGTATGGTTGGATTTGGCAGATGAAGGATATGTGAATTTTCACTTGGTATTTATGATGCAACTATCAATGTTTCTAGGTTTTTATCCAAAAAAAGATAATTCTGGCAGCAAAATAGTATTTGATTTGCAAGAGGGCAAATTTATCAATGGTATTCCAGGGCACCCAAATCATGTTTCCGGAAAGATAGCAACTAGCTTAGGCAAAATTCAAGATACTAGCTTCGAGGATTCCAGAAAGCTAGTAATAGATAACAAAACAAGAAAAGAGGTGTTGGAAACTCTTATTAGATATTTTGAACTACATATACCTGCTTTGGGTGAATTTAAATCACTTGATGTGCTAAAAGTTGTGCTTGAGTAAGTCATATGTGGATTAAGATTGAATATAGTACAACCTTGCTAAATAACCATGGTCTATTATTATAAAACCGGCATATGAACCGCACCCTATTATTTACATTTTACCTGATTTTATATCTTGCCTCCCAAGGTCAGGAAAAAATAATATTGGGAACCATATTTGATGAGTCTACAAATAAAAGAGTAGCAGGTGTTAGTATTTCGCCATCGTTTAATGATGATACCATTTTTAGTAATAGTAGTGGAAGGGTTAAGATCTTAATGCCGAAGTCGTATCGTGATACTTTAGTATTTGCACACCCAGAGTATTACCCCTATATAAAACGTGTTAAATGGGGAAATAACTTGAAAATGAATTTTATTCCGTTGATCCCATTGTCTTTTGATATTGATACAATCTGTTTTATAGCGTATGATGAGAATTACCTATTCACCGGTACTGTTGTTGATGACCTTAGGGATGAACCAATACTAAATGCAGTATTAAGTCTTGAAAACGATATTAAAGTTGCCTACACAAAAAAAACGGGAAGGTTTTCGGTAGTTATCCCAAAATCTCAAGAGAGGATAATATTTTCACATCACGATTTTCTTTCGGATACGATATTGATAAAGAATAAGAATATCAGAAGTATGGATGTTAGATTGAACAGAGTTAATTTTAGTAGGATGGATACAATATGGAGATCATTTAATAATGTAATTACATGGTCAATTAATGAAATTTTTTTGGGATCGATAGGGTTGAGTTATCAACGATTTATATCATTCAGACATGCAGTTGGCGTTCATACATCAACATATTTAAACGGAAGCCTTCCGGAGATGTTTATTCCAGAATCTAAATTTAAAGGATTCAAAGGATCCATATTCTATAGACTCTACGAAAATAGGAAGATGAGCAAAAGTAATTTTTTCGAGTTTAAAGTAATTACCGGTTATTTCGATTTTCATCAACTTTATTATGCACCTACTAGTGATGAGAGGAGAGGGGAACATTATACAGAAACTTTCTGGAGTTACGGATTTGGTGGTGGATTAGGATGGTCGTTATTACCTAGAAGCAAACATGCAATTCTTACCTTGTATACAGGTTTTCAAATCTTTCCAACTCATGTGCCTCGAACCAAGAGCCGTGGAAATCAAGTATTATACGTTAAAGACTTACCTTGGTATTTATACGGACCAGGAAGTGGATTGGAAATCAAAATATCGTTGGGTGGTATTTTTTAGCATTTCAGCTAGTACTTTCAAACTAATAAAATTTCATGTCAAATACATTTGAGAATTCTTTCATCAGTAGTTCTTGTACTTCAGTTATATCTACTTCTTTGCCAAGCTCCTTACTCAATGATGTTACAGATTTCCCTTGAATTCCACATGGGACTATATATCCGAAATAGTCCAGATTAGTGTTTATGTTGAATGCAAACCCATGCATACTTACCCAATGACTGGTTCTAACCCCAATTGCGCAAATTTTCCTTGCTTTTATTGGATCATCTGCATCTAGCCAAACTCCGGTGGCACCATCCGATCTTGTGGCTGTTATATCATAGTGTTTTAATGTGTTAATTATAACATCTTCTATTCCGTAAATATAGTTTTTAATTGAGACCCCGAAATTATCCAAATCAAGTATTGGGTATCCAACAATTTGTCCAGGGCCATGATATGTAATATCACCACCTCTATTAATTTTAAACAACGAAGCACCTTTGCTTTTTAAAAACTCTTCACTAATAAGTAAATTATCTTCTTTGCCGCTTTTTCCAATTGTATAAACGTGTGGATGCTCGCAGAATAGTAAGTAATTATGCGAAGGATCTTTAACTTCAGCTTTTCTGTTTTTCTCTTTAATCGCAACAATTTCATCAAACAATGATTCCTGATAATCCCAGGCCTGTTTGTACTCGATTAAGCCAATATACTTGTATCTAACATTCTTATTCACAACAAACTATAATTTATTTCCACCAATCACTATTCACCTTTACTCACATGCTTTTCAGCTCTATAGGAAGATCTCACCATTGGACTACTTTCCACAAACCTAAATCCCAATTCAAGCCCTTTTTGTTTATAGAACTCAAATTGTTCAGGTGTTACATATTCCTTTACCATTAGGTGTTTTTTTGTGGGTTGTAAATACTGCCCAATGGTTACTATTTCAACACCAACTTGACGCATATCTGCCAGTGTTTCAAGTACTTCATCCTGTGTTTCTCCCAAACCAACCATAATGCCAGATTTAGTTACAACATTAGAACTGGCGATTGCCTTAAGTGTTTTTAAGCTAAGTTCGTATTTCGCTCTGCTTCTAGCCCAAAGAGTAATTCTTCTAACGGTTTCCAGGTTATGTGAAACAACTTCTTGACCCGCATTACAAACATCATCTATAAGTTCACTTCTTCCATCAAAATCGGGAATAAGGGTTTCTATTGTTGTATGTGGACTTTGTTTTTTGATTTCTTTAACCGTATCAATCCATACTGTTGCTCCCAGATCATCTAAATCATCACGATCAACAGAGGTTAATACACAATGTTTTAGCTTCATTAATTTAACAGATTTAGCAACTCGTATTGGTTCCTGTAAATCAACGGGTAGAGGCCTACCAGTTTTAACATTGCAAAAACCACATGATCTGGTACATATATCCCCTAATATCATAAGAGTTGCTGTTCCTCGACCCCAGCACTCATCCATATTAGGACAATGACCACTTGTACATATGGTATGAAGCTTATTGTCTTCTACTATTTCTCGAACTAACCTATATTCTTTTCCCGATGGTATACTACTTTTCAACCAATGGGGTTTTCTTAGCGCCTTATCCAATTTATTATTGCTTAATTATATGTGTTCATTCAAAGAAAAGCCAAAAAATCAACCTTGGTTTTTGACTGTTTTTTGAGATTGCGAAATTATACAATTTATACATCAACAAATTAAATCCGTGAGGCTCTATTTTTGATAAACAGAATATTTCAGGCGAACATTTGCAAGTAGAATGCTGGATATGTGGTTCTTATAACTATTTAAAGGTATATATATATATAGCTTAAAATTAGTCCGTCGGTGGTGAGATAGTTTATTTAATACTCTTTCGTATACTGGTAAGAAACAGTAATTTAGAATGATTATAAAATCTAAAACAGTTAATTTTGGGAACTGAAATCAAAAGTCTTGGGATTACAATATTCCAAATATCTTAACCAAATTAATAATTATAACTATGAAACAATTTTATTTCATTACAATTAAAGCAATTGTAATGCTTCTGTTTATTACTGTTTCGTCAAATTTGATGGGACAGAAAATTGCCTTAGAAAACAGTTGGGGAAAGCAAGGGGTAACTATACTTGAGCAAAATAATCAGGGAGTTACTTTAAACTTTAGTGTTACTGATTACTTATTGTCAGATACAAAAGTAAATCAGGAGGTAATGAGTACCATTACTACCGGAGGTGTACTACTACAAAATTCGGAAGGTGCACCAAATGTTCCTGGCTTTAGTAAGTATATTGCAGTCCCACAAGGAGCTAATGTGGTTGCAAACATTGTTAAGAAACAAGTTGAGAAAGTACAGAATATTGCAATTGCGCCTGCACCTCGTATCCCATTTGATACTGAAAAAGGTCCATTGTCTTTTAAGAAGAACAACGAAATATATTCAACAAACAGTCTTTATCCAAATAGTATAATTCAACTATCAGACCCAATGAAAATTAGAGGTGTTGATGTTGTATTGATAAGTGTTAGCCCGTTTCAGTATAATCCGGTTACCAAAGAACTTGTAGTAAATAAGGATATTGAGATTGAGGTAACATTTGAAGGTGGAAATGGAACATTTGGAGATGAAAGACTAAGAAGTCGTTGGTGGGATCCGATAATCCGTGATGCTGTTGTTAACCCAGAATCTATTCCAACAAAAGAACATAAAGTAAGCAGTACCAGAGAAGTTGGTTATGAGTATGTTATAATCGTTCCCGATGAAGCTGATTATATTAGATGGGCAGATTCGATTCGTATATTTAGAATAAAACAGGGAATCAGTACTAATGTTTATACTACCACTGAACTTGGAGGAAATAATAGAGCTGCAATTGAAGGCTTTCTTGATAACGCATATAATACATGGGATACGCCTCCTGCGGCATGTTTATTAATGGCTGACTATGGAACAACAGGAAACACAATTTATTCGCCAACATGGGATAACTATTGTATTTCTGATAACTATTATGCGGATGTTGATGAGGATATGATGCCTGATATTGTAATGGCTCGTATGACCGCTCAAAATGAAACTCATCTGGAAACAATGGTTACCAAATTTTTAAACCATGAACGCAATCCTCCAACAAATCCAGGGTTTTATGATAACCCTATAACTGCGATGGGTTGGCAAACTGAGCGTTGGTTTCAGATTTGTTCAGAAGTTATTGCTGGTTTTTTCGAAAATTCTCTTGGAAAATCACCAATGCGCGAAAATGCAATTTACTCTGGTACTCCTGGAAGTACATGGTCTACAGCACAAAATACATCAACAGTAGTGAATTACTTCGGCGAAAACGGCTTAAACTATATTCCTGATTCACCAAGTTATTTGAGTGATTGGGGTGGTAATGCTACTCGTGTAAATAATGATATTAATTCAGGTGCTTTTGTACTTCAGCACCGTGATCACGGTAGCGAAACTGGTTGGGGCGAACCAGCTTATAATATGAGTAATATAGACGGACTTACTAATAGTGATTTGGTTTATGTTTTTTCATGCAATTGCTTAACTGGTAAGTTTAATATTAGTGGCGAATGTTTTGCTGAGAAATTCCACCGTTATACATATAATGGAAATAATTCTGGAGCACTTGGAATTATGGCAGCTACCGAAGTTTCTTATTCATTTGTAAATGATACATATACATGGGGAATTTATGATAATATGTGGACTGACTTTATGCCCGACTATGGTACTACTCCAGAAAGCAGAGGAGCATTACCAGGCTTTGCAGCAGCAGCAGGTAAATATTTTCTACAACAATCTTCATGGCCATATAATACCAGTAATAAGGAGGTAACTTATTATTTATTCCACCATCATGGTGATGCATTTATGACACTTTACACTGAAATACCAATTGTAAATAATATTGTGCACGATGATATTATATTAAGTGGTATGGATTATTTTACGATTGAAGCAAACGAAGGATCATTAATTTGTTTAACAGTTGGTGAAACAGTAATTGGTCTTGCTGAAGGTACAGGAGAAGCACTTGATATTCCTATTGTACAACAAGAGCCAGGTACAATGATTGATGTTGTAATTACACTTCAAAATCATTATAGGTATGAAACATCAATTGAGGTTATTCCTCCTGATGGGCCTTATTGCATGTATGCTGGTGATATTATGAATGATACCTTGGGTAATGGAAATAATAAAGCAGAGTTTGATGAAGAAATTCTTTATACTCTTACCATGAAAAATTTAGGTAGCGAAGATGCTTATGGTGTAGATGTAACTTTAACATCTGATGAATGGGTTACATTTATTGATGGAACAGAAACTTATGATACGATACTAATGAATGATTTTGTTACCCGCGATCATGGGTTTAAAGTTCATATTAGTGATGGTATTCCTGATCAGCATAAATTAATCTATGAGGTAACGGCATCTGATCAAAATGATTCAACATGGTCGAGTACCTTCTCAACAATTGTAAATGCTCCAGTAATTACTCCTGAGGTTATGATTATTGATGACTCAGAATTTGGAAATAATAACGGTAGACTTGATCCAGGTGAAATTGCTGATATGACAATTAGATTAACAAATACAGGTCATTGTGTTATTTATGATGTGAATTGTAATTTAACCGCGTATAATCCATACATTACTGTTAATACTGGAACTCAGGTAATTTCGTCAATTGGTTTCTTTGGAGCCACTTACGCTACTTATAATATAACTGTTGCTGATGATGCTCCAAATGCAATGATTGCTGAAATGTTATTCAATGCCTCGGCTGCAGGTTATTCAGTTGATAAAACATATTATCCAAAAATTGGTATCTTCCTTGAAGATTGGGAAACAGGTGATTTTAGCAAATACAATTGGGAGTTTTCAGGAGATGAGCCATGGGAAATAATTAGTTTGTATCCTTACGAAGGGTATTTTCATGCACGCTCTGCTGTTCTTGGCAATAATAGTACGTCGGAATTTAAAATTACCTATGATGTAATGGCTGCAGATAGCATTAAATTCTATAAAAAGATATCCAGTGAACCCGATTTTGATAAGTTAATGTTTTATATCGATAATACTGAAATTGCAAGCTGGTCAGGAGCTGAAAGTTGGACACATGAATCATTCCCAGTAACACCCGGAAATCATACATTCAAATGGGTTTATTCAAAAGACTATGGTGGTATTGCTGGAGCTGATTGTGGTTGGATAGATTATATTGAGTTACCCACAATGCTTGTTACAACACTATTTGCAGGTCCTGACGACCAGAGTTGTGAGCAAGAAGCTTATCAATGCTTAGGTACTGCAACCAACCAATCAACTGTGCTATGGTTAACTTCTGGTGATGGTGCTTTTGATTTTGAAACGATTCTTCAACCTCAATATACACCAGGTCCTCAGGATATTATTGATGGTGATGTTGATCTTACACTAACCATTATTGACGTAGCAGGTGAGAGCTTTGCTGACACGATGCAACTAACTCTTATTGGTGGTCCTGATGCTCCTGATGTACCAGTTGGTCCGGATTATGTTGATTTGTATCAGGTATTTGAAACTGAGTATGCTGTGAATAAAGTTGTTGGTGCTACAGGATATACATGGGTGCTAGAACCAGCCGCAGCTGGAGATGTTATTAGTATTGATACTTCTGCTGTTGTGCAGTGGAACACCTCATATATGGGAGAGGCTTTCCTTTCGGTTTATGCAGCTAATCAATGCACAGAAGGTGCCGCATCTGAAGAATTAACTATAATTGTTGATAATACCGTTGGTATTTCCAACAATCTAGGTGCGACAAGCTTCAATGTGTTACCAAATCCAAATGATGGAATGTTTAAACTAAATATTGAGAGTGAAAATGATGAACCTGTATCGATTAGTATGGTGAATTACTTGGGTGCTCAGATATTTAGACTTGAAAATGTAAACGCATACAATGGATTTGTTTATCAATTTGAAAACAAAGAATTACCTGTTGGTGTTTATATAATTTCTGTTGAGCAGAACGATAATCGTTACAGTCGAAAAGTGCTGATTGGCAGGTAATAACAGTGTAAAAATAATTCAAAATCCCGATAGTGATTGCATTATCGGGATTTTTTTGTATAACATTGATTGTAATGGCCTCTATAGTCAAACCAACCAAATTAATTATTTTTGTGTCAATAATAAAAACATGTTGCCTTATGCAAAAAATCATTGGAATAATCATAATTCTGTTTCTTCTTCTACCTTCAACAATTATAAGCCAAAACTCTACTGATAAGGATTTCATAACTGGTGAAGTTCTTGTGCAATTGACTAGTGACGCTGATTTAGAGATAATAAAGCATAATTATAATCTCGAGCATAAGGAATTAATTTCCCAACGTTTCAATATCTATCTATTATCATTTGATAAAAACAAAACCACAAATTCAGCAATAATTGAACTTCTGGATGCTGATAAATCAATTTTAAATGTTCAGAATAATCATATGGTGAGTTTAAGAGACAATAAAGAAACATTACCCAATGATTCACTATTTGACAAGCAATGGTCGTTTATGAATACCGGGCAAAATAATGGTGTAGTTGGTGCTGATATTGATGCAATAATGGCTTGGGATTTATCAACAGGTGGCTTAACAGTACTGGGCGACACAATTGTTGTGGCCATTGTGGATGGTGGTAGTGACCTGAATCATGAGGATTTGAATTTTTGGAAAAATCATGCTGAAATACCCAATAATAGTATTGATGATGATAACAATGGTTATGTAGATGATTATGATGGATGGAATGCATATAATAACAGTGGAAGCATTCCTTTAAGCAATCATGGAGTTCATGTGTGTGGAATAGCTGGAGCCATTGGCAATAACAACATCGGAGTAGCTGGCGTAAACTGGAATGTAAAAACTTTACCCATTGCTGGCGAATCTAGTTACGAATCAATAGTTGTTAAAGCTTTGTCATATATATATGTAGTTCGCGAACAATATGATCAAACAAACGGTACCGAAGGAGCATTTGTTGTTGCCCAGAATAATTCATTTGGGGTAGATAATGCTCAACCTGCAAACTATCCTATTTGGCAAGCAATGTATGATTCGTTGGGTCAATTGGGAATACTAAGTATGGGTGCCACTGCTAATAAAGCCTGGGATATTGATGTTGTGGGCGATGTTCCAACTGCGTTTACAACTGAATATATGATTTCAGTGACCAATACCACCAATCAAGATAAACTATATCCAGCAGCCGGATGGGGTCTTACTACAATTGATCTTGGCGCACCCGGAACTTCAGTTATGTCGTTGGGTATAAATAGTACATATCGTACAAGTACAGGAACTTCAATGGCAACACCTCATGTTACTGGTGGTGCTGCTTTGCTAATGGCCTTTGCCGATTCTTCATTTATAGCTAGTTATAAAAATAATCCTTCATTGGGAGCCATTTTTATTAAAGATTTCCTGCTAAATGGAGTTGATCCTTTATCAGATTTGGAAAACAAAACGGTTACCGGAGGAAGGCTAAATATATACAATTCGTTGCAGTTAATGAATGATCGTCAGGAATATACAACAAATATCGATTCTATTTTTAATGAGATATCCATTAATCAAATTGAAAATGACACATTAATAATTACAAACACTAGTTTCGAATCAATAGTTTATGACTTATTGATTTCAAATCAACCACAATGGATTAGTCTTTCAACATATCAAGGTCAAATTCCAACACAAAATTCGGATACCATAATAATTACCTTTGATAGTCATGATATTGATACTGGTAGTCATTTGTCAAATATTTTGATAGAAACAGTTGGCATTGAATCTAAAAACATTCCGGTTGAAATATATGTTTACGATCCAACAAGTATTTCAGAGGTGAAACAAATATCTTCTGTGGAAGCATATCCAAATCCCACAAAATCAGATGTTGTTTTTGATTTTAGTCTTGGTCAGAGCGGAGAGCTCTACTGTCAAATTTTCGACCAACATGGTTCATTGGTTTTTTCAGAAAGGAGAGTGGCCGGCATTGGTGATTATCAAATAATTTGGAATAGCGGCTTAAATACCAGTGGTATTTATTATTATAGAGTTACATTAAACAATCAACAGTTATCTTCGGGCAAGGTGGTTAAACTCTAGGCTAAGAAAAGCCAATTGTAATTTTATATTTTCCCAAATGGATTTGTAAGTTATTTAATTGAATGTTAGAACCTTTTATTTACGATAAACATTTCACATACGATTCAGGATGGGATAAATACGCCTTGAGTTATTACAAGTTATTAAAGCCAAATACAATCTACTCTCTTACTAAAAATTTAGCTCATAGCATTGTAAAACATTATATTCCTGATGGGAAGAACAAGAAGGTACTTGATCTCAACTGTGGAACTGGCAATGATTTTCCTTTTTTTCTTTCCAATGGATATGGTATAGTTGGTACTGATGGATCTAAAGGTATGTTGAACAAAGCATATGAATTGTTTAAGGAAAATAACCAAAATGAAAAGATTACACTCCATCAAATTATGATGGAAAACCTTGATGCAAAATCGTTTAAAGAAAAGCAATTCGATTTAATATATTCAATTACTGGAGGCTATTCCTATATTGATGATGATTTGTTGTTAAAAGTAAATCAAACATTATCAAACTATTTAAAAAAAGGAGGTTATCTAATTACTGCTCATTTAACTCCATTTTGTTTGGGAGAATCACTTTACTATTTGAAAAATAGAAGATTCAGGGCTAGTATATTAAGACTAAAAACAACACTTAATGTACCCATTAAGGGAGAAAAACATATGATGTATTTAAGGTCGTATACAAAGCTGAAGAGGCTTAGAACTAAGGGATTAGAATACTGTTCATCGCACCCTTTATTAGCCACTACACCACCCTACCAAACAAATTATTCACCCACTAGTGATAAATATAATAAGCTAAGTGAACTTGAGTTTAAAAGGTTATTTAAACCAATCTACAACAATATTGCAGACCAAGTAATGATAGTTGAGCGAAAAATGTGACAGAAATGAATAAACAGTTAAGATTGAAAATCCGCGGCCAAAGACAACTCCATATAATTCCAGATTATTTGTTCAATGATTAACAAGAAACTACAAAACAAGTCTTTCCAGTTTTTATCAGTTTTATAGCTTATCGATGCAATTCAAATATACTAATCAATTCTATATCAAAAAACGCAAGGTAGTAATTTGTTATTAAGAGACAATAGTTTATGCGTAGAATGTATAATAATTCATGGTTATTTTTAATCAATAAAAATACCAGTTTTAACCTAAAATAATTGCTGTGAATTAAATAACAGGTAAAGTAAGATTACTACATTTGCTGAGTAATAATACCAAAAAAATGGATAAGCTATTTAGAAAAGATGCCTTTAATTACCATGCCTTAGAGCGTCCTGGTAAAATTGAAGTTGTGCCCACAAAACCATATCAAACGCAGCGTGACTTATCGCTTGCGTACACACCTGGTGTGGCTGACCCATGTCTTGCAATACATGATAACAAGGATGATGTGTATAAATATACAGCAAAAGCCAACCTTGTAGCTGTTATTTCAAATGGTACCGCAGTACTGGGTTTAGGTGATATTGGTCCCGAAGCAAGTAAACCTGTAATGGAAGGTAAGGGGCTTCTCTTTAAAATATTTGCTGATATTGATGTTTTTGACATTGAGGTTGATGAAAATGACATTGATAAATTTATTAGTGTGGTTAAAGCAATTGCTCCAACATTTGGCGGTATTAACCTTGAAGATATTAAAGCTCCGGAGTGTTTCGAAATTGAAAATAGGCTAAAGGAAGAACTGGATATTCCGATAATGCACGATGATCAGCATGGTACTGCCATTATCACATCTGCAGGATTATTAAATGCTCTTGAGATTGTAGATAAAAAAATTGATGAAGTTAAGATTGTTGTGAATGGAGCGGGCGCTTCTGCGGTTTCTTGTACACGATTATATATTGCTTTGGGAGCAAAACCAGAGAACATAGTAATGTTAGACAGTAAGGGTGTATTGCATACAAGCCGTACTGATATGAATCCAACGAAAGCAAAATTTGCCACTGACCGAGATGTACATACATTGGTAGATGCGGTTAAAGATGCTGATATGTTTTTGGGATTATCTGTTGGTGGTGTTATGAAAAAGGATATGCTACTTTCAATGGCTGATAGGCCAATTGTATTTGCTTTAGCTAACCCTACTCCAGAAATATCATATGATGAGGCAACATCAACTCGTGATGACGTTCTGATGGCTACCGGTCGTTCTGATTTTCCAAATCAAATTAACAATGTACTAGGATTTCCTTTTATTTTCAGAGGTGCCATGGATGTAAGAGCCACGGAGATAAATGATGAGATGAAGTTAGCTGCTTCAAGAGCTCTTGCTAAATTAGCTAAAGAGCCCATTCCTGAAGAAGTAAATATTGCATTTAAAATACAGAATTTAACTTTTGGACGAGAATACATTATTCCGAAACCTACCGATCCAAGATTAATAGAACGTGTGGCACCAGCGGTAGCTATGGCGGCAATGAAAACAGGGGTTGCAAAATTACCAATTCGTGATTGGGATCAATACATTGAGGAACTTACAAGTAGAATGGGGTTAACCAACAAGTTGGTAATGCAAATGCGTCATGCATGTAAGCGTGAGCCAAAAAGAGTTGTTTTGGCAGATGCACAGCAATATGAAATGCTTAAGGCAGCTGAAATAGTTCATAATGATCGTCTTGCTGTTCCTGTTTTGGTTGGAGATGAAGATGTAATACGGAAATTGATAAAGGATCACGAGCTTGAGTTACATGGTGTGGAGATTATTGATAATAAATCTGATGCAGAACGTGATAGAAGAAAAGAGTTCGCTAACATATTATTGGAAAAACAAGAAAGAAATGGCATGACACCCATTTCGGCAATGGATGCAATGTCGCATAGAAATTATTTTGCACCAATGCTTGTTGAAACAGGTTATGCAGACGCAGTTCTTTCTGGGTTAACAAGGAATTATCCTGATTCTATTACTCCATTCTTGCAAATCATTGGGAAAAAGGAAAGTAGCAGAATTGTTTCAGGTATGTATATTGTGAATGCAAAAGAAGGTCCTCTGTTTTTGGCAGATTGTACCGTAAATAAGCGTGTATGTGAAAATGACCTTGTGGATATTACACTACTTGCTGCCGAAGAAATTAGGAAGTTTAAGATAGAGCCCAGAATAGCAATGTTATCCTACTCAAATTTTGGTTCAATAAGAAGTAATGGACCTGATTGCCAAAGGAAGGCTGTTCAAATATTACACGAAAAATATCCTGACTTAATTGTGGATGGTGAAATGCAGGCATCAGTGGCACTCGACCCCGACTTAATGCAAAAAAACTATCCGTTTTCAAAGCTTAATAATAAAAAGCCAAATACGCTAATATTCCCAAATCTTGCTGCAGCAAATATCTCACAAAAGCTATTACAGGAAACTGGTGAATTGGAAGTTATTGGGCCAATATTAACCGGCATGAAAAAATCGGCTCATGTGCTTCGTATGGGTAGCAGTGTAAAGGAAATCGTTAATATGATTATGGTTGCAGGTATGAATGCCGAGTAAATAACTTAAGCTGTGGTAATGTTCAGGGGATTGACTCTATTATATTAAACATTAGAGCCATTATCCCCTAAACCTATTGCATTGTAGGCATAAACCATTGTACCAAAACAATTTTTCTATTTTTCATATAGGTAAAAGGAAATTATTACTTTTGCAATCCGTTATCAGATGCCCAAGTGGCGGAATTGGTAGACGCGCTGGTCTCAAAAACCAGTTCCTTCCAAGGAGTGCCGGTTCGACCCCGGCCTTGGGTACATGGCTAATTATTGAGTCTCGTTGTTAATTCGTTAGCAATGAGGCTTTTTTGTTTTTGAGAAGATGTAGCTATGGCTAGTCACTTCTACTATACTCACCATTATGTTATAAAAATATACATCCGGTACCGAAAATATTTAGAAAAGTGTAGTGAATTACAATTACGACGACTAATTGAATAAATACAACTTTAAAAGAAATAGCGATGGAATCAAAAACAAGAAAATTTTTAGGTGCAATTATAGCAGTGAGTGCAATAGGAATGATAGTTATTAAGTATATATCCAATGAAAACATTGACAGTTACATGTTGCCTTTAATACTATTATTTACTTCTGTAGTTATAATTTCCAACAAATCTAAAAAGAGTAAGCAGGTTAAGGCAATAAGTAAAAAACAGCATAAAGTGATATTGTCTTCTGGATTGATTGCACTAGGTACAGGAATAATCATTTTTTTTGTAACCTTGTTTTAACTATTTATACTATATCATCACCTTATGAATAATGAAGATATTAGAGATTTATTTGTAAAAGAGATATCTGATAATAAGGGTGTTATTCATAAGGTGTGTAATATTTATTGCCATAATTCTGAGGAGAAGAAAGACCTGATGCAGGAAATAACTCTTCAATTATGGAAGTCTTTCCCTAACTTTAAAGAAAAATCAAAATTCAGTACCTGGATGTATAGAATTGCTTTAAACACTGCAGTAACTAACATTCGCAAGTCAAAAAGAAGTCCTCTATGGGAAACTCTATCGGATAAACAAGAAGAAGTAATTGAGAAGGAAGAGATGCCTAATTTAGATGAGAGTATAAATAAACTATACAAGGCCATTGCAAAACTAAATGAAATTGAAAAGGGTATAATTTTACTATATCTTGAAAAGAAAACCTATGCAGAAATAGGAGAAATTATGGGTTTAAGCGAGAAAAATATTAGTGTAAAAATAGTACGTGTAAAGCAGAAGCTTAAAGTTTTATTGACATAATAAACAAAAATGAATAATATAGAAGAGATATGGGAAATGGGAAATGAAAAAATTTCAGTGGATAGTTCCTTCGATGAAGAGTTCATTAGAAATAGTATTTCAGAAACCTCAATTGGCATAACATCCAAGCTGCCTCAATTAATTTGGTTTGGAGTTATTACATCATTGGTGGCTGTTATTCTATTTTTTTATAATCTTTTCTTCTATTTAAATAATACACCAATTCTCACAGCAATAGTTGTTCTACTATTTATTTCATTATCAGTATTAGTTTTTATGTTGGTACAATTAAGGGTCATCAATAATATGCATACCATAGATTTTGATTTGCACAATTTACTTAAATACAAAATAAGGTATTTCACCACAAGGCTTAGGCTTGTTCGACATTTAGTGGCTTTGTCTATTGTTTTTGTGACTTTTGGTTTAAACCTTACTATGGAAAAAAATGATGGAATATTTGAATTGAATAAGATTTTAACACTATCGATATTCTATTTCTTTACATATTTCATAATTATGTACTTACAGAAATTTACTCATGATGCCTATCTAAAGCAATTAAGAAATGCTCTTTGCAATCTTGAAGAAAATACTCTGATCAGTCTTGACAAGGAACTAATTCAACACAAACGAATTAGTAAACTTATAGGAATTATCATTACTATTATTTTTTTAATTGGAATCATTTTTCTTCTTCTGAATACAACGCGCTGATATTCAGTGAATAATGAAAGTATAACAATTTATTGCTTCAAGCTAGGAATAAACATCCATAATCGAAATGATTTTAAAATCATGAATGCCCTCCAACATCTATCTTTAGAATTTTTATATTTAGCACGATAAATCACCAAGCTTGCCAAATAATACACCTGTGCCAAAACAGCACTGCTTTTGTTGGCTTTGGTGGATATGATTCTTCTTAATATGCTTCGTTTTGTTTATTTTTTCGATGTTAACCATATTACCAAAAGCAAGTATCATTCTATTCTACTAATACTATTCAACAGTTTGAAAGGATATTTTAGTTCCATTAATTTTAGTAATGGCATCAAATAGTTCCTTTACCATTCCTATGGAACTTTTCTTAACAACTTTAGAAAGAATACTATAGTTACATGTTACAAGAAGCTTATTATTGCTTAGTTGCTTAATGGCAAAACTAAGATGTCCATACTTATTTGTAATTTCAATATTTTCAATATCCGACGTTATCTTAATAGGCTTATCAAATTCTATCATGTATGAATAGTTATCAGAACCGATAAAATCTGGGTAATAATCCAGAAATCTGGTTTCAAAGTTTATATTTTTGTGGTATACCATCTTAAACCAATTACCCAACTCCAATTGATAGTTGTTATTATTGGTTGTAACTAGATCATTTGCAATATATTCGGCCGTTATGGTAGTTTTAAATGGGTAGTAAATATTTGGATGTTGTGGTTTATTGTTCACCAAATTAACATCCTCAGTTACATTCCATATGGGTTCATGATATTGAACATTGATTGTAGAATCAATAGGAAGGGATAGATATACACAGCGTGTTAGAGTGGAATATTGTCCTGAAAGGATTATTCTTGTTTGAAATTTTGTTGTCTTTTCTTGCAAGTCAACATTGACCTTGCTTTGTATTTTTCTATAGTTGTCTTTCCACCTGCTTGCTGGTGATGTTACTTTCCTAAAGTTAGTGTTAAAGTTCCTTTTTTCCAATCTATTTGGGAAATCAAGGTAGTGAAGAAGTAACATTGGAATTTCTTCATAATAAAAAGGTAATTCTTCAAAATAGTAATGGTTTTTGTCGGATTTTGGAACAACAAACCCCAGAGTATTATTTTTCAAAGCTACCCCAAAAAGTAAATCATTATCCTTAACAGTGGCTGTGTAATGTGGACTAATTTCACCTACCCTAATATCCACCGGATAAGCAGTATATAACTCAAGACCAAGTTTCGGGACCATATTTCCATATACCCTTTCCACAGCATTATCCTTAATTATTCTGGCCTTTAGGTTTACGCCTGCTCTTTGTGTCATTTGGTCTTCATTGTGTTTGTAATAGTTGATTGCAGGGTTATATGTAACACTATCAACCATAAATTGCTGGAAGTATCTTAGACGTGCAACTCCAATTGAATCATTGGGTGTTAATGCAATTATTCTTTTTGCTATTTTTTGGTATGAATTGTTATTTCTGTTTTTATTACCAATTACATTATCCCAATATTCTGTTTGGATTTCATCCTGCCTTTTGCTTGATTGTAGAAAATACGAAGGAATAAATTCCTGAACATATGAATTAAAATGTGTATACTCAAAATCATATGATTGCGGTACAAAAACAAAATTTGGTAGCGTTTTGTACGGTCTGCTACCAGGTTCATCAAGACAGCCTGGTAGGTTTTTGAATTCCCAATTGTAGCAAACTCTATTACCATCATGAGTAATATTGGGAGTAGCATTATTCGGGAAGAGTGTATCAATCTCTAAATCCTTACTATGACACCATGAAAGAGTGTATTCTTTTTTTGGGTATTTGCCATTAAAAAATATTCTATTCGATAATAATCGAATCCAATTATCTTTAAAGGGAATATTGTATGTATAGTTTATCTCAATTGTATCACCAACCACGATATCACCTAAATAATATTCGAACTCACTAATATTACCAAAAAAACCAGCCAAATTGAGCACTCTTTTGGATTTAACTTCCTTTGTAATTTCAACTTCCTTTTGGGAATTGTTATTTATGATTTTTGCATCGATGTTTTGAATTTGAACATTATCATAAGCCCAATCAATATTACGGATGGCGGGTGCATGGTTTATATATAATTCATCAAATTTTTTGGGCAACTTAATTGGTTGAAATTCATTTATTCCTTCGGGTTTATTAATTATTAAAGTTAGGCTATTTGTAACAGAAGCAATCATTAAGAAGGTTTTTTTACCTGTAATATTGACTTCCATTTCTTCATTTAGAATAATTAAATCTTCATGATTACATGATAGATTAAACAAGCTGTCTGAAACTTGAGAAAACGAATTATAACTGGAAATAGATAGTATAATAAATGAACTTAATAAAAATTTTCCAAGGGTCATTTCGAGTAATTTATATGCATTAATAATGCATATAAAATTAAGAAAATATTATGTAACTAGTCAGTGTAACTAAATCATAGTAATAATAGAGTCTCTCTAAACAATTTTTCCTTTGCGTTACCTTCGTGAAATCCTTTGTGCTACTTTGTGGTTATTTTTTTTACCACTAACCTGCATGCTGCAGGCAGGTGCCCTACAAAGGTGAGTAAGGAGAAAAATATACTATTCTAAACTAAAATTGAAAGAACCATTTGATTTTGCAACACTGATTAGTTACTCGAATTTGTTATGTTGTTTTTATTCAAAATAGGCAAGTACTTTTTCCATTAGTTTAATGTTCGATTTACAGGAATCACTGCATTCGATCATATCTTTTGGTTTTTGAGTAAAAGAACCAGTATATGTTTGATTGTTTGTGTTTTTAATAAACGAACTAATGTTTTCTTTTTTTACTTCCCAATGAAATTGGAGCGCAACAACATTTTGCTTAAACGTAAATCCTTGATATTTTGTTGCTTGTGAAGAAAAGATGGGCAAACTTCCCTCGGGCAGATTATATGTGTCTCCATGCCAATGAAAAGTTAATATTTCATTGGCAAAATTTGATAAAAATGAGGACTTGTTATTTTGATCTTTATAAATATTGTACCAACCAATTTCAGTATGATTATTCTTATAAACATTTGCACCTAATACATCTGCAATAATCTGTGATCCAAAACAAATTCCCAATACTTTCTTTTCATTTTCAATTACTTTCCTGATGTATTTTTTTTCTTCAATTAACCATGGGTATTCACTTTCTTCATTCACACTCATTGGAGCACCCATTATTATAAGCAGATCAAAATCATCAATGTTTGGAAGTAAGAAATCCTCATAAAATCTTGTGTACGTTATGTTATATTTTTTATCTTTGGCGATATCAATAATGTTTCCTGGGCTTTCAAAATCTGCATGTTCGAAAATGTGAATTCTCATGGAGTATTGATTTATATTTTTATTTTTCTTCTACTTCTAATAAAATGTGCAATAGCTAATAATGGATGTTTTATTATCATTCGCGGACCAGAGTATTTCATTATTTCAACAATTAACTTGCGGTAGGAGGTTCTATAACAGTGAACCTGACAAGTTTTGCAAGGAGGTTTGTTCTCTCCAAAAGTACAAGTGTCAAGTCTTTGTAATGAGTAGCTTGAAAGCTCTTTGCATTTCATACATAGTTCATATCCATTTGTTCCATGATGTTTATTGCAATACATAGCAATCATCACTTTCACAGTATTTTTCTCGGTTACTATTTTGTTATGGAGTTTGCTCATTTTGAATTTGCAAATGTATACTATTCGATGTAATGATGGCATATAACTATTCCTGATTTTATGATGATGCATTTTTCGTAATTTTGCAAGGCTGAATTACTATACCGTTAAGTCCTTTGCATGAAGAATAAACTATTTGGGAAAACACTCAATCAACTACTGGAGATAACCAAGGAAATGGGTTTGCCCAATTTTACTGCAAAACAAATAGCAGATTGGTTATATAAAAAGGATATTACATCCATTGATGAAATGAGCAACCTTTCTAAAAAGGCTCGTGAATTATTAACCAAGAACTTTGAATTTGGCTTGCAAGAACCAACAACAGTTCAAACTTCCACAGATGGTACAAAAAAGTATTTGTTTGACATTGGTATTAGTGGTTCTGTGGAGGCTGCATTTATTCCTGAAAGTAAGAGAAACACACTATGTGTATCATCACAGGTTGGTTGTAAAATGAGATGTTTGTTTTGTATGACTGGACGCCAGGGACTTAAGGGGAATCTAACAGCAGGAGATATACTTAATCAGGTTCGTAGTATCCCAGAATGGCATGATCTTACCAACTTGGTTTATATGGGAATGGGAGAACCTTTGGATAACCTTGACGCTGTTATGCAAAGTTTGGAAATCCTTACAGCAGACTGGGGATTTGACTGGAGTAAACGAAAAATTACTGTAAGCACAATTGGAATTGTTCCGGCAATGAAACATTTTTTGGAAAATAGTGAATGTCATCTGGCAGTTAGTTTGCACACCCCATTCGAATCAGAGCGTAAGATGCTAATGCCCGTTAGCCATGTGCATTCAATTGAGGATATACTAACCGAAATTAAAAAGCATGATCTTGGCAGACAACGACGAGTTTCATTTGAGTATATAGTTTTTAACGGCATAAATGATACACCCAAACACGTTAAAGAACTTGTAAGAATACTAAATGGTATTAACTGTAGGATTAATCTTATCAGATTCCATGAAATTCCAAAAACTCCTTTAAAAGGAACAGATGAAAAACGATTAATGGAATTTAAAGAAGCTCTTAATAAAAAGGGAATTATAACAACTGTCAGAGCCTCCAGAGGTCAGGATATTGATGCTGCGTGTGGATTGTTATCTACAAAAAACCAAAAAGTATAACCTTAATATTTAATACCTTCTCCACCAAACAATAAATCCTGAAATCAGTATAAATAGGATCAATAATCCGGCAAGTGGAATAAATAGGATGTAGAAATTGCCAAACATAAACTTGTAAATTCTTGCAGTATGAACCTCAAGGGCAACATTCCACAACGACATAGGTTGATTTAATATTTCATTTGGCATTTTTGTAAACATTGTTCCATTATTCATGTCCCAACCTCCTGAGTTGAAATCGAAAAAATATTCTTTCCCAACAAAATGTTTTGTGTATCCGGTAACTAAATAGTCTCCCAATGGTGCACCACCTCGCTCTTTTACTTTTATGGGGCTTTTTGTTATGTAATCCTGTTGATACCCTGAAGCTAGATTCCACATGAATAGCCCCTCAAAAGACCCTATTAGGATAGTATTTTGATTTACTTTATCAAATACAGTAACTCCCATTACACTTATTGGGGGTTGACCGTAAACTCTTTTTAACTTAGATTTGAAATTGTCATCTGAATAATAAATACCATCCAAAGTAGCTATCAGATAAATGTCGGAATCTTCAAAGTACATGATTCTCCTTAGTTTATCGTACCATGGGTTTGGTGAATCGAGTTCGGTATAAGGAATCTTATCAACTTTTGCATAAGCTATTGCAGCCAGCAGAGGTGGTCGGAGAAATATCCCGGTAGATGTTGTTATTATTAATAAAATCAAAGTTATCCAGCCAATTTTGTTATGCCATTTGAGCGAAAACCTTCTCACCTTAGTATTTGTCGCTATCGATTTATTCTTCTTTTTCTTTCTTCCTGAAGAAAATGGTATTAGCCAATAGATAATGCCGGTTATACTTAGGAATATAAAAATAATACCAATTAAATCTACCAAAAGTATACCAGGTATTCCCCATATTTCACCACTATGAATTATCCAGAGAGTTTTAAATAATCCTACTTTATTGTCAAAATCCTCCGGTTCAGGTAGGGTTGTCTTTGTAAATGTTTCGCCATTTATTGAGGTTAGTAAATACGATCTGCTCAAAACTAACAATGTGTCATTTTTTTGGCTTATATCAACAATGCGCTCATTATGTAATGGTAAGTTTATTTTATTCCATGTTTTACTATTCTTATCAAACTTATATAACCCAAAGTAGGTTCCTGCAAATAGCCCGTGTTGGTTTGAATTAAATACTTTGCTTATCTTGTGATTATCTATACCATTAGGGAAACCATTATTGAAATTAACAAAATTACTTGCCAACGTATCTGTTAACCAGACACCGATATTTCCATAAATCAGAACACTGTCTGTACTAATTTTTTCTGTTCCGGCAACTCCTGCATTGTTCCAATTATTGTAACTATAGTCGGATGGTAGAAAATTTCTACTAACATCAATGTTCGAAAATAATTGTCTATGATTAAGTACTATTCCTGAAAGTGCGAAAAGTATAATAAAAATGGTGAGTATGATACTTACCCACTTGTGATACTTTTTAAAAAAATTTACCAACTGCTCTTTTTTTTAATTATCAAGCAAAAATAGTAATCAATACATATTTATTGTTACCCAATTGTTGGTATTAATTATTTTGTGATAATTTCCCATGGGATACCATCCGACATATCAAATTTAATAATTCCATATTCGGATGAATAATAGTATTGTAGTGGTATTGCCCCGGTATATTCCTGTCCTGGTCCATCATTTTTTAATACCGGACCTGTAAGAATATTATTATACCATCGGTCATTCACAAATAGGCTGTCATAAATAAAATGATTTTGGGTAAATGCATTTGAATCAATTGGTAAATTAAATTCCATGGAGTATTTTTGATATGCAGAATTAATATCTAACACTCCAAACCAGTCAATGGTCAGTGTAAAAGGCCTTTCCGTTAGTGGCGATCCTCCAGCAGTTGTATAGTAAAATAGGCCATAATCCAGATTTCGAAATTCAGTATTATCTGTTTCGTACCTGTAATAGTCTTGACCTATGGATATAGGTGGAAAATTAATATGTTGCCGATGGCTGAGATATAACCACATATCAATTGTGTCTTTGGCCACTTTATATATTGGTAATTCCATGCTATTGATTGGAAAATGCGAAGTTCTTAGTCCAATAACAAACGACCCCAATGATTTTTGGCAATCGCATGTTTCCTTTTTGCATGCTGAAAAAATAAATGGTATAATCACTAAGCTAATAAGAGTAAACTTTTTCATCGGTTTTCTTTAGTTAATTATTAATGGCTAACCTATCAAATATAATTATTAACGAATCATAATAACTATTAATAAACCATAAAATAAAGCCAAATATATAATGTAGCATTACACTCAAAACATCTCCAATTATTGTAAATTTGAAAAAAAAATACAAAATGGAAATTGTTAAAAAAGGTTTTGCAAGTGATAATTGGTCGGGGGTTTGCCCTGAAATTATGCAGACGTTGTCTGATATTAATACAGGACATGTATTTGCATATGGTGAAGGTGATGAAGAAGTGTCACAAGCAGCTTACAAAAAGTTTAGAAATCATTTTGGCAGAAACATAAAAACCTACTTTGTTTATAATGGTACTGCTGCTAATGTGCTTGGTGTTGGACACATTATAAAATCTTATGAGGCAATAGTAACTGCCCATACTGCCCATATAAATGAGGATGAATGTGGTGCACCCGAGAAATTCATTGGCTCGAAAATACTGGAAATCAATTCAACCAATGGTAAGATAGTTCCGGATGATGTTGAGCCTTTTTTGAACAGTATTGGATTTCAGCATCATAATCAACCAAAAATTATCTCAATTAGCCAGGTTACTGAAATGGGAACCGTATATACACCGCAAGAGATACTAGCATTAGCAAACTATGCACATTCAAACAATATGTATTTGCATATGGATGGTGCTCGAATAAGTAATGCTGCGGTTGCTTTGGGAATGGATTTCAAAAGTTTTACAACCGATGTTGGCGTTGATGTTCTTTCGTTTGGAGGTACTAAAAATGGACTAATGTTTGGTGAAGTTGTGGTTTTTTTTAATAAACAACTTGCTTTAGATTTTGAGTACAGAAGAAAACAAGGTATGCAGCTCCATTCAAAAATGAGATTTATAGCAGCCCAGTTTACAAGATATTTATCGGATGATCTTTGGAAAATGAATGCATCGGTAGCCAATGATATGGCGATGAAACTATGTGCAGAAATTGATAAAATATCTGTTTTAAAAGTTAGCCAAAAAGTTGAAGCAAATGGAGTTTTTGTACTAATGCCTGCTGAGCTGGTTCCCAAGTTGCAAGAAAAGTACTTTTTCCATGTTTGGAAGGAATCACCTGATATTGAAAGTGATATACCTATGAAGGAAGTTAGGTTAATGTGTTCGTGGGACACAACCGAAGACGATATTGATGGTTTTGTTGATCTTATTAAAAAACTAGTTGACTAGGAAGAATCCTAGTTTCAAGGAAAAAATTAATTATACTTTTTATCAATATACTTCTTTAGCCCTTTTCCTACTACCAATAAACTTTAAGCCCTTATTGCCGATATCTACTCAATAACCTTTTCGCTATGTGAATTAACAAATAAAATTGTCCCTATTTTATCGTAACCTTCAAAAGTATTTTCTTTTTTAACGGCTTCTTCCCTGAATCCAATTAGAGTTAATCCGGCATCGTATGATTTAAGGTTTACCAGCTCTTTCTGACTTACCTCTGGATTTTGAGTTATGATTTCAATATTTGCAGAAGTTATAGGAAGGCGACCAGACTTAACAAGTTCACGCATATTTTCTCTGGTTTCTTCTTCAAGCTCTGGTTTACATATATCAAATATCTTAATATCCGCTTTCTTCCATGCAGGATGACCGGAAATAATAAAACTTAGCAATATCATCAAATTGGCATTTGATGAATCTGTCGAGGAAATCCAAATATGAATACCATTTTGGTATTTAATTTCTCGAGGACTGCTTCCTAAAATTAGTACATCAAAATTGCCAGCATTTACTAGATTGAAATTATCGATAATATGTTCAAGGTTACCTGGATTATCTTTATCAAATTCGAAAATCACCATATTATTTTCCATGCCTGCGATGCCCGGAATTTGTATGGCTTGTGCTATGGCAGATGTATAAGATGGTGAAATTATCGTATCCAAATAAACATGGCTGTTGGTTTTACCAATCATTCTGTTAATCTTGTTAAGCTCATTCTCTGCCTGTTTGTGTGTGGCCTTTGAATAATATCCTTCTATTCGGTGAAGATAAGTGCCAAATCCGTATTTGTGTGAAATCCAGTTAAGTAACAATAGAGCTTTCTCACGATCAAAGGTGCTTTTAGATATACATATGGCACTTGGGCGCCATTCATGATAAGTTCTGCGTCTGCGTTTTCGTTGCAAGAATACCTGAAGGTTTCTATTAAGTTGGAAAATAGCATTTGAAAACAAGGAAACAAATCCCTTTCTATACTTATGTGTGTAATTTATATAAAGATAAAGTGCTGTCATTAAAATAAATGCCAATGCTGCATAACCTGTATTTATTTTAAACATAATCCATATTGAAACTATAAACCCCAACAATGATAAATACCATTTTGAATTGTAAGATGGTCGGTAGGAGGGTGAAGATCCAAAATGATTTAAAAATGAAATTAAACATAAAGCACCATATGTAACCATAAAAAACATTGAAATTATCTCAGCAACGGTATTTACATTTCCCAATGCTACAAACACAATTGCTATTATTAATGTTATTAGGGAACTGTTTATGGGCTCATTATCTTTTTTTCTGCCTCGACTTAACCATCTATTTGCTTTATTATTGGGGAATGCTCTATCAGACGCCAGTGCTTGCAACGTTCGTGGTGCAACCATAATTGAACCAAGTGCCGAAGATATTGTAGATGCTGCCAATCCCAATGGAATTACCCAACTACCTTGTATAGCTATTTGACCCATTACAAGTTGATTATTTAACAGATCCTCAACGTTGGCGCTAACTGCCAGTTTATATGCTATGAAGAAATAAATTATCATACCAGTGAAAGCAGCGGTTATTGTTCCTATTGGTATTGATTTGGATGGGTTTTTCAAGTCTCCCGATAGACCTACACCAGCAGTAATCCCGGTAAATGCGGGAAAGATTATTGCAAATACAATAAAGAAGTTAGATGAGTTATCAGAATCACTATTGAATATTGAGAAGTCGATGCTGTGAGTTGTTTCACTTGATCCTGAGAAAAACAAAATCAGTGAAATTACCAGAATTCCGACAACAAAATACAACGCTTTTACTCCCAGATTTGCACCTTTTGTAAGTATTAAAATACCAAGTATTAGAATCGATGGTAAGCTAATCGCCTGTCGTGGTAGTTCAATTTCATAGGTTGTCTTAATGTATTCAAATAGGAATTGAAACGATTCCGTAAATGCAATTACATAAAACGCTACACTAATGGCTTGTGACAGAAATAATGCTATTCCGATGGTTGCGCCAATGTTTAAACCAAATGATCTGGATATGATAAAATATTCACCTCCACCCTCAACTCTTTTATTACTAGCTATTTCACTAATGGCTAAGGCGGTAGGAATAGTAACCAAATGTCCAAGAATTATAATGCCAATAACACCCCAAAAACCAACACTTCCAACGGCAAACCCAAATCTTAAAAATAGGATAGCTCCAAGTATAGTTGAGATGGCTGTAAAAAAAACAGGGGCTGTACCGAACTTTTTTGAAATAGATTTTTCTGCCATTTACAATATCTTGTTATACTTACAAAGATAGAAAAATAGAAAGAGGAAAAAAAGTGTAGTTTTTGTCATGCTGAGCGAAGCGAGGCATCTAATCATATTCTGGAGATCGTAACAATCCGACAAGATCAATATCTAATGTGTTTATAGATCCTTCGCTACGCTCAGGATGATAATAAACATTGATTATTAATCAACAGTCAACAGCCAGTAGCTACTTATGCACGTCCTTAATAAAATCCTCAACTTCAGGAACTCCTCCCTGATAAACTAAATAACCATTATATGGTTCACGAGTTGTAATTTCATCGTTAATTGGAGTAAGCATCATTTTTTTAACTTCCTCAGGGTCTTCTGTTTGTCCAAGTATCCAGCTTAGCTTAACCCATGCTACTTCTGGCAACATATTACCTGCCGGAATAATACCTTTAGCCATCATATCTCTACCAGTATCATAAACAAACATATGTACATAACCCCATAATGTTTGTAATGTCATATACATATGCACACCTTTGGCTTGTGCACGTTCGATTGCAGGGTACAATTCTTTATTTACGTGACCAAGTCCTGTTCCTACAAAAATAATTCCCTTATAACCTTTCTCAACAAGAGCATCTAATGTGTCGGCTGCCATTCCCGGATAATAGTAAAGCATAGTTACCTTGTCACTAAAATAAGGTAGGATCTTTACATCTTTGTCATTCCTTCGTTTGTTGTAAGATTTTTTAATTGGGAGAATCTCTTTACGATTTATACGTGCAAGAGGTGTATCACCAATTGTACGGAAGGTTGATCTATAAGATGAGTGCATTTTACGAACTCGGGTTCCCTTGTGCAAGAGTCCGTATTCATCAGAAGTAGGGCCAAACATACAAACCATTACTTCTGCAATATCTGACTGACCTGCTGCTTTCATGGCATGCATTAGGTTTAATGCAGCGTCAGAGCTTGGCCTGTCGGAGGAGCGTTGTGATCCAACTAGTACAACTGGTACCGGCAAGTTTTGACACATAAAGGTAAGAGCAGCACCAGTATGATGAAGAGTATCAGTACCATGTCCTATTACAATCCCATCAATACCTTTTTCAATTTCTTTACCAATCGCAACAGCCAACGCCATGTATTGTTTTGGTCCCATATTCTCGCTAAATACGGCAAAAATCTTCTCCGTATCCAAATTACATATATCTGCCAATTCAGGTACGGCACCATAAAGTTCACCAGGTGAAAAGGCCGGTATTACGGCACCAGTTCGATAATCTAAACGTGATGCAATTGTTCCTCCTGTTCCAAAAAGTTTCACATATGGGAGGCCGGGTGTTGTTGGGAACTCTTTTTCTGGAATTTTATAATTGGCCTTTTTATAACCAGTTTCTTTCATGCTTGTTATGGTACGTGTGTCGATACCAATATTATAGCCAGTTATAATTTTAACAACAATATGTTTATCATCATCATTTTCAGCTCTGGGTAATACTGTTCCTTCAAATGTTCCACGTGTAGTATCAACCACCACAGTACCCCATACTCTAACCTTGTATTTTTTTAATAATTCTAGAGCATCTCCTTTGTATCCTTGAAATATATCGTTGTCCATTTTAAATCTCTTTACTTAATTCTGTCAAATTAATATTACCCATTGCAATCTTTCTCAAATTTCCCATTACCCAGTTTTTTTGTTTAGGTAGTGATATTTCTTTTTTACCTTCAGCAAACTTGTCAAACAGAAGTGGAATTTTAGAGAGTATCTCTTCCTTGGAATACCGTTTGAAATTAATACTAGTTAGTATCGAGTCAAAGTCCATTTTAGGGTGTAATATCATGTCTGGCAGCATTCTTTCGGCCAACTCATGTTTAATATTTTCTTTGGATAGATATTTAAATAAACTATAAACCCTTTCAAAAGTAAAATTTTCGGGGCCAATATAATGTCCTGTAGCAAACTTAACCTCATGTCCAATAAAGGTGCCCACATATGATGGTTGAACACCAAGTTCATTGATGATTCGTTCAATTAAAGGAAACAGATTTTTGGAAAATATATAAGTATAAGTTTCTTCAGGAATATCCCACTTCTTAAGTTGTTTATAATTATCAATTACATCTTGTGGAATTCTCTTTCTTAGGGTTTCAATGTATTTATCTTCAAGTGGTATGGGTGCCGAATCTGTATCTGGGTACATCCTATCTGCTCCTGGTAAAACTCTCTCGAAGATTGTGGTTCCATCTTCAAACGATTTACGAGTTTCTTCAGGCACACCTTCCAAAGCCAATTTGCATCTTTCTTCAATTGTTTCAATGGCTGTTTTCATATCCTCTTCATTTCCCCAAAGCACAACCTGAGCATCCCCTTTATTCGAATTTAGAATATCTTTAATCTTGGAAAATAGTTTATCGTCAATATCTGAACTTATATCCTCCGAGTGGGTCATATTTGGTTTTTCGATACAAGCAATTACCTTTAATCTGGTACTTAGCTCATCAGCAAACATTTGACCGGGCTGAGTAAAATATGATAATGCTCCTTCAAATTGTGGTAGGTTTATGGCAATTACATTTTCTTTATCAGATATGTTTGGGATATCTTTAGTGAGATTTTTAATGGATACATGATTTACTTTCCAATTTGCAGGATTGTGAATTCTTGTTAAAAGAAGATCTTTAATTTGAAGTAATGCCCATTGCCTAAATGCTTCGTTGTGCGTTAGTTCTGGAATCCATTTTGTGTGGGCAACACCTTTTATCTCAACTCTATTTCCACCTCGGCAGCTAACATTTACATCTTGCCTCCCAGCACCCATTCCTGTGCGTACTTTACCTGTGCTTCTGTTTAGGAATCTAATGTAGTCACAACCTTCCTTTACTTCGTCGGGATTTACAAAATCAGGATAAGTAACAGTTTCAATTAATGGCATACCAAGCCTATCAGTTTTGTACAAACGAACATGACCAATATCACTAATCTCCCTACATGAATCTTCTTCAATACTCAGTTGAATTAGTCTTATTTTTTTGTTCGGTAGTTCTAATTCACCTTCAACTCCAAGAATCGCAGTTCGCTGAAATCCCGTTGGGATACTACCATCTAAATATTGCTTTCGTGTTATGTGAACCTCTCCAACAACATTTAGCTTTGATAAAAGTGAAATTTCAAGAGCCTTTTCCAATGCATCCATATTAATCGGAAACGGAGGTGTGTCATCAACCTCATATGTACATGCATTTTCATTGTTAATTCTATAGATTATTTCTTTTCTGGTTCTAAATTCCATTAAAGCTGTGCCATCATATTCTCCAAGTTCACTTAAAGTGGGACGCATATGCCTAATTAATTCAGCATCATAATCGTCACTTTTGTTATATATACCTGCAGGGCAATGGCAAAACAGTTTCTGGTCGGTTAATAACTGCTGATGAACCTCCAATCCCGACATAAATCCAATCGAATCATATGTGTTTTGGGTAGCCTCATTTCTAGTTACATAGCCCACTTTTTTCTTGCTGTTCTCGTAATTTAATATTGAATTAAAACTCATGTAAATGTGTTTTTAAGCATTCTCGAAAAAAGCCCAAATTTAAGAAAAATGAATAGCAGGCAAGATGTTATTTGTTAAAAGTTTTGTTCAATGATTTTTATAAAATAATGTTGCATTATAATCGTTATTTTTGCATATCAAATACATAAATGTGAGTATTAAAATCAGCCATATATTTTTATTATTTGGATTTCTTTTTATTTATAGCTTGGGATTTGGTCAACAAAAATCGAGGGTTATTATTAAGCATGCCAATGCCTACAGATACAATGAAAATATTGGTAAAGACGTTCAACGTTTGATTGGTGATGTGGTAATACGCCAAGACTCTACATTCTTTTATTGCGACAGTGCATATATTAATGAAGCAACCAATAGTTTTGAGGCATTTAGCAATGTGCATATTAAAGTAAATGATACCGTTGATGTATATGGTTCTCGTTTACTATATGATGGGAATACTAAAATTGCTGAACTATTTGATAGTGTTAAGCTAGTTGATAAAAACACTGTGCTAACAACTAATCATTTGATTTATAACAGGAATACGAAAACTGCATTATATGATGTTGGTGGAAAAATAGTTAATAAAGACAATATACTTGTAAGTAAAATGGGACTATATTTCACTGCCACACGTACATTTCATTTTAGAAAAGATGTTGTACTTACAAACCCAGATCAGGAAACATATTCCGATACACTTATCTATAACACTAATAATGAAACTGCATATTTTTTGGGGCCTACGGTGATAAGAGGAAAGGAAAGTACTATTTATTGTGAAGATGGATGGTACGATACAAAACAAGATTTATCGAAACTAAACAAGCGACCATCGATTACTAATAAAGACCAAACAATAACTGCCGATAGTTTACACTACGATAATAATACGATGTTTGGTAAAGCAATGGGGCATGTTAGAATTATTGATACTTTACACAAGGTAATCCTTTCTGGTAAACGTGGCGAGCTATGGGATAGTAAAGGTATGTCGTATGTTACCGATAGTGCTGTGGCAATAACATATGATGATGAAGATTCCCTTTTTATACATTCTGATACAATGTGGTTGAATTTTGATGAGGATCGTAATGCAAAGGTTATGAGGGCATATTATGGTGTGCGTTATTATCGAAAGATGCTACAGGGTAAATGCGATTCATTATCATATAACATGGCCGATTCTACAATTAGGTTATATGGTGAACCTGTTATTTGGTCAGGAAAAAATCAATTAACATCTGATTCAATCGCAATTGCTATTTCCGGAAATAAAGTTGATTCATTGATGATGTATAATACAGCTTTTATTGTTTCAAGGGATTCCACCAGCACTTATAATCAGATAAGAGGTAAGAATATGGTGGCTTATTTTACCAAGAATGAGTTATCAAAGATAAACGTATCAGGTAATTCTCAAACCATTTATTATGTACGGGAGGAAGATGGATACTTAATTGGTGTTGATATTGCTGAGTCAAGTAGTATGACCATCCGGATAAAAAATAATGATATACAAACAATTAGTTACCAATCAACTGTTGATGAGGATATGTTTCCAGAGAGTGAGTTATCTGAAGAGGAAACTAAACTAAAAGGTTTTTCATGGCAAAACTTACTGCGCCCTGTTAGTAAACATGATATTTTTCGCAATGATGACTACTGAAAGATTTAATGTTCCCTACTAAAATAATGAGAACCTTACGTATCGCTTTGGATTTTTCTTAATATCGTTCAATAAGGAGTCTAAAGCTGTGGCAGATCTGTTAAGTTCAAGATATAAACTATCATCATTCATTAACATTCCCAATGTACCATGACCATTATTGACTTTCTCAAGTATTGATTGCATATCATCAAGTGTTCTGTTTGCACGTGCAAAAGTGCCAGGTATTTCAGACTTCGCCAACGAATCGCTTATTATTTCAAAGTTTGCAATAATATTCTTTATGTTATCCTTATTTTCATTTAAGGCTGTTGTTAGTGAGTCAAGATTAATTAATATATCAGATATTCGTGTTGATTCTTCCACAACAAGTGTATCGATATTGGAGGTTGTTCGTTGTAGGTTTTCAAATGTTAGCTCAATATTTTGAAAACTCTCTTTGATATTATTTCGAGCCGATTCATTAAAAATTGATTGGAATGCAGTTACAAGTGTATCGATGGAAGCCATTAAATTTTCAGCTTTCTTTTTAATCGGCTGTACCTGCGAATTTACTTCCGCCATTAATCCTGCTTCAACACTTGTTGGAAGCGTGTCTCCCTCTTGAATAAAATTTTTCGAATCCCCAAGAACCAGTTCGATGGCCTTGGATCCCATTATATCAGAGCTAAAAATACGTGCTACAGTATTATCAGGAATTGGAAAGTCGGTAGAGAGCATTATGCAAACCATAATATCTCCTGTCATATCAGGATTAAAGTATACATTTTTAACTTGACCAACTCTTAACCCGTTAATTACAACAGGGTTGGCCTTAATTAATCCATTTATTTTATGATAACTGGCATAATAGATATTCTCTTTTTTGAAAAGATCAGTACTTTTTAAAAAGTTAAATCCCCATACGAATATCACTATTGCAGCTATAAAACTTGCGCCTATAATTACAGGTTTTAACCGTGATTTATTGTTTTCAGCCATATCTTAAAAACGCTAATGTAAGGAAAATGTTATTTATGATGTTGTGAAATTAAACAATTTTAACGGATTAGATAGGTATAAAAAAGGAATCTACTTTGTTAATTTGTTTGCTTCACCAATAGTAATTCTTTTATTTAGATGGAATGCAACAATAAACGCATCACTAAAACCCTTATTTCTTACTTGTTTTTGATGTAATGAAGCTTCATTTAATGAAGAAAAACTGCCAGTTGTATATTTGTAAAGACCATTGTGTTCGTAATAACTAAGATTGCTTAATGAACTAAACCTAGTATCGGATAAGGCCAATTGTCGTGGACTAGTGTAAAATTGAATTTTAAAGACTACATTGTTGTTTGTCGGTGGTTCAATGGATTCAATTGGTGTCGAAGTTGTTTTTTCTTGTTGTACCACTTTTTTGCGATACTCATAAGCATTGTTTTCCTTTTCGTATTCTCTTTTGTATTCCTTAAATGCCCTGTATATTGCCGATGCCATATAAACCTGGCCTTCTTTTGTGTTAAGAAACTTCTCTTCTGCTGAGTTTGTTAAATATCCTAATTCAACTAATACTGAAGGCATTGAGGTCTTCCACAACACAAGAAAACCTGCTTGATAAACACTTCTGTCTTTACGTCCGACCCTTTCTGTAAACTGGCGTTGAATTTTTTGTGCAATACTCAAGCTTTGATCAAGGTTTTCATCTTGAAATAAAGTAAGACTTATTAATGATTCGGGTGATTTAGGATCAAAATCATTATAGTTGTTGCCAGCATCATCCTCAAGTAAAATTGCAGCATTTTCCATCATTGCTACATCCATATTCCTCTTTGTTCGATTTTCTTCAACACCCAGAACATATGTTTCTGCACCATAAATTTTTGATGATGGATTTGCATTACAATGAATTGATATAAAAAGATCAGCATTGTTATCATTGGCAATTTGTCCTCGTTTATGCAGATCTACAAACTTGTCAGTTTTTCGGGTATAAATAACTTTGATATTGGAGAAATTTTGTTCAATATACTTCCCTGTTTTTAATGCAACTGATAGGGCGATATCTTTTTCCCTTGAATGTTTTCCAGATGCTCCGGGGTCTTTTCCACCATGACCAGCATCAATAACGACAGTTTTAATTTTTGATCCTTTTTGAGCAATAGCATCAAAAGGTTGACTCAGATTAGCAATAATATTTAATATTACTAATATTGATAAGTATTTCAATTTATCATAAATCATTTACAAAAGAGTTCAAAAAACATGCCACTGATGATGCAAAATTATACTAATCCAAAAAGCACTAAGCTTGTATAGCAATGATTTATCAACAATAAATTGTGTTTAGGAGCACTTGTTTGCATTCATTATCTCGTCTCGAGAATTACAAGTATTCGAATGGTTTTTCGAGCACTATATCTCTTTCCTCTTAACTCATACAAACATAGATAAAAGTCTAGGAATGTGTGGTCCATTTTGTTCTATTATAAAGTGTACATATTAGTTACAGTTAATGTAAAGTATTTTTACAATATCCCCATATAATATAAAAGATTTAGAATGTAAAAAACAGTTATTCAGGGGTATATGGTTTGTGGCATTAAGATTGAACCTCATAAAGAAAAGGCTGTTGAATTAATTACCAATCAAACCAATAAAGTAAATGAAAAAATATATCCTCATTTTAGGAATTCTTTTTATTCAAGGAATTCTGGTATCACAAACCAACCAACTGACAGATACTACAGTATTTACTCTTGGGTTTTCAACTTATCTTTCACACACCGATAAATATGCATCAGGTTTCGACATCTATGCCGATAGAGAAGGTTATACTTATATATCAGGAAATACCAGAGACAAGAATTTCCCGGCTACTGAAGGCGCTTATCAAACTGAATTGAAAGGATCAGCAGATGTGTTTGTCGTAAAATACACACCTGAAGGTGAAATGGTATTTGCCACCTTAATTGGAGGTACCAAAAGAGAACATCACTCAGGAATAACGGTTGACAATGAAGGCTATGTATATATAGCCGGAGGAACAGAATCATCCGACTTTCCAGTTACTGAGGGATGCTATGACAGCAGTTTTAACGGGGCAAGATCATGGGGTGGTGATGTTTTCGTAACTAAGTTAAATCCAACCGGAACGGAAATCATTTTTTCTACATTTATTGGAGGCGAGGTTCAAGAAACAGTTGGAACAGGTGGTATTAAGCTTGATTCCAAAGGAAATATTATCATTGCTGGAACTACCTCCTCTCATAACTTTCCATTAACAAAAGGTGTCATTGAAAATAATGATAATTTGCATGGTTTCATTTCTAAATTTAGTCCTGATGGGAAAAATCTACTATTTTCAACCTTTTTTGGAGATAGTCAGCGGGAAGGGATTAATGGAATTGCCATTGATGACAACGATAACATCTATTTAATAGGTGCAACTTATACAGCCGACTTAGCAGTAACTGAAGATGCTTTTCGAAAAGAAATATTGATGCCCAAATCCGGGGGCTTAATGGATCATTACATTGCCCGAATTGACCATGATGATCACAAAATTTCATATTTAAGCTATTATGCAACCGATGGATATGCGGGGGCATATATTAAGTGGACAAAACCAAACAGATTGATCGTTTGTGGCAGCACAAAAGCAGAAGCTTTCCCAGTAACGGATAACGCCATTTGTGATACGGTTAAAGGCAATCAGGATTGTTTTGTATCTGTATTTAATGCTGAAACCATGGAATTGGAATATGCTACCTTATTTGGAGGTAGTGATTTTGATTGGGTCATGTCAGCCGATTTTCTTAATAAAGATACTATTGTAATTGGGGGATTAACAAATTCTGCTGACTTCCCACTTTCTGAAAATGCCCTGTATTCAGAATATCCAGAATGCGAGAGCAGCTTTAACTCATCATTTCTTGGGCGCAGAAAATCTTTTGTTTCTGTCATCGATATTAATAATAGCAAACTCCTTTACTCAAGCTATTTTGGTGCAAGTTTTATGTTCAGATTTTGCCCGGATATAAATGGTAATCTCAGCTTTGTTGCTGAGGCAGGGCAACGTGGAGAAGCAGGAATTACAGGCTTTCCTTTAACCAAAGATGCCACTGAACCACCCACTTATACAATGGTAGGACGATTGTTATTAAACGCTATTCCTGAACCTACTAAGGCGGAGTTGTACAAAGATGTGACGGTTGAAGATGCAATTCTGGAAACATATGTAGGTAAATATGAGGTGAGTTCGGGCTTTATATTTACTGTTATCAAAAATGATGGTCAGTTGATATTGCAAGTTCCTGAACAAGGTGACATTCCCATACACCCAAGATCACAAATTGATTTTTTTATTAACGGTTCGGTGTATGAATTTACATTTAATACTAATGATGCCGGCGAAATAGAAAGTATGACGATGCATCCGGATGGAGGAGACGATGTTATATGCAAAAGAGTAGAAGATTAAATCCGTGAGTGTAGTCGAGGGATCTCCCGGGTTATATTCCCCGCATCTTGATGCGTATTGAAAAAAATAAAGATTCCATTGAGATACCTCGTCAGCTTGCTGCGATGAGTTTCATTAAATTTAAGCAATTACATACCAACTGAAATGGTTTAAATTTTTATGCGAATTCCTGAATGTGAAGAAGTTTTATTTTCATCATTTTCAGCTAAATAAAAAACTTTAACAAAAATGAAAAAAACTAAAATAGATTTTTTAACTGTCCTTTTTCTTGTATTCATCACAAGTTTGATTAGGGCTGGAACACTAGATATTCCAAAAAAAGAAAAGATATATCGATATACACATAAAATTAAATTTAAGAAAGTAATGACAGGAGAAAATTTACGTCATATCTATTGTCCGCTTCCACGTAATAATGATTACCAATTGATATCCAATATTGATACACATGGTGGGGAGATATTCGATAATCCGGGTTCTCTGGATAGCTATGTCCGTTATACTATTTTGCCTGAGCAACAACCAGAAGAAGGTGATTGGGGAGAAGTTATTCTTGAGTTTGATTATGTACCTTCAAAAACAGAATACAAGTCTGCTGATGTGAACAGAATTTACGAGTATGATACCACTATCGATATCTATAAGAGATACACTAAAAAGTATTATGACATCATTGATATTGAAAACGAAACAATAAATATAATTAGTGATGAACTCTGGAATGAATCAACTGATGTATATGATTATGCTAAAAAATGCTTTTATTATGTTAATGACAATTTCACTTTTAAAAGTATACCGGGGATGTGGAAGCCAACATCTGAACTTTTGAAAAACGGAGGGGGAAGTTGTGGAGGTCTAACTACAATTTTGATAACTTTATTAAGATGTAAAAATATACCTGCACGCCACGTGATTGCATACCGTCATGCGTGGGGAGAGTTTTATTTAGAGAATTATGGATGGATCCCTGTTGATCCAACTTTTGGCACATTTGGTAAAGTTGTAAAAGGCTACGGATTAATAAGGTCGCATGAAATTGTGTATAAAATTAATATAATCAAGAACAACAAAACAGTTATGGGCAGAGTGGACATCCTTTCAAAAACTCACTTGTTTTATCCAAATCACGAACCATATATATGTGATTTAGAAGTTACAAAAGAACGAATTAAAAAATAAACACATGCGTAATTATATATTACTTATTCTGACTTTGTTTTTTCTTACATTTTTAGCAAGTTGTTTATCTGCAATATCAACCGATGGTCAGGTTGAAAGTCAAAGGATCTATTCGCAAACAAAATCAGGATCAAAGAAATCTGATTTCATTCAGCAAATTCTTTGCAGTGTTGTAAATGACGGTGAAGCACCTGGAATAGTTGCAGCTATAATTTCAGGTGATAGTTTAATTGCAATCGCTTCCGCAGGTGTCAGTAAAGCAGGTACTGATATTGCGTTTACCACGAATGATGTAGTGCATATTGGATCTTGTGGTAAAGCAATGACAGCCGCAATGATAGCCACTTTGGTTGCAGAAGGGAAGCTTAGCTGGGACACTAAACTGATAGATGCTATTCCGGAACTAAGAAATAGGATTCATACGGATTATTATAGTATCACATTATGGCAACTGCTAACCCACCGTGCCGGAATTCCTAAAAATCCAATGGATGAGGGAGCATTTCGTTCAAAAGAAATTAAAGCAAGGCGTTTGGCGATACTAGAAGATAATTTTAAATTGCCAGCTACCTTTGAGGTTGATAAGTTCCATTATTCAAATTTTGGATATATGATTGCAGCTTGTATGGCAGAACAAATAACTGGCGATAGTTGGGAAGTTTTAATGAAACAACGTTTGTTCGATCCTCTGGGGATGTCTTCTGCCGGATTTGGTAACCCCAATAAAAATAAATCAACAGATCAACCCTGGGGCCACAATAAATATGTAGGGAGTTGGTGGCCAAGTGAAGCTTACTATCATGAAGCAATCAGCCCTGCAGGTAGAGTATATTGTAGCGTAACTGACTGGTCTAAATTTATTTCTCTTTGGTTGACAAGCGAAAATCCCATTTTAGAACACAAGTATTTAGACAAATTAATCGAACCTGTTGGCAACCATTTCTACGCCGCTGGATGGGGTGTTGCAGAATATACGTGGGCCAAAGGAATTACCTACAACCATGCTGGATCCAACGAAATTTGGTATGCCTCAGTTATAGTTGCTCCAAAATTGGATAGAGCTTTTGTGGTGGCTACTAATTCCTGTGATTTTGGTTCTACACGTCAGGTTTGCTTACAAATAGTGAATAAGATAATTAGGATGGAATTGAATATGGTTGATTAAGGGCTAAATTAGGGGGAGTCAAAGCAAATATAACAGAGATATGTTAACTAAATGTACACTGACTGTAAAATATATTTACATACAGTATAAATATTTACACTAGTTACTACGACAAAGTTCATATAGTCAGACCTATAGCAATGTTGGTACAAACATTGATTAATAGAAAAAGGAAGAATAGAAAAAAGAGTATGAGAGGCTTCCTAAATGCAAAAGTTAAAAATTGAAAGGAGTTGTTATACATTAGTTATGTGCCAAATGACCAGACCGACCAATAAGCAAATTACAATATTTAGAATTACATACTTCACGATTATCTTAATGATATTGACATCTTGCAATGAGAAAGAGACTGCATCAGAAATAATACAAAAGACAATAGTTACAATTGATACTATTGAAACAATTTATTACAAGCAAGATATGGCGAGAACAAATCCTCAAAATATTAATGATACAATACTTCGATATCGTGAAATGTATTTTAAAAGACTGATTTCTGATTCAATAGTTGGAGTAAAAGGACATTGGTACATGTATGTAAACGATAAAGAGAATATCGTTTACGAAGATATCTACGATGGCATTAGACTGATTCGAAAAAACAAACAAGATAGCATTGTTAGGGTATATGATTTAGATAAATATCCTGACTTTAAAAGAAAACATTTTTGGAGTCATAATACATTATACGGAATGCAATTTGAATTTAAGTACATGCTGAACCACTCTAATTTATACTCAATAGAAAGATTAAATGATACAATTGTTGGAAACATGAACTGTTATCAAGTTTTAGTGATATTGAAGGACAAAATGACAATGCCTGGATTTGCAACTAATCTTGAAGACGATAAAGGAAACATTTCGAAAACAACATACTTTATTGATAAGGTAACAAACTATCCAATTAAAATAAAAGGAGAGTTTTATTCTACTGACAATCTTGAACAAAAGGTATTTATTGACCAAACTTATTATGATATTAAGTTCAATATAGGTGTAAATGAAAATGAACGTTTTAATACAACAAATGAATCAATTGAAGAATACAAAAAAATGGAAATGAAACCGGAATAAATTCGATACATAACGCTTTGTATAAGTAATGACTGTAAAAGTGAGTAATATCATGTTTTGTAGACCGCTCAAACTGTGTAGCGGTTTGATTTGCAATTACTACGAAACCTGCCACTACCCATGCAATTTACCATTATTACATTAAAACAAAAGGATATATGAAGAAATTAATTATAATTCTACTATCATTCTCTACTATTACTTCTTGTACACAAAATAGTTTGCAAGAAGCTAAACCTATTGTTATTGAGCATTATGTACAATTGTCGGGCGAACAAATTTTAAGTGAATCAGATAGTTTTACAATTCCACTTTCTAAACAAGGATATACACTCCACCTTCCTGAATCGAAAGCTATTGCTACAATTATTTTCCCAAGTGGCAGTGCCCTTGATACAACAAGAAATATTGATGAATTTGAGATAATTGAACCAGCTCTGGCTAGTAATATCGCAGTTCTTTTTGTAAGTACTGGAAAAGTAATAGAATTTTTATTTACTGATGAAGATATCAAGATTATTGATGAGATATTAGGAAATGCATTAACAGAATATAATCTAATAAATAAACCAATATTTATCGCAGGAATGTCTTTGGGTGGAACTATGGCAATGCGGTACAGTGAATTTTGTTTTTTAAATAAATCGAGTTTTGGTATAAAGCCGGACGCAATTGCTATTTGCGATGCACCCTTAGATATGGTGAGAATGTGGCATGAACAAGAACAAGCAATAATAAATAATTATCATCCCAACGCTGTTGGGGAAGCTAAGTGGGTTATGCACTATTTGAGAACACATTTAGGTGGTAGTCCTGAAGAATCAATACAAACCTATATTGACTATTCTCCATTTGTTTACCAAAAAGAAGATAAAGTCAAAACTAGCTTATTTAAGAATACACCCATAAGAATGTACCATGAACCGGATATCAATTGGTGGATTGAAAATAGAGCAAAGAATTATAATACAATAAATAGCATTGACCTTGCTGGTTACTACAATTCATTAAGACTTATAGGTAATAAGGAGGCTGAATTAATTACAACGTATCAGAAAAGAAAGGACTACGAAAAAGGTTCTTCTCCGCATACTTGGACAATTGTTGAAAATAAAAAGTTAGTTGAATGGTTTTTAGAAAAAATGTGACTTGATAACCCTCAAAAGGGTAAAACATATCTAATGGGTTTATAATGAAATAATTAATGGTTATAGGAAAAACAAATGAAATACATTATTATATTATTGATTTTTGCTTTTGATTGTATTACCATTTTTGGACAATCAGATAATACTGAACCATATAAAATTCTCAAAGGACATAAACACAAAGTTCAGAATGCATTCTATAGTTCTGATGGGAAATTCATAGTAAGTCATGGATGGGATAATACGATTAAATTGTGGGATGCAAAAACTTTTTCAGAATTAAGAACTTTTAAGGGGCATACAGATCAGGTATGGAGTGCCAGAATAAGCTGGGATAATAAACTTATTGCCAGCGGTTCTATGGACAGAAGCTTTATTATTTGGGATGTTAAAACAGGGAAAAAGATCAATCAAGTTCAGATTACTCCATCCAACGTTACTGAAATAGGTATGATTCCTGAATTTGATAGTGAAATACCCAACTCAATATATTCACTTTCATTCAGTCCTGATGGAAAATTTTTAGCCGTTGCTTCAGCAGATAGGTTAGTGAGAATATGGGATATTGAAAATACGGTTTTCGTTGATACATTAAGCGATCATGCAACAAATTGGACGTGGGTAAAATACAGCCCTTGTGGCAAGTATATAATAAGTGGATTTAGTGCTAATTCTAAAAACAATGGTGAAACCGTTATCTGGGAGGCGGCAACATTTGATCAGGTAAGCAAAATCAATTTTTCAGGAGATATTTTATTTACTGATAAAAATGAACTTGGTATTTATAAGGATGATTGCACCATGGACTATTTTGATTTATCAAATGGTAAATTAGTTTCTAATAAATCTTTTCCTTGTTATAATGGATATTCAAACATGAGTCCTGATAAAAAATATTTAGCGAGTTGCAATGAGGATTATTACATCAGGTTATGGAATTTGAATACAGAGGAAGAAATATGGAATTACAAGGGTGAAATGATGGAGATACATAATGCGAATTTTAGCCCGGATGGTAAATATCTGATTGCAGGAACCCCTGAGAGTGACATTTTAGTTTGGAAGTTAAGTGATTTAATAAAAGATGAATAACATTTTAACATCTTAATATGAAAAAACAAAAAAGAAATAACGTCAGTTAAATTTAAGCCTGATTAAAAATATCTGATTAGTGGTTCACAGGAAAGTACAATATCATATTGGAATATTGAAGATTGGATGTAAAACAAATATACATTGTGTGTAAAAAAAATTGATATTAATTCTTGGAATCTAAACTATGATTTGTGGTAATCATCATTAAATAAGCATGGTGGTGTTTGTGGCATGACTCTGGTTTAGATAGTTTGTGGTCGAATTAGTTAATAGAAAACATATGAAAAAGATATTAAATACAATAGTATTTTTAATGGCAATAAGTTCATTATTTGCACAACAAAATGAAATAATCCCTGATTTAGCAAAAATTAATGACTCTAAACTATGGGTTTTGCATAATAGAGAGATTAATATTGACCAAGAAGTTCATTTAGATGGAAGACCTGGAGATGGATTACTTTGGATTAAAGAACCAATATTTACTAATGGAAGTATAGAGCTTGATATTAGAGGAAAAGATGAGCGGGGGAAAAGCTTTGTTGGAATAGCATTTCATGGTTTAAACGACAGCACTTATGAAGCGATATATTTTCGTCCTTTTAATTTTAAAAATCCTGATAGAAGTGGTCATTCAGTTCAATACATTTCTCATCCTGAATATCCATGGTATATACTAAGACAGGAGCATCCTGAAAAGTATGAGAATGCAATATCCCCGGTGCCTGAGCCAAATGATTGGTTTCACGTTACAGTAGTAATTGAGTACCCTACTGTGAATGTATTCGTAAATAATTCAAAGAAACCATCTTTAACTATTGATCAACTAATTTCACGAAAAGAAGGCTGGGTAGGATTTTGGGTAGGTAATAATTCTGAAGGGTATTTTAGAAATTTAAAGGTAATTCCTGAATAAAAAAACAATTTTTTGAATAGAAAAGCAATTAAAATATTTCTGTTGTTGAGTTGCATGGTGTTTTCATCTTATGCTCAACAAATAACAACTAAAGTTACATACGTTGGTAATGCAGGATTTCTAATTGAAATTGGAGATAAGAAAATCCTCATCGATGCATTATTTAAAGGATATCCAGATAGTTATGAATTACCCCAAGAAGTTCAGTATAAACTAATAAACGCTCACGCACCCTTCAACAATGTTGACCTGATAATCGTCACCCATGCTCATGGAGATCATATTGATCCGGCTATGGTAAAAGATCATATGAAAAATAATCCAAGGGCTATTTTTGCCTCAACCAAGCAGCTGGTAGATCATATGAATGACTCTACAGGTAGAAGTATTGGATTTAATCCAACAAAAGATAGTTCTGTAATGAAGGAAATTAATGGAATTAGCGTTGAAGGATTTCTACTTCCTCATGGCCCTGAATCAAGAATAACAAATAATGGATTTCTGGTTTCTGTAGATGGAACAACTCTTCTTCATACTGGAGATGTTGATATTGACCAATTTACTTTTGAAGAGTTTCGGTCGTATCAGTTTCCGGAAAGAAATATCGATCTTTCTTTTATTCAGCATTTCTACCTTCATAGCGATTCTGTTTCAAAACAGTTTGTGACTAAAGGTGTAGGAGGAAATTATATAATTCCAATCCATTATCATTTTACGACACCAGCTTTTGACTCATTAATTGTAAGGCAAAACTATGCGGATGCCATTATTTTCAATAAAGAATTGCAAACATGGGTAATGCCTCAAAAAAACTAATAATGCATAAAATGAAAACAATTCTATTAACAATATTAACACTTCTCTTTTGTTTGCAAAGTATTTTATTTTCTCAAACAAACGACGAAATTTCAATAGGACAAAAAATCCATATCGATTCCGAAGTATATGGTAATAGCAGAGAACTGTTTATTAGCCTGCCGGGTGACTATAAAGATTCATTAAAAACACACCCTGTATTATATGTCTTATTTCCTAAGTGGTCTTTTGAACGTGCAAAATCATCTGCTAGTTATTTAGAAGGATATAAAGGATTTCCTGGATTGATATTGGTGGGATTATGCAATGAAGATGGTTGGGGTGAAATTTTTCCTTTTAAGGTGGATAGAATACCAACTTCCGGTGGTGGAAATAAGTTCTTAAAATTTATTAGTTCCGAAGCCATTCCTTTTGTTGAATCAAATTATAGAACAGATTCACTTCGTATTTTAACTGGTTTCTCAAATAGCGCAATGTTTGCTACTTATGCAATGATTCATGAACCTAACCTATTTCATTCTTTTATTTTAAGTAGTCCAATGCTTGGCTGGGGAGAGAATTATGTGCTCAACGAAGCAAATGATTTATTTGATAGTATACAGAGCTTTGATAAAACGTTATATATTATTTTTGGAGATAATGATTATAACAGTGTAATTGCAACAATACCAGAATTTGAATTATTATTAAAAGAAAAGGCTCCCCAAAATCTTGATTGGAAGATCGATTCGTTGAAAAACGAAGAACATGTTCCCTATATAGATGTATATAATGGCTTGGCTTATACGTTTGATAAGTTGAAAATCAGGTATTTTGAAAAATTATATTCTAATCTAACAGGAGATTATTTTGGGCAAAGACCTCCTGGCAATATTCCGGTAATCTTTGCTCCTGGGATTATCTCTGCTGACAGTACCATAGAGCATGGTGCTCCTTCTTTTTCGCCCGACGGTAATGAAGTATTTTGGCAGTCAAACTATAGACAAAGTGGAAAAGACACCCAAATCCAATGTATGACTATGCGTCGCAATAATAATAAATGGACAGCACCAGAAATAACACCCTATGGCAGTGGTCCCATTTTTTCACCTGATGGTAACAGATTATATTTTAATAGCAAAAAAAATAAGGGAACTATCTCTTATATTCAGAAAGAAGGTGAGAATTGGGACGATCCAAAAAACCTTGATCTGGTTGCTCGCTTTCCAGAATTGAAATTTGCTTATAACCTTTCATTTACAACTACTGGAACACTATATTTTTTGGGCTATGCAGAGGAACTGGAAACTATGAATAAATATGGTATTTATCGTTCAGAACTGATTAATGGAAAATATACCAAACCAGAATTATTGCCCCCAAGTATTAATACGCAAAGTGGCACACTTAACTGGACACCTTTTATTGCCCCTGATGAGAGTTATTTGTTGTTTTCATCCAGTCGACATACTTCGGAAACTGACTACGGTAATATTCATATTTGTTTTAGAAGTGCAGAGGGAACCTGGACCGATCCGGTTAAATTGGGTACCGAGGTTAATTCAGAAAAACAGGAGCGTTTCCCAACTGTCTCACCCGATGGAAAGTATCTTTTCTTTACAAGGTGGATTAAAAGTGGTAATGAAGATGTAATGTGGGTAAGTACAAAAATAATTGATGACATAAAAAGAAGTCAAACTAATAATCATAACCAATGAAAACCATAATATCAACATTAATAGTTGTAGCTATAATATTTAGCAGTAGCATTGCTACCAGTCAGAATACAAATAAACTGACTTACAAGCCGCTGGATAAAGAGTTTATTGAGCTCACAAAAAAAATGTCCCAACATCAATCCGATGATGAAAAATCCATTGAATTAGCATTGGAAGGATTAGAAACACTAAACACAGCCTCTTACAGGTATAATTTGGTTTTTTGGAAGTTATCATTTCTTTATGCTGAAATGGAACAGTATGATAATTGCCTCGAGGTTCTTAAAAAAGGTCAGGATGAAGGATTATTCTATTATCTGGGAACCTCTGAAAGAGAATTTCCTCCTTATCTTAAGGAACTTAAGAAGATTGATGGTTATAAGTCGTTTAGAGTGAAAAATGAAGAGCTTAAAGATTCTGCTAATGGAACAAGTACTACAGAATTTATGGTTCAGCTTCCCAAAGGTTATGCTCAGGATACCTCTTACCCTTTGATGCTGATTATGCATGGTGGAATTGGTAGTATTCCTGATCTGCAATACAACTATCTTTCGGAAAAACTCAGCAGTGAATTTATAGTAGTTTATACACATGGTGGGATCTATTATGGGTCAAATTCAAGAGCATATGATCGGGATAACTGGATGAATGACATTAAAGGTATATATAAGGAAGTCACTGCAAATTACAATGTTGATACCTCAAAAGTAATATTGGCCGGTCCTTCTGCTGGAGGTTATCGCTCATTGCTACTAGGGCTTAATAATGAAATACCTGCCAAAGGACTTCTACTATCATTCGCCGTAAACCCAGAAAACTGGGATAGTACCATATATATTAACTCTGCTGAACGAGGACTAAGGGTGGCTTTGCTATGTGGTGAAAATGATTGGGCCATCCAACATCAAAAAAAGCTTGGTTATTGGTTTGATAAATATGGAATCAAAAATCGATTTGTTGTTTTCCCTGAAGAAGGGCATGGCTTTCCGGAAAACTGGTCCTATTACATGGAATCTTCCATTGATTTTCTTTTGGAGGAAGAATAAATCATAACCAAAAAATATAGACTAACTAGTTAATCTTGTACATAACTTAAAACTCTAGTATATTATGAAAAAGCTATATTTAATTACATTATTTTCCCTTGCAAATTTACTTGTATTCTCACAGATGCGAGAGGTAATATATGATGATTCTGGCAATCCAATTGTCGTTAGGTTATCTGAAAATGGATCTGTTAAGAATTATTTTCTGAATGATGTATCTCAAGATGGTACTTATACGATCGATACCGAGAAGGGAAAGCTTATAATTGATGCCGGAATGTATGAAGAACCTACTCAAGGATATAACAATATCACAAATCGTTCTGAAATGATGAAAAACTTCGATCCATCACCAACACCCAATGGCGATTTTGTGCAGAAAATATCATATACTACTAATGGTGAGCTTATCGCAGTAATGCATAAACATAGCGACAACTTGTTCCTTTATAACTCCAATAGTTTTGAGGTTGAACATATAATAGAACTTGGGCGAGGACCAATGGATATGAAAGTTACAGAAGACTATATTTATGTTTGTTGTTATTACTCCAAAGAAATTCAGATAATCGATTTATCTACCTTTTCAATTACTTCAGCCATTAAACTACAAAAAGAACCATGCCAGATCGAACTCAACCCCGAAAAAACTATCCTGTACATAGGCTTTATTGATGACAATAAGGGTGCTGTCGCAGCCTATAATTTAGAAAGTGGCGCACAAATATTTGAGACTCCAGAACCAAAAATTTATATATTTAATAGTGGTGGAAACACTGGGAGAGTAGGACATAGTTTTATGCCTTTTTATCTTACCCAGGATGGTAATAAAATTATTGCCAGAACTAATAACGATAGGCTTGGAATTTACAATTCAGTAAATGGGGAATTAATACAAACATTCGACTTTGGTTTCTTTTCCGGTGCAGGTTTTTCAAAATCTGGTGATACATTGTATTGCGCATTTGTTGAGTATCCTGATAAATTGTATACAGTTTATAGAATTAATATGGAAAATATGTCAGTTATTGATTCGGTAGTTGCTACAACTGTAGGCTATGGAAGTTTTGATGATTTAATTGTTAGTTCAGATGGTTCAAAAGTACTTTCGAAAGGTGATATATTCGCTAATGGCTATATGTTTTTTGATTTTAACACCAATCAGTATAATATTATTCCTTCCACTGGCTTTAAATCGTCCAATCTCAATTTAATAATTGAAAATCTTGATTATGTGATAGTATTTAACATTGGTTTTTTTGATATCGTCGACTTAAATTCAGGACAATTGGTAACATCATCGAATAATAGTATTGAAGTTGGTTGGGCAGGTGCTATTTCTCCTTCTGGAACAGAGATTTTTGTTAGCGATGGAGTTTGTGAGCATACGACACTTGATTATTTTGGAGAGGCTTTACATGCGATGGATATTAGCGATCCTTCAAACTACACTGTAGATACAACATTTTATACAGGAAATGCTTATGAAGCTGACCAGACTAACATGGCATGGCTGATTGATAATGGGAGGAAAATAATAGCATGTAATAAGCTTACGCAAAACATTAGTATTGTAGATATTGAAACAGAAACTATTGACACTTTAATTTACCATAAAGACATTTCTGGGTTGAAAATAATTCCTGATAAAGATCAGGTTATTATATATTCCGACTTTAGTGATACAATTAGAATTTTCAATTTAGAAACTCATAAATATATTACAAGTATTGATGTTGGTGAAGTTGATGATATAGTAATATCAAGCGATGGTCAGTGGGCGTATATATTAGATTATAGTGTATTTGGCGGATTGGAAGGACTTTTAACCAAAGTGAAACTTGATGGATTAGCCAGTATCATTGAAAAACAGATAACAATAAATGCACGAATGGCATATTATTGGAATTCGCGAACAGGAGTTTTAATATGGAATAAAATAAAAATCACTCCAAATGGAAAATACTGCTTTTTCTACGAAAAGAATGAAAATAACGAGTACTTCATTGGTATAGTGGATGTTGAGAAAATGAAACTCGTTGCCTCACTGCCCTTTAATAATATTGGAATACTTGATTTTACATTCTCACACGATTCCAAATGGGCTCTTCCATTGTGTTTTACAGATTCTATCGCAATTGTTCATATTGAGGGGGAGGATTCTTTTATAAGTAATACGATTTATCTAGATAGTTACAGTCTTTCTGCTGCATATAATCCTCTTGATAGTTTGTTTTACGTATTGGAGCTTGAAGATCAATACCATACAGTTAATCCAGTAAGTGGTGAAATCGTTGAGACTATTGAAACAGGTGTTAATCATCAGTACAATATCAAGATTGATAATGCAGGTAATCCCGCTATATTAACCAGTACAAAACTCATTTATCAGGATGAAACTTATCCTATGATTGGGAGGTCATCAGAAATGAACTATTATGTAGATGAAGATGTCTTTGTAATTCCTGTGCCAGGTCCCGACAAAATTGTAACCCTTGGAGACCTGTCAGTTGACCTTCCTGAAAGCACACAAACTGTAGTTCAAGAAGCATTTGATATTATCCCTAATCCGGCCACCGGAAAAGTGCAAATAAAGGCTGATTTCTTTATTAATGGAATAGAAATAGTGGACCTTTCAGGAAAGGTCAAGTTGAAGAAAAAGATAAATGGATGGGATTTAAGGTTGAATGTTAGCACGCTTAACAGTGGTATTTATTTAGTTCGATTGATTTCAGGTTCAAATTCTATAACTCAAAAAATGTATGTTTACTAATAAAATTACAGCTGTTAAAAGCATTCTTTTATTTTTGGTAATAGGTATTGTGTTTAGTTATTGCACACCCCTTCAAACTCCTTTTATTGAGAGTAAGGATGCATATTTCGGTCTTACACCACCTGGTTTAACACCTGAAGTTTTTGCTCCTGGCATAGTTTCAGATAGCACCTGGGTAGAGCATTGCCAGATTGCAGTTTCGCCCAAAGGAGATGAGATCTATTGGTCGGCCTGGACAGCTGACTATAAAACCGAAGATGGTGAAAAGAATACCGAACAAATATTCTATTCAAAATTTGATAATGGAGTTTGGACAAAACCAAAGCGAGCCGAATTCATCGAAAATAATCCATATGGCCTTAATGGTGGACCGGTTTTTTCGCCTGATGGCAATAGATTATTCTTTTATCAGGTTAAAAGTCCCTGGGTTAAATCAAACATGTACACTTATTATGTTGAAAAGAATAATGGAAAATGGGGAGATGAACCCATTCTGCTTAACGAATCATATAATTCAGGAGAACAAAACTATAGCCCTATATTCACAAAAAACGGAATAGCTTACAAAAATCTAAGGGGTAAAATATCAAAATACACTTTTAACAAGAATAATTTCACTTTAATAGATAGCATAGGTATTTACAAAGGTTTTCGGCAGGCATGGAATTTCTATATGTCTCCCAACGAAGATTATGTAATTTTTGCAGATAAACAAGATGAAGGATATGGGGATGTCGACCTATATATCAGTTTTAAAACCAATGATGAGAATTGGGAATTCCCAATAAACTTAGGACCTGAAATAAACACTGAATTAAGAGACCGCTTTCCCATTGTTTCTCCTGATGGCAAATACTTATTCTTTATGCGTCATACCAAAACACAGGATTTTTTCTGGGTTTCAACAGAAATATTTGATGAATTAAAAAAGAACGATGGATAGATGATAATAGGAGATGATAATTGTGATAAAGCTAATCGAATGTAATAGTTGATTGTAATGAGATTAACAACTCAAAACCAAAATATGGATATTAGAAATTACATAGGCATTAGTTCATTATCCGAGGAAAGAAAGAATCCTTTGATTTGGGCGATTATATTCCTCATTGTTTTCTTCTGTGGGCTGATTCTTGGTTCGGAAATTCAGAAAATATTGAACCCGGGTTTGAAAATGGGATGGGGTCAGGATATTGTAAGCATCATAGCAATAATTCTTTTAGCCTTTATTTTTAAAGCACCAAAACAACTATTGGCATTGGAAAAACCAAAACATAAAAATTGGTTGAAATACACAATTATTATTGGTGTTGTAATTGCCTTCTGGAATTTTACTAATCAAATCTTATCAAGCGATCCAAATTTCAACCGTGGACTTGAATATTACCTGTTTGAGCTAACAATGCCAAGCATTGCAGAAGAAATTGGTTTAAGAGGTGCAGTACTTGGATTTTTGTTGTACTATGCCAAGCAATCCAAATCTTCAAACGCAAAAATATGGGTAATTATCGCTATCCTGTCAATGCTTTTTGGGGTTGCTCATTTGCTATATGCTGAAAGCTTTGTTGAAGGGTTTAAGATATTTCTTATGACATTTTCTGCAGGACTAGGGCTAAGTTGGTTGAGAATTAAGACAGGTTCAATATTTCCAGGGATAATTGCACATAGCATAATGAATGTTTTTGATAATATTTTGGGGTGTTTAATATGGTAATGAATCAGATAATTTATTTGCAACAATTGAAATAATTTTAAACATACATCAAATTAAAAAATTTAATAAAATATAAACAATAAAGAAAAATCTAACAGATGAAAAAAACATTTTTGGTTTCCGTAATTACACTGTTGTCAATCAGCGCCTTATTCGCACAAGACGAGCAAGTAAACGAAAAAGAACTTATTAAACAAGTAATTCAGACTTCCTATGTTGATGGGTTGTGTAATAATGCAGATGAAGACGCCATTAATAACGGTTTTCATCCCGGTTTTGAATTGCTGAGTGCCGGAAAAGGAAATACAATGTGGAAGCTCCCCATTTATAATTGGATTGATATTGCGAAAGAAGGAAAAGACAAAGGCAATAAATATTCGTTTCAAGATGAATTAACAACAGTAAAATTTTTATTCATAGATATAGCAGGAAATGTAGCAGTTGCCAAAATTGAATTCTACGAAGGTGAAGAACTCAACTATATTGACTTCCTTTCGCTTATAAAGTTCAAAGATACCTGGAAGATTGTAAGCAAAATAGCTCATAGGGTTGAAAAAGACAGCAAATAGGATTGAATACATATTTGCAATTAATCAAATGGACTAATGAGAAAGGTTTTTTTATTAATAGTAATTATCGGATTTATTTCATGCAATATTACGAATAGCGTAGCGCAGGATAAAGTTAATGATAGTCAGGAACTTATTGAAATGTTTAAAAGTGATCAGGCAGATAGAACGAATCATATCGATAGGAGTATTAGACAAAAAAATGATAGTACAAGGGAAGCAAGAGTATATGAATTGCTGGATTCCAATAAAGTGCGTACATCAGCAGATTATAGTAATGCAGCATTGATTTTTCACCATGGAGAAGACTCCGTTGCTTATGGATTGGCTGTGAAACTCATGAAAAAATCTATAGAATTGGATTCATCAAAAAATAAATGGTTTTTGGCTGTAATGTCTGACAGATATTTGTTGAGCATAAATAAACCTCAAATTTATGGTACGCAATATAAGAGATTAGATAACAATGTTGTTGTGAGAGAAGAATTAGACTCAACAAAAATTACTGACGCTGAAAGAATAGAATACGGCGTGGAAACTTTAGCTGAGCAAAGAGAGAAAGTAAAAAATTTGAATAGAAAAAAACTAACAGAATTGTTGGATGAAGGGAAAACCATTGATGAAATAGTACTTTTTGTTAAGAATGAAGATATCCTGGCAACTCAATATGATCTTCGTGAAACGTGGTTTAATCACTTTGGATATAATTTGATGAACGAAGGAAAAGAGGAAGAAGCCTGCAAAATATTTCAATTAAATAAAGAATTGTATCCAAATAGTTATAATACTTTTGATAGTTACGGAGAGTGTTTATTAAAGCTAGGTGACATGGAAGATGCAATTATAGCTTATAAAAAATCTTTAGAGTTAAACCCCAAAAACGAAAATGCTGAAAAAGTATTGTCGGAACTGGAATAACAGAATATAGCCATGAAAAAACAGATTCTATTTTTATTACTGATCATTACCATGGGATGTAATGTCAATCAAATGGAAAATGAAAAAGATAAATTTCCAGAACTAATTGGTAAATATCTCGGACAAAAACAGCCTGGACTTTCTCCTGAATTATTCGCCCCTAATATTGTTTCTACCGGAATGTCAGAAATAAATGCCGCATTCTCTCCCGACTTCAAAGAATTCTATTTTTCCATTAGAATGCCAAATGGACAATTGGTTATTATGACGATGATAAATGATGGGGAAAAATGGTCAGAACCGGAAGTGGCATCATTCTCAGGCAGATATTCTGATGCAGATCCTTTTATAACCTATGATGGTAAGTGGCTCTACTTTATTTCCAAAAGACCTGTTGATTCGATGAATGCAGCAAAAAGAGATTGGGATATCTGGAGAACTCGCAGAGCCGGAGATAAGTGGTTAGAACCTGAAAGACTACCTTTGGATATTAATTCATCAGCAGATGAAACTTATCCAAGTTTAACTCAGGAAGGCAAACTTTATTTTTCTTCCGGAAGAATTGGAAAGAATAATAAAGATATTTTTTATGCAGAAAGACTGGAAGATGGTTTTGAAAATCCAGTCAGGTTAAATGATATCATAAACAGTCATTGGGAAGGTGATATATTCATTTCACCAAAAGAAGATTACATGATATTCGCATCATTAGGCAGAGATTCCGGTTATGGCTTGTATATAACTTTTAACAAAGAAGGCGAATGGAGTTTGCCTCAGAGAATGAGCGATGAGATCAATGTAACAGGTAGAGAGTTTTGCCCAATTGTTTCTCCTGATGGCAAATATTTCTTCTACACCTCAAATCAATCAGTGGAATCGAAAGAATTGCCGGGAAAATTGACTTACAAAATCATTAAAGATGATTTTATTGAATCATTTAATCACCCTCAAAAGGGGAAAACAGATATTTACTGGGTGGATAGTAAGATAATTGATAACTATAGAAATAATTAATAAAAAGTGGTGATTACAAGTTAATTAGATTCATTATTCATATACAGCAACATTGAAAGTACTTGATTAATCATATATAACACACATAAACAGATAAAAATGAAATTTTTAAAAATCATCACTGTGATTATAATAGTACTCATTACAATCACAGTTAAAAGTCAAACACCTAATGATAGTATACAAATAAAACAAGCTGCCCTGGATTACATTGAGGGATGGTACTACAAGGATGCTGATAGGGTTGATAAAGCAGTCCATTTCGAATTTGTAAAAAGAAGTATTCATACACGTGATAGTATCGACTTCTTAGGAACTATCAATAAATCCCGGATGGATTATATTACGTTGTTTCATCAAGACAGGGAATATGGTTTAAAAACTCAAGTATTCATACTAGATGCAATGCCAACTATAGCTAGTGTAAAAGTGATTTTTAATGAATGCATAGAGTATCTTCATATTGCAAAACTTAATGGTCAGTGGAAAAATGTAAATAACTTATTTACCGTAAACCCTGATTACAAGAGAAATCAGTAAAGCAATTTAAGCTTTTTAATTCACTTTAATATACGGTAATAAAAGTTGTATTTTAACACGTTGTATGCAAGCCAGAGAAATAGAACGTGGATTACTAAATTAATAATAACAAGGCATGATGAAAAAGAAAAAAATTGGAGCACTTGGATTAGGGTTAATGATAATTATTAGTCTTATCCAGTGCAATACAGTACAGGTAAAGGAGATGAAATCACAATTAGATGCCTACTTTAACCAGCAAGAAGGAACTTTAGATGACGGCGATAAGCCCGGATATTCTTTGATAATTACAAAGAAAGACTCTATAATATACAAAAGGAATTTCGGTTCTGCTGATTTAGACAAAAAGACGCCAATAACGGAAACTACAATTTTTGATATTGCCTCTGCTAGTAAACAAACTACAGGGATGGCAATCGCTCTTCTGGTAGAACAAGGTAAAATAAATATTAATGATAAAATCAGTAAATACCTACCTGATTTGCCAGAGGTTATGAGTGATATTACAATAAATCAACTTGTTCATCACACCTCTGGCATTAGAGACTGGCCTTCGCTCTTTGGTTTGAAAGGATGGCAGCCCGAAGAACCACTTTCATTGGATGATATTTATGATATTCTTAAAAATCAAGAAAGTTTAAACTTTACTCCGGGTACTGAGTTTTTGTACAGTAATTCCAATTACAATCTACTGGCAAAAATTGTTGAAGCAGTTACAGATACAACATTTAATAGTTGGACACATGATAAAATATTTGTTCCTTTAAGAATGGAGAATACTTTCTATCTTGAAGATAACAATTCAAAAGAAGAGATAATCGCTAATTCGTATGTTTATTCCGGACACAATTATCTTACTTTTACTAATAACCTCAATGCACCTGGCTCAAGCTCACTTAAAAGCAATACCTCAGATATGTCAAAATGGATGACAAACTTTTATAACAAGAGCCTTGGTGGTAATAGAGCCTTTGATAGTATGACTCAAACAGGAAAATTAAACAGCAGCAAAACAATAGAGTATGGCTACGGTTTGTACATAAGTGAAATAAATAACATGGAAGCTTATGTGCATGATGGAGCCTGGGGAGGATATAGGTCAGGAATTGCGTTTTTTCCTGAAGAAAGTATTGGCATAGTTATACTAAGCAATAATGGTATATTACAGCCCCAAAAAATGATAGTTGATATTGTTGATATTCTTTTTAATCAAGAAGAGGAAAAAAAATTAAATGACACTGAATTAATTGAACAAGAAGTGAACGATGAATTTTTTACTTTGTGTGCTGGTAAATATGATCAGGTGGATGACAAAGGTTGTTATTTGACATTTTTTAAAGAAGATGATCAGTATTTCGTTAATGTATACGATAAAAATATTCAACTTTATGCTAAATCAGACTCTGTGTTTTTTGCAAAAGAATCTAAAGCTGAAATTGTTTTTCATTTAAAAAATGGTAAAGTAAGTAGTCATACACTTAAAGTGAATGGTAATAATTACTTAGCTTTAAAAGTTGAAGAAAACAAAAAAGAGGATAGTATTAATTACAACGAATTAGCTGGTGTATACTATTCACAGGAACTTGATGTAAAATATGAAGCTAAATATGAAAATAATGAATTGAAAATCCAAAGTACAGTATTTCCCAATGATTTAATTCTTGAACATTCAGATGGTATGACTTTTGTTAGTAATTCAGGATTAATACAATCCATCTCTTTCCTTGAAAAGGATGATTCAATTATTGGCTTAATTATAAACAATCCAAGAGCAAAAAAAATATTATTTGAAAGAATATAATGATGGTCTTGTGAGAAAAGCCAACATGCTAAGAGACCTGAACACAATGCCATAAGAACACATCAGATATAAAATACATTTAATTAATAGTTTACTAAAATGACAACATTAGTTATAGGTGCAACCGGTGCAACAGGAATACGATTGGTTGAGGAGTTACTAAATCGAGGTTATCAAGTAAAGGCAATTGTGCGATCTCCGGATAGATTGCCTGAAGCCATAATGAATCATACAGCTCTGGATCTTATCCAGGCGAGTTTATTGGAATTAACAGATAATGAGCTAAAACATCAAGTTGCAGGCTGTAGTGCTGTAGCCTCATGCCTGGGACATAACCTCACTTTTAAAGGGATATTTGGTAAACCCCGCCGACTGGTAACGGATGCAACCCGACGCTTATGTATGGCCATAAAAGCAAATAAACCTGAGACATCCACAAAATTTGTTTTGATGAATACAGTTGCTAACCGCAATCGTGATCTTAATGAACACATTCCTTTTTCCCAGAAAATCATGATTGTCATGCTACGACTTTTTCTTCCTCCACACCCCGACAATGAACAGGCTGCAGAATACTTAAGAACCATCATCGGTCAAAATAACAAGGACATCGAATGGGTGGCCGTTCGGCCTTCAGGATTAATTGATGAAGATCAAACATCTGAAATAGAGATCTACCCATCCCCCATGAGAAGTATAGTAGATGATGGTGTAATCAGTCGTATCAATGTCGGCCAATTTATGGCTGACCTTATCACAAATGATGAACTATGGCAACAATGGAAGGGTCAGATGCCTGTTATCTATAATAAAGGAACAGCTTCTAAATAATTGAATATAACTTAATGAAGAATGTTGCGCTAATCAGATTACTTGAATCCTTGAGACTTTAATTTTGAGAAACAAAATTATTTAGTCGAACTGATTCTGAGTGTAGTAGAAGGATCTCCCGGGTTATACCTGCCAGCAGCAGGCTGGTTCCCCGCATCTTGATGCGTATTGAAAAAATAAAGATTCCATTGAGATACCTCGTCAGCTTGCGAGGAGTTTCATTGAATAAAATAACTAATTGATCAAAGTTAAGTACTTAACTTAACAACAAACTGAGTTAGATTTTCATTGCTGGTATTCAAAATTACATCACCGCCCATTTTAAGCATAATTTGTTTGCTCAAACTTAGGCCAACTCCCGATCCTTCATCTTTCGTGGTATAGAAAGGGATAAATATTTGTTCTTTTATTTCAGGAGGAATTTGAGGCCCGTTATTAATGATTTCCAGGCGAACACTATTTTCGGAATCCGAAAGCTTGATTGTTAATTCCGGATTTTCTATACTCCCCATCTGCAATGCCTCACATGCATTTTTTAGCAAGTTTATTAATACTTGGGAGAAGAGCTTCTCATCAGTTGAAAAAGTACACTTATTTGGTAATATTTTTGTCAGCTTTATTTTTTCAAATCCGCAATAAGTGCTTGCTGCCATAAGACCATTCTCAGTAATTTGGCACAAGTCAGCTTCAGTGTATTTTGGTGCTGGGAGTTTGGTAAATTTGCGGTAATTATTAACAAAACTCATTAATCCTGTACTACGCTCTTCAATTACTTTTAATCCTTTTACTGTATTGGAAATGGTTTTTGGTTCAAGTTCGGATATTTCAATATTATTATTTTCCTTTATGAAATAATTTGAAATAACCTGTGATAAAGTAGTAATGGGCACAATATTATTCATTATTTCGTGCGACAATGTACGAGCAAGTTTTATCCAAGCATCAACTTCACCATTATCTAGTTCCTTGGTTATATCGCTAACAGCAACCAGTCGAATCTTTTCTTCCTGACTAATTATTTCTGAAAGCTTAAACAATAGTTTCTGACCATATTTATTTTCAAAAATCGCAGATTGATTTTGCGATTTATCAATGGAGTTAATCAGAAAATCTGGTAGAGCATCATCAATATCAGACATCACGTTTATATGATATTGATCCTGTAATCCGGTCAATTTTATGGCGGCAGGATTAATATTTATTATGCGTCCATTTTTATTAATGGAAAATAAACCTGTAGCTGATTGATTTATTATTGACCGAAAATATTGTTCCTGGGTACTTATTTCTATTTTAGTCTTCTTGAATAGTTCATTAAGACGAACAATTCCATAATATATATCATCGATAGCTTTATTACCACTTTTGGAAGGCGCTTTTAGCGTAGTATCTTCATTTTCAACACCAAGCAGGAAAAATGCAATCCACTGGTTTATTTTGTTGAAATTAGGTAATAATATTTATCACTGCTATTATCAAAATAATAACAGAAATCATAATCAGGATTATTTCCGCCTGAGCAAAGAATGAATATGAAACTAATATCGAGAGTAAAATAATTATTGCTAAGCGTATTAAGATTGCTATATTGAAATGTTTATAAATCATACTTAATTAGGTTATAGAATTTGAAGTGGTAGAAAGGTGGAAAGATAGAATTGTAGAGAATAATTGATTATTCTTTCATCAATATTATTTAAGTACAACAATTTGCCCTCCTTACTCTCATATCCATTTAAATTTTTGGCAACTTAGCCTATTACCACAATTAAATCTCATACTTTTTTAGTTTATTATATAGTGTTTGGCGTGTTATTCCAAGGTTTTTAGCCACATTACTCATATTCCCCTTTTCATTTTCGATACTAGCCAATATCATCATTTTTTCCATCTCCTCAATTGTATTATTTTCAATGTTGATATTCTTGTCAAATATGGCGTCACTTAAATTGAAACTAGATTCTCTTAGCATATTTCCATCAGCCAGTATTACAGCTTTTTCAATGCAATGCTGCAGTTCTCTTACATTTCCAGGCCATGAATAATTTAATAATTTCTGATATGCTTTTTTATTAATTTCAATTCCTTGTTTATCATATTTTAAAGAATATTTCTGGAGATAAAAATCAGCAAGTAATAGTATATCATTTTCTCTTTTTCTTAATGGTGGTATCTCAATAGTTATTGTATTGATCCGATAGAGTAAATCTTCTCTGAAAAGACCATCTTTAATCATTGAGGTAAGGTCTTTATTTGTTGCAGAAATCAAACGGATGTTTATGGGAACTGTATTATTACTGCCTAGTTTAGTTACACTTCTGTTTTGTAATACACTAAGAATTTTAGCTTGCATTGATAATGAAAGGTTGCCTATTTCATCAAGAAAAATAGATCCATTATGAGCAGCCTCAAATTTCCCCACCCTATCTTCATTGGCGTCCGTAAACGATCCTTTGGTGTGACCAAAAAGTTCACTTTCAAAAAGTGATTCGCTAATTGAGCCCATGTCAACGCTTAGCAGCAATTCATTTCTTCTTGCTGAATGATTATGGATTTCCCTGGCAATTAACTCTTTTCCTGTACCATTTTCACCGGTTATAAAAATATTGGCGTCAGTTTTGGCAACTTTCTTAACCAATTCCATAACACTTTTCATTGATTTAGATTCACCAATTATTGATTGTGTTGATGGTTTAAGGACTTGTTTTAAAGTATTAGCTTTATTTTTTAAAGAGATATTCTCGATGTTACTTTTTCTCAGCTTCATAGCTGCATGAAGTGTTGATATTAGTTTATTGTTATCCCATGGTTTTAGTATAAAATCAAAGGCACCCTCTTTAACTGCCTTTACCGCTAGTTCAATATCTCCATAAGCGGTAATCATTATAACACTTATTGTTGAGTCATAATTGTGAATTTCATTCAACCAGAAAATCCCTTCATTTCCACTATTAATTCCCGCCTTAAAATTCATGTCTAAAAGTACAATGTCGAAATTATGTTGCTTTATTGTAGAAAGCAATGATATTGGACTATTAAGGCAGTAAACGGATTCAAATTCTGTTTGTAGCAACATCTCAAGTGCAGTAAGTACACTTTTGTTATCATCGAGAATAAGTATTTTACCTTTCATTACAAATTGGGCTTTCAAATGAAACTACGAAGTTAAATAATTGTAAACTATTTTAGTTACAGATTGTTAAAATATTTTACACTTTTTTTGTTTTAATGGTACTAGTGCAAGAGCATGTATGGAGATGACATTATTG